>NZ_JAXRUT010000022.1:0-99854 GCF_035156405.1 Algoriphagus aurantiacus | reverse complement strand
AGTGTTGGTTTTAAGAATTTAAAATGATTTATAGATTCTAATTGGAACGGCGGATCAACTCCCCCTTATAGCAGCAATAGAATAAAATATTGCAGCCATTAGCAAAGGGGGTTAGGGGGATTTTGAGTGGAATGTATTGAAAAGTCTGAAGGCAGTCAGGAGACTGCAATATCCTCAGCAAAAAGTCAGGAGACTTGCGCTAGCTGAGCTTGACCAACCCCATAGGCATGGCAGATTTGTCACTTGTCCGCCGTGGCAGAGCACCGGGTTTTAACCCGGTGAAAAAAAGATAAAAGGCCGTTTCCCTCGGACATGAAGTATGGTGGTAGTACGAAAGTGTGCCCCGAGAAGGTCTATAGAGTCTGTGAATTGTCGGATTAGAAATCCTACGATAACGGATCGGGATTACAAATCCCGATCAGCTGAGCGGAGGACCCGATCAGCGGAGGACTCCGATCTGCGCTAATGCCGGTTAACATCACCACCAAAAAAAGCGGAACCTTTCGGTTCCACTTTGGGGGTTAAGTTTTAATCAGTGATTAGCAACTAATTCTTATACAATATAAACTAATTATCAAATATTCAGAACTATATATTAAAAAAATATCATAATCCGTAATAGTGCCAGTAGCCATAATTTCCTTGCTCACTAGGCCGGATGACCCGCCACAGCGAGGCAAGCCGAAGACGCCTGCCTGCCAGCAGGCAGGGGTGACCGAAGTGACCTCAATGTCCCGATGGCTATCGGGATTACCAAATCCTATAATGCTTTAGTCTCTTTACTGGCAGAAAAACGGATATACATATAAAAATATTTCAAATCTGAGCTGTTGAAATGTCCATGATCTAAAGCAACAACTTAAAAAAAGGCAGGGCTGCCGCCAGCCCCGCCCAAAAAATAAGGAGACTATCCTACAATTCCTTCGAGGAAACCTTCCTTGTTGAAATTGAGGACTGGTTTGAAATTGTTTCTTCCGGTTTCCTGGAGAAGCATCCGATAACAATGATAAAATAGAAAAGAGGTTCATTTCTCTTGATAGCCTGGGGTAAGAGACTGGCTAGCACCCAATGAGCCTCCTGAAGGGAAAAGCCGAAAACCCTTTAACAGAGTAGGCATTTTAACCACGTACCGAGTGGATGCATTTCTGCTTTTACCCGGAACTTCAAACGGTTTCCCTGTTTTTGATCTGTTAAAAAACAGGATATGTTATGAATAAACTAAAGGGCGCATTGCCCATAATCGCTTTTGTATTTGCTGCCTTTGCAGCATTTGCATTTAATGTTCCGCAAAACGGAACTGATCCGAGATACGGTACCCATGACGACAAAGTCTATGATGTCACCAATGTCGATATGGGACCAGGGGCTGATGAATATTGGTGTGATTCAGACCCCAATACCTGTCTATTCCAGGATCAGCAAGTCACAACTCCTGTAGTAGGTTCGCTGGGAGAATTCATCCCAGGCATTGACTTGGAGCCAATTGACTAATTGTGTTTTACAGCCATTGGACAGTATCCAATGGCTGTTTTTATTATAGCTTATCATTCAGTGCCTGCTCGTTTACAGGAATATTCATCTGATAAGCTGATGGATCTATTCCAAGCATGTAATCCATTCCCTCAATCGACCTTTCAGACGGACCCTCCCATTCAGGATCGCCAAGGAATCTTCTCAAATCCCTCCATCTGCTTGATCCTCTGAATACCAGCTCTTTCCTCCGCTCCAACAGGATTTTGTCCAGGATCTTTTCATCATCCTCAATATGATATGGCTCATAGGTACCTGTGAAATATCTTGACTCCATAAACGTGCTCAATGTAGAAGCCGCCTGTTCATCCATGGCTAGCCTGGCCTGACACTCCGCACGGATCAGGTAAAGTTCTCCGGTGGTGATTCCTGCAAACAACTGGAAACTGCCTGTAAAATTCCCCACAAAATTCACTCTTCCCTCATCGTCAGGTTCAGTGAAATACAGGTACTTCCTGATGTCGTTTTCCTCAAAAGATCCAAAAAGATCGGGATCTATAAATGTAAAGGCGGAAAACTGATAGGAACTCAAACTCGCCTGAAGGTGGATCACAACCTCCTTATTAAACCTTGGAATAGGATAATTATTCCGGGCTATAGGAATAGTGGACAGCGCAGGAATTTCATTGAAATCCAATAACTCACTTTGGATAGCCAAGGCATCCTCTGTGAAATCCAAAGCTTCCTGATACCTGTTCAGCTGCAGAAATATCCTCGCCAAAAGACCGTAACATGCAGCTTTGGATGGACGTAGGCTATTTTCTTCATTTACAGGCAACAGTTCAGAAGCTGTATTCAGATCATTAATTATCCGCGTGTAGATCTCCTGTGATGATGCCCTTCCTTGATTATCCTCCAGTCCGGGAGTCAGTTTCAAGGGAATGGACTCCCTATCCAGATCAGCATCTTCCACTATGGGATGGGTAAACAACTGAAGCAGGTCAAAGTAATGGAAGGCTCTTAGGAACAAGGCAGTGCCCCTCACCTGCTCGATCTCCCTGTGCTCAGCCTCACTTGCAGGCACCAGCTTTTCCACCTCTTCCAGTACCACATTTGTCCGGAAGATATTGGAATACGCCAGACTCCAGGGATAGAAATCGCCGTTCTGGTTGCCCAACTGTCTGATCCAGATATATCCGTTCCGGGATACCTCGTCGTACCCCAGCCAACCCTGGTCTGTGGTGTAAAGATCATCGGACAGTACCAGGCCAAATCCGTCACCTGTATTGATAATATCCGGGGTATTCAGTATGCTGCGAAGATCCTCTACTGTCTGGGGAACGACAATACTTTTAGAAGGCCGCTCATCGAGGTAACTTTCGCAGGAAAACAGCAGCAACATGGAGAGAATCCAGCCTGCCTTATCGCTTATTGATAGTTTCATAGTTTGTTATATATGTCTTGTTAGAATTACTGTTGAATCATTTATAGATCAATCCTAAGCCCCAGTGCTACACTTCTCTGAGGTGGCAGGTTCTGAAAATCGGGATCAATCTCATACTTGGTCTTTTTCCAGATCAACCCAAGATTTCCGGCATAGGAATACACCTCTGCGGACCGGAAAGGAAGCCATGGTGTTCCTTTCTTATCCAGCCTGTAGGCAATCCTTATATCCTGTAGCCGTACATGATCCCCTCTCTCTACCGTTATTTCCGAAAGTGCATACATGGATTGCCTGTTTGAATTGACCCTCATGGGCATCGAGGGTACCTGGGTAGTATTTTCATCACCCTTCTCCTGCCATCTAAACCGGTAATCCGAATGGGTAATCCGACCGTTGGCCAGCTCGACATAGTCCACGGTATTCCTTCTGAAATAGTACCCTAAGCGATAGGTGATGTTCAGGGATAAGCTAAACCCCTTGTAGCTGACTGTATTCCGGAAAGAACCGAAAGAAGTGGGTCTGGCAGAACCATGAAAGACCACACTCTCTGGTGTAAGTCCTGCCCTTATAGCCGTATAATCCGTGCTGGGATTTCCATCCAGAAAACCTCTTGGATCGCCCGTGTCAGGATCCAGGCCTGCCCATGGAAAGCTGTACACTGAAAACAGGGGATTTCCTTTGACTGGTACAAGTTGAAGACCGGAAACCATCAAATCAGCTCTGGGGGTGATTTCATATCCGGTGACTTTTTCCTTCACAACACTGTGGAATAGATTGATGTCCCATCTCAGCTCGCCCATGACAGGACTGGATCTGAGTTCCAGATCCAGTCCTTTGGTCTGGGTGGATGCAAAATTTCCCCTGAACTGACTCAATCCCATGGAAGGTGGCACAGGTATATTCCCTATCAGATCCTGGCCATTTTTGACATAGAATTCCAGAGAGCCATCCAACAGATTGTTTTTCAGACCGAAGTCCATCCCGGCATTGAAGAGCTGTATTCTCTCCCAGCGCAGATTGGGATTGGGCGGGTTCATGATCTGGGCTGCACGTTCTCCCGGGTTAAGGGTATTTGCCGCAGTGATGTAGTAGGCGGCTGTGGTAAACGCGGAAATGCTTTTGTCCACATTCCCGTTATACCCGAAGGTGGTTCTCAATTTCAGATACGGGATTAACCCTGAACGGTAAAAACTTTCCTCAGACACCGTCCAACCCATCCCGGCAGACCATAGCGGTACTCCCCGCTGGTTGGCATTGACCCCAAAAAGATTGGATGCGTCCTTTCTCATACTGGCGGTAAGCAGGTATCGCTTTTTATAGCTGTAGGACATGTTTGCAAAGACAGATACAAACCGGTCGACTATCCCTGTATGGTCGTCACCATTGGGCACAGTACTCAGGCTATTGTTTGGATTGATCCGGTATCTGGTGAGGTAATCTACCGGAAGACTGAGACCAAACCCATCATCATAACCGTAAAAGCGTGTACCGGAAGACAGTCCCTGGAGTTCTTTCAGTTCTGCACCCGCAATCCCGTGGATCTCATGCGCTTCATTCCAGCTGTGATCCACATTGAACTGCCCCCGGAGATAGTTTCCTTGGGAGGTACTGCTTCCCTGATCCAGAATACCACCCATAGGCACGGGGTAACTGAGCGTTCCCTCGGGAGAAGTTTGGGTATATCTGTTGATCAGCCAGCGGGTGTAGTAACTCTGCAGTGGTCTATGGTGTCGTGTCTCTCCCACATTGCTCCAATACTGATATCTTCCAGTGGCTTTAAGCCATGGCGTGAGCTTATAAGATAGCGATACATTCAGTCTGGCATCAGATTGATCAGAACGGTTTGAAGACAACCCGATTTCACGTAGCGGCACATAGGTACCGTCCAGAAAGCCCATATCACCAAGCTGGGACACATACCGGCTATTGAAGTCCCTGATGACGCTTAGCGGTAAGCCAGTCTCATCCTTAAGCCGCTCATAAGGTTCTAGCGAGGGCACCTCTGTGCCTGTCTCATTGGTGGCTTGCGCCCAATAGACGGAAGCGCCCAGTTCCAACCGTTGGTTTTTGGATCTCCAGTCATTTTGCAGGGACAGCGTATAGCGTTTGCTCCAGTTGCCCGGAACACCGGGAAGATTGCTGTCATAACCTACAGATCCTGAGTAGCGGTGGAGTTTAGTCCCTCCACTGATTCCCAGACTGTATTGCTGGTTTAATGCGGTATGATAAAAATCGTCACGGAGGGAGGATCTACCGGAATAGGACGCATAGTTGGCTAATGCATTGTCCTTTTCTGTTTCAGAAATAAGCCCTTCTCGATGTGCCAGCAAGGTCTCAACAACAGGCGAAAGGGCGGGTCTGCTGTTTTGGTTGATTTTGCTGTCATAGTTACCGTTTTCAAACAACATCTCCTCTACCCCGATGAATTCCGACACGGTCATTTGCGGTCGGGCCAGCAGATCCGGCCGTTGGATAAAATTCACATTGGAATTGAAACTGACCTGCAGGGGGGTCTGGAAACTCCCCGATTTGGTTCTGATCACTATCACCCCGTTGCCTGATCTTGCTCCCCAGATGGAAGCCGCGGCAGCATCGCGGAGTACGGTGATGCCTTCCACATCATTGGGGTTGATATTTTCCAAAGGGCCATCGTATGGAAAATTGTCCACGATGATCAAAGGCTGGGTTTCGGCAAAGAGTGTGTTTCTTCCCCTTATACTGACCGGATCATCAGATGAACCTGTACCTCTGTTGAATATCAGACTTGGGGTCACGTCTTCCAGCCGGTCCAATAAGCCGGTACTTACTTTTCTATTGATCAGCGCATTGTCTACCTGCACAAAAGAGCCGGTGGCCCTTTCTTTGGGGATTTCCTGAAATCCGGTGGAAAGCACGGTCACTTCATCCAATCCCTTAACTTCCTCCGACAGGTAGATAAGCGGGTCATCGGATACCGACAGGTCGCGGACTGCTATTTCTTGGGTATGGAAACCCAAAAAGGAAATGATCAGAACATCCTCCGGATCAGGCTGGGCTATCTGGAAAATGCCCCTGCTGTCAGCAACCGTGACTGAATTGGAAGACGCAACTTTTATGGTTGCACCGGGAAGCGGGAGACTGTCCTGTGCGGATAATACTTTTCCCTTGAGTAAGACCGTTTGTCTGGCGCTGAGTCCACCGATGGTCAGGCCAGTCATTAAAAGCAGCATAACTGCGAGTTTTATATAATATGAATGCATAGGATTTAGGATTAAAGGGTGGGATTGATTCCTTTTTTGAGGGATTCAATGTATTCGATCAGGCCTTCCGGTGTTTTGGGGATATTGCCGATATTGGCCAGTGTACCGTCCATACCCACCACCATCCGTGAAGGGAAGGCATGGATGTCGTAGTACACCAAAAACGGGTGATACTGCCCCTGTGCATTGAGGTTCAGGGATGATGCATCGGCATAGTTGCCCGACTGTAAATCCTCCAGCCATCTTTCCTCCGAAGTGCTGTTGCCGATGAAGACAAATTCCACCTGTGGATTGTTTTGGTAATGGTCAATGACCGGGGTCAGGAGATACCTGTACTGGCGGGCTGAAGCTTCACAGCCTGTGAGCCAAAAGTGTATCAGTTTCACTTTTCCGGGTTCTGCTCCAAGAAAATATGGTTCGCCATCCTCTGAGATCAGCGGGATATCTACCAAGGGTGCTCCTATACGCTGGGAGTTATAGAGGGAACTGACCAGTTGATGCACCCAGGGAGTTTCCATCCTGGCAAGTGCATCTTCAAACTGACGGTTGCTGTCAGTGAATCTGCGGAAGTTTTGAATGATGTATTTGGCATCCACCTGGTCCCGCACAGGTGGCGGAATAGAAGACAGCAAGTCAGTAAGCGGAATATTTTCGAGTTTCGAGATGATCAGCAAGCGTCTATAGAGAAAGTCCCCGTAGTACGCTGACCACTCCGCACCTACCGGTACTTGCGGGGTATTCTCCAGAATCTGCTCCTCAAAGAGCCTACGGTAGGCTTCCCGACTCTCTTTTCCCCCTCGCAGGTACAGAAAATCGGCAATCTGGTCATAGCGGAGTTTTCCCTCAATATCCGCTTTTAGTATATCCAAGAACTCCTGGGGCAGTCTGTCCCGGTAGCGTCTGATGATCTCAAATGCAGGATGGGATGGGATGTCGCGTGAGAAACCCTGACGGAGGTAATTTACCCCTACTTCCCCTGGGCTGATGTACACCATTTCCCTGCTGATAGAAGACTTGGAAGCTTTGGCTTTGGCGATAAGTAGGGAATCTTCCTCGCTATACCCCCAGAAATCCGGGTTGGAGGTGAACATTACCGGACTCTGGTCGTAGCGGGCATTTTCAAGCGCAAGAGCGAGTTCATATTGTATTCGGAATTTGTCTGCGGAAGGGCCAGAAAATAAAACTCCTGCAGTCTGAAAGTCAAATCTGATCCGGACACTGTCTCCCGGCTCAACCAGAAAGCGGTCGAGGTATATGAGGCGGTTGTTGCGGACGGTAACTCTGGAATATCCAGCTAGTGCAGGTGACTTCCACTGACCGACTTTGGCACCCCTTGAGCCGTCAAACAGGTTACCTGCTGACAGCTGGACGAATTCTACCTCAGGTTTTGGAATGCCCCGTTCATTCAGATACGGATCCCAAACACGAAACTCTATGGAGTCTAACGGCTCTATGCTAAGTATTTCCACATAGATGACGGCTGGAACCGTATCCCCTAGTGGGGCAGAAGAGCTAGCGCTCTCCTGCCCTTGACCGGAGTGATCAACCAAATCAAAAACCTCCGGCAGCGTATCGGAGCGGAGAATTCCGCCCCGATGGGTGTCTCCTTGTTCAAGGGAGACGGTGAGGCCGACCACTGTGTCGAGTGATAATACATCAGGCTCCTGTTTTCCGGCAGGCAGGCCTACCACTGTATTGAGTGATAATACATCAGGCTCCTGTTTTCCGGCAGGCAAGCCCGACCTATGAAGAAAATCCGCCCCGGGTGAATCAGCAACTTGTGCTGTGGATGTGCTTGTGGGAAGACATAGGTATCCCAGTAAGCAGATGAGTAGTAATTTTTTCATGTGCTTTTTGTTTTGGTGCTGGAAGACGGGAGACGGAAGACGGAAGTGTGTCACGCCCGAACTAAGTCGAAACGGATTAGCTCCTGTACGCTAGGGTGGAAGTCCGAAGTCGGATGTCGGGTGCCCGATGTGAGTACCGTCATTGCGATCCGCCACAGGCGGAGAAGCAATCTCACCTAAAGTCAGAAGCTGAAAGCTGAAAGTAGATCCTCAAACGCTTGAATCTTGGCTCTTGACTCTAAACAAGACATACCTCACCAACCCTACCGTCAACCGATAGTCCAGCAATTGTTATAACTAATAAATAAGATGTGTCAGCTCTACCGGCTATCCATAGCTTGCTGACGTGAGTGTGTAGTAACCGATCTGTTCATGGATGTGCACCTCCCCTTAATCGGCGATAAAAAACGAACCCTTTATATAGGATTCTTGGGCTTCAGGGGATAAAGGCGATCTGAAGCGATAATGCCCTGCTCCTCTGGGAATAGATTAATAGGTAAAGAGCAAGTTTTATCATTTCGAAAACCAAGCACACATAAGCAATCCTCTTGGAAGAGATTCCACTGATATTGAAGTATGTGACTGGTTTCGGACATTTAATGTCTAACTTTTCTCGATGTAAATCATGATTTATGTGCACTATAAGCAGAATCTTTGCTATCTTGAACTAAGATTCAACTATGAACAAATATTGAAAAATCAATTCTCCTGAAAGGGGTTAAAAAATGGTAAACAAGAGAATTTTGAACTAATTCACCCAAAAAACGAGTAATATGGAACGACCACAAAAAATAATGAGGATTCTTAGAGAATCAAAAGACTACTCTCAAGAATATGTGGCAAATGTCCTTAACATCAGTCAAAAAACTTATTCGAGTATTGAATTAGGGAAATCAAAATTAACCGTACACAGAATTCAGCAACTAGCTGAACTTTATAATGTCAAACCAGAGTATTTCCTATCTGAGGAGCTTCCAGTTATTAACTATAACACAGGCCCCAATAGTCATGGTGGCCATTTTGAGACGTATAACAATAATATCGGAGCGACAGATTTTTTAAAATCTATGTACGAGAAAATGCTGGAAGAAAAAAATCATACTATTAATAATTTGGAGAGTCAAATAGAAAAGCTTACAACAATCATTCAAGAACTAACAAAGGAAAAATGAGTTATACTGTAATAGGATCTTTTAGAATTAGCCACAATTATGCACCTGAACATCTTGCCGCTGAATTGGATATTCCTGTAGAAGAATATATAAGAATGGAAAATGGCGAACAATTGATAACTACTGAGCAGGCAGCTATACTTGCAGAATTCTATAAAGTTGACCCAGCTCTGTTCTTCCTTAAAGGATTGTCAGTAACCAATTACAACCATGGACCAAATTCCCATAGCGGCCCAATTACGACATACAACAACAATTATGGGTTTAAAGAGCTTGTAGAGAAATTGATGATTGAAAACGACGAATTGAAGAAAGAATTGTTGAAGTTAAAATAGGATGGAAGAGTTAGGGATGAATATATAAATTAGTCAATACTTTCCCTTTTTTCTGTCACCAAAGTTTAGCTAAAACTCTGTTAATTAATTCATTCACTATGTAGACTCTATGGTAAGTAGGTCAAAGAGCTTCACTAACGCTTCCAATCACGAGAAAAATTCTGATATTTCTCTGACATTTTTTTTATCCTTTCAGAAATATTTCTTCTAAAATAATCAGGGGATATCACCTCAAAAAAATCTCCTTTAGACAAAATTAATGACTCAAGTTCAATATTTGGATAAACAGAAATCATGATTGTAACGTGATCAGAGTTTCTTTCCAATACTACTTGACTTTCATGAAGAGGTTTACTTTCGATATAGTGAAATTGACTTGAATCAATCTTTATTTTTATGTCCTCCTTTTTTGAGTTTTCTTCAAAAGTAACTCCGATAATATCTTTAAAATATTCTGATGAGTTAAGTCCTTCATTTCGTATATAAGGCTTCTCTGATTTTTGAATTAAAGATATTCGATCCAATGGAAGATTGAGTAATCTATTTGGATTCACCAAAAATTGGGTATGAGACTTTCCGAATAAAAACCACCTCTTGTTATACTGTTTTAAGAAATAGGGAGAAATTGTAAAATCAAATTCCTGATTCTGCTTAAAGGAAAAATATTTAATTTCTAAAACAGATTTTTTAAAAATAGCTTCATAAAGTGGTCTTAAAAAATCGATACCCTTTAAGAGTGAACTTTCCTCAAATGAAATAATTTTTTCATCGGGTATTCCTTCGTTTCTTATTATTTGAAGTTCCTGAATGGTCTCTTTTAACCAATGAAAAGAACTCATGTGACTCAAACGGTATAAAACCCCTAAAGCCTCCAGCATACTTTCTCTTTCTTTCTTGTTAATAGGAAGATTGGCAATAGAAAAAGTTCTATCAGCATATCGGTAAGTATCAAGCTTTGATTTTGAAACTATTAAATGTTGCTTTTCATGTGGCACATCTCTCCTCTCTTTTATTATTTCGGCATTATAGGTTTCCCTAAAAAATTTTAAATCATCCTGAAGAGTTCTTTTAGAAATGGAAATATTTTCCAGAATATCGCCTGTTTCAAAGGCTATAGCTCTCTTACATTCCCTAATCAGTTCTTCCATAAAAACCCCTTCAGAATTCCTCAAGCAAGAATCAATCGTCATATAGCGAATGTGGGCTTGTTTTGAAAGTGACATTTACTAAGAAATTCTAGTTAGACTAAATGGGAAGCAGTTCCTATAATTAAAAATGTTAATGAGAGATTTAATTTACAAATTCCCCTTTCTATTAATCTATAATTATATCGATGTAAGTAGAATGTCTTTGTGAATTGACAGTTTCTAAATTCCCCGAATTTCGATCTATCCAATCTATCTGGTTTTCAATAGTTTCATCAAAAGGATAAATTGGCAACCTATTGACCTTCCAGTACCCAACTCCTTGATCTAATCTCAAGTTTAGGACTTTATCATTTTCGAACTCTAAAGTTAGCTCTCTTGAATGCGGCAGCTGGCTATTATGATCTGCGAGGTTTATTTCCACATTTTCAAACTGTAAAAGGATAGTTTTTAATAATTCTACCTTATTACCATTCTCTTCCATATACCAATTTTTAATCAAATTCCTATTCAGCTGGTAGTGATCATTCTTTGATTTTACAGTAGATATGATTACTTCAAGTTGATCAGACTTCTCAAATGGAATCTTATTTAGTATGCTGGTTAGAAGAATCACTGTCCAAGGTGTATGCAAAAAACGATCAGAATACTCCACCAACTTCAAATCATTAAAATCAGCTATACCAAATCCATTTTGTTCAAGCTGCGCAATAACCAAACTCCAAAATGCTTCTCCAAAATTTTTCACTTTTGTATTTAATTCCTGGACAAGACTTACTTGAAATGAATTTCCTCCTCGAAATGGTATCAAATCATTTCTATCAATTATTTTACCTTCAACAGTAAAAGATATATCCTTCGCTTTAATTAACATACACTGCCCAGTATTACCCCAAGAATCATTAAATCCTACTGATTTGACTTCCTTGCTCGCGTAAGAAATAGGTGTTCCATTTTTCCAAGTTGTTGCTAAAACTTCTCCATTCTCTATCAAATTCAAGGTATTTGTATGGAATAAATTAATATTTTGGTCTGCTGCCAACAAATACATCAAATCGAGTTTATCACTTTCAAGAAGTTGATAAAAAACATCACTCTCTATCCACAATTCAACTTCCTTGAATTTCCCAAATGGCCCAACAAGTTCTGAAATAGTTCTTCTAATGCTAGATTCTGAAATCGCCCAATCCTTTAAATCGCCTTTAAAATAGAATTGGATTTTATCAGCCTTTCCATTGTATGTCAACTTTATTTCTTTCCAAATATCAAATTGGCAGAACTCAGATATAGGACCTAGAATTTTTTCCTCATCCTGAAGGCCTAATGAATTAATTAAATTTCGACTTAAATAATTCTGCCCTATTCTTCTGTCTAAAAGCTCTGCATATTGTTTCGTATCAAATTGAAGAAGGCAATTTTGACAAGCATTCTGACAATTTTGACATCCTAGTAACTCAAAAGCATTTTCAAACATTGCTCTAAAAACACTTGGCTGTCCCGCTAAGCTTGAAAATCCGGAACCACCACTATTTGTATCAAATAAGCAAATAGCATAGATCGCATTATCAGACAGTCCTTGATTGATCACTTGTTTGACTGTAACTCCAATCTCTTCTGCATTAACTCCCAATGTTTTAGCTAATCCATATCTAAAAGCTACTCCGAGCGTCCAGGAAAGTTTTTTGTTTTCCTCATTGGAGACTAAGAAATATTCTTCTGTATGATGATGTTTTAGATAAAGCTCAAAGATATCGGTTCTATCTGCAAACCCAAGTGATATACCTGGCCTGATTTGGTTTGGCTCAGGATTACATCTAGAATTTTCACCAGCTGCAGAATTTTTACCTCTTAATTTATTGTGATTACCAAAACCATTGGGAGGATTCCCTTCGCTATCCAAAGAATCAGCATAGCCACATTTAAAGCAGAGCGCAAATCCATTTTCATTATTTCCTTTGTTATGAAAAAAGATTTCTCCATTTTCATCTGCAATAAAAGATCCTACATTTGGATTTACCAATTGCTTAAGTTCTGTACTGGTATTAATCCAAGGTACCTGTGCAGGAACATAATTTTGTTTGGAAATATCATTAGTTGGAGATTCATAGAAAGATGTAGCAAAACCTGCCGGCTCCAAATATTCAAAGTATTCTATATTAATAGGGTTGGTACAGTGCTGATTTGCACATCTAGTAATATTGCCAAAATGAGATAATCCTGATTGACCACAAGATCTACATCTCCAAGCAGTATGAATTATTTGGTGGTTGATTACAGTATCATCTGGATTTTGAAAATTAAGTGTAACACCTCTAGAAGTGTAAACTTTTCCGTCTAAAACAATCTGACTTCCAGGAGCATATTCAGATAAAGCAATTGCAGTATTTCTAGTTGGCTTTCCTGCTATTAATGTAAAATTATCATCCCTTCCATTCGCTTCATTTACCCTTTCCCTTCTAAAATCATCAACAGTATAATTATTAAAAGTCGAGATATTTGTTGGAAACCCATACCCTGGAAGAAATCCTCCGGTAATTAAAATGGAAAGGAGGTATGTTCTTCGGTGTGAAGCAAGATCAGATTGGACTCTTCGTAAATAGGCTGGGAATCTCTGGTTTTGGGGATTCGGAATACCTTCAAGTTCTACTAAATAGTAATTCAATCGATTTAGCCATTTTTCCTGCAAATCTTCTAAATTTTCCTTGGCAGGTAAGACGATGTCATTCAAATCGATTCCTTCTAAAACTGTTTTTCTTTTTATGTAATCCAATCCACTAGCCAAATTCTCAGGACAGTTATAAAGTAGACTTTCCATCCAAAAAATAAATTGGCTACTAATTGAAGGATCTCCCTCAAAAAACCATTCTGAATTTAGGGTAACTTGGTTTTGGTCTAAAGTTGTTAATTCGTTGTTTAGGTACCAGCCAAATAAATAAGCATTTAGATGTCTTCTAACTATCCGCTCACTTGATAAGGTGATTTTGGGCTGTTTCATTTTGGTAGTGAATGCCCAAAGAGGATTTTGAAACACTTGTTGATCGTGTGGATTGTTTTTACATAAAGTAATTGATAATGCCCTAGACTCCCCTCTTCTTCCTGCTCGCCCAGCTCTTTGGAGGTAATTAGACGGATGTGGAGGAACATTATTATTGCACACTATAGACAATCCTCCAATATCTACTCCCATTTCCATAGTTGTGGAGCAACTTAGAACATTGATAAAACCTTTTTTAAAATCTCTCTCATATTTCTGAAGTCTGTGCATGGATTGTTGAGCAGAATGCTCCGCACTACGAATAAAATTACCGCCTTCCAATATATTATCAGCCTGTTCAGACCATAATCCTCTTTCCTTTAGTTCTGAAATAGTTTGGTCATTACTGATCCAATTTTTCATTTTAAACCTATAATCCAAATCATCATTAGCGATGATATTAGGTAAGATTGGCATATCAACCTGCTCTCCACAATGATATTGACCGTTGGTTGCTCCAACTGGAAGATAAGGTGTATAACCTCGAAAAGTCGTGTCTAAAAATCTTTGGGTTATTGGACAAATACTTGCTTTTTTGATTAAACCAAAAGAAATAGAATTAGGATTCATTTGAAACCCACTTTCTATTGGACTTAAAAGTTGAACTCCTGTTAAAGAATTCCAAGCTTGTTCTAATATAGAATTGACACTATCAATTTCAGTTTGACTAATAGAAGTTAAGTCGATATTTAGACCTTGAGTAAGAATTCTAACCAATCGATGCTGTCTAATACCTCTACCTGCATTAAAAGATGGCCATCTTTTATATCTTCCTTGAGGGTTCTCTTGAGAATTTGGTGATAAGAGAATTTTTGGAAGATACATACCTCCTAACCAGTCAATAATGTCTCGGTTAATTGAAAGAAATATTCCATCTCTGATAAAAAAGTCAATACAAACTTTTAGGTAATCCCTCCATTCGTTTATGGATATCCCATATTGATTTAATTCTCCTGGAGTAGTGATAATATTTCCAAGCTGAGGATAGCTTGTAGCGACTAACCCTAAAGTTTCTAATGAGTTTGATCTTTTAGGCCTTCTACTGAATTCTCTAATAATTAGAAGATTCGAAATGAGGTTTAGATCATTACCTATCCCATAATTTAACTGAACAAAACTGTTCTTTATGTGCTCCGAAACGTCAGGTTCATGCTGAAGAAACTGTAATGCCTCACTATAGGACTTGGTTGAATTTAATAATTGACCAAGTTGATTCTGTAAATCTCCAATTAAATTTTGAATTACAGGGTTCTGTGCCCCTGCTTGTAGAACATTTATTTGATCTCTTTTTATTTTAATTTCTTGATTATTAACCCCTATCAGCAACGCCTTTAGAATTAGTCCTCTTGTCCTTATCCTTTCAGAATCTTGCTGGATTTTTATTGCAATTTTAGCCGTTCCTTGCCTACTATCGGTAAATGTTAACAGTCTTCTACCTCGAAATGGTTGATTCAATGGATTATTTCCATCCTTAGTGTGTTCCAATAAAGAAGGAACTAGTCCGGAAATGTAAAATGGCATTCCAAGATAAGCTGGTCTCATAGATTCTTTTTGACCTGCACCATTATATCCACAGTTGAAACAAGTTTCATTTTGTTCATTGAAATGAATTCTTATTGGATAATTGTTTGGATTTTCACCTAGGTAACCTTCATTATTTAATCTCCCTTCACTGGTCTCAACAGCTGCTCTGTAATGAATTAATGTTTTAAAGCTTTCTTCAGTTTGCTCATCCTCCAAATCCTCAGATTGTTCCTGAATTAATTCAAACTCATCAATGTCGTTTCTTCTAAGTTGAGAAAGTAGCCTTCTTCCTCTTTCATGATTCATTTCTCCTATTAAATGCGGTTCGTTACATTCGTTACAAAAAACCAATTCATAAACAGGAGCACCACACTCACATGTTAAGCGATGTTGGGAATATACCTTTCCAAAGTTCCAATTATTTACCAAAGCTGTTCCCTGTTTGCATTGACATTTTGTATCAGCACAAACCCATAAACCATTTAAAACCTTATGAAAGAAATGTCCTCTTAATGGCAAGAAATGAACTTCTTCTTTTAGCAATTTTTCGTCGGAAGCTACATCTATCCATTGAAGTGCCAATTTTTGAAATTGAATATTGCCTCCCTGTCCAGGATAGATTAAGTCGGTGATTTGAGTAAGCTTTCTTGCTTCTGCTTGAATATCTACCTCGCTTATGAAAAATGATCTTATTGCTCTAAGTGTTTTATTTTGATAAAAAGTGTTTAGACTTTCTGCCGGCTCAAGGTTTGATATTTCTTCAAGTTCTAAATCATTAATTCGATTTTCTTCTATAACTGGGATTGTTCTTGCACCTCCTACTACTTCAATATTTTCTATCTCAATCCCTGCGATATCTGCCAAATACTTTTTTAAAGCCAATTCTGATTCTTCATCACTTCCTATTGTTGCAGAAGTAGCAATAAATCTCACATTTTTAGCTTCCACCCCAAAGCCATTCAATACTCTTCTAATCAATAAAGCCAATTCTGCAGCTTGAGATCCTATGTAGGTATGAGCTTCATCTAAGACAACATATTTCAGTCTTCCTTGAGAAGCATTCAAAATAGGCCTATCCTTACCTCTGATCATCATATATTCCAACATGGTAGGATTAGTAACCAATATCGGCGGAGGAGATTGCCATAAATGATTTCGATCATAAACTTCATTTTTTGGCCTTCCATTTATAGTAGCTGCATTGAAAGCAGGTTCTGGAGTATTTCCATTATACAAACAGAATCTTATTTTTTCACCGTAATTGAGTGTCCAAGACAATACTCTTTCTCTTTGGCTGTTTATCAGAGCATTTAAAGGATAAATAAACAACGCTTGAACCCCTTCCAATTTTTGGCCATTTGATTCATATTGACTTACCAAATCATCTATTATTGGAACCATAAAGCACTCGGTCTTTCCTGAACCTGTTCCACTAGTGACAATTAGAGATTTTGGTTTTTTTTCCTTTAAAATTTCCCAAGATTTAAGTTGGTGCGTTCTAGGTTTCCAGTTCTTCTTTAAGGCTTGATCTTTTAAATTGAGTGACTCATTCCCGAAAAAAGGAACATTAGTATGCTCTGCATCTAAGGCTTCAACAAAAGAAGAATTCAAAAAAGACCTTACTCCTAATTCATCAAATGTTTCGTCTACTTCAGCCCATGGAAAAGCTGCTTCAAAAACCGGATCAGCTAAAATTCTATTACCTTGAGCTAACTCATCCGTCATTTGCCTTTTGATATGAGATCTTAATTGGGGGTTCCTTATTCCCAACACGCTAAGAGTTGAATCCACTGATCTTTTAGAGATTTCTGAAAATAGTGAGTGATAATAATTCTTCATAAACTAAGCGTTGTTAGGGTTGTAAAAATATTGGCTAAAGCAGAAGCCTTGGACCATTGAATAAACATCATCAAAATATTCCTTATCAAAATCCATATTTAATTTAAAACCTAAGAGGATTTCGGGATTAAGTTCTTGAGCATTTATTAGTCTGCCATTTACTGAATGAAAGGCTAAAATCACAGGTAAGTAGATGACTGGCTTCTGCCATCCATGTAATCCATCTGGCAAAATACTTCTAAGCTCTTCAGGGAGTTGTGTGAATTTTTCAACAATAAAATTCCCTACAAAAGACGCCCAATAAACACCTTGTGGATTTCTTGCCCTTACTCCTAACTTACCTGCTCCCCCATTGACCACTGAATGAAAAATATCTTTTAATGATTGTATAGGAAAGCTATTTGGGGTTTGATTCAAAAGTTCTACTAAGCTATATAAACCCAGTTCGTTCTCGATAATATTCAATTTATCTGACTTGAAAGCATCTAAAAATTGAAAATAGTTTTCCGAATTTGTCAATTTTTCTAACCAAGTGGTGAAAACTTCTTGCCACATATATAGCGATACCAAATGCCATAAAAAGCCTAATTCTTGTGATACTTTTTGAATTAAAGCTGAATCTGCATACGAGCTAAAAAGTAAAGTAAGCATGCCTTTAGGAGATTTTACCAAACCTTTCCAGACGTCTAATGCACTGATAGGCAGATGTTCAGTTGCTTTGAATAATTCATAGAGTTCTTTCCATACCTCATGGTCAAAATTCAAATAGCAGCTATCAAAAAACTCCTTGAATCTTTGAATTCTTTGATCATAGTCCAAAAAACTTCCTTCCCAAAGATGTTGTATAGGTCCATCATCAGCATTTATTCCTTTCTCTCCAATGATGATAACTGTTGGAATAATTAATTTTTCAGAATCTAAATTTGAAAAAACAAACCAAACACCCTCAGATGGAAGGGTTTCGATTAGATTACACTTGTTATCAATCAATTGGATATCGACCAATTCCTCAGAAGTAAACACTTTATCCAGTCTAAAGGCAGAAAGCTTCAGATTCAATTCATTCACTTCATTTTGGCATGATATAGAACCTGTTGAGTAATCAAATATGAATTCCATATCATACTTAGCAATTTCTATATAATGGTGAGGTGTGCTAGATGATATCCTCACTTTTGCCCTTGTATTATGTGTTAAAGCAAAAAGTTGATTGACAGATTTAACCCACTGATAAAGAGGTAAACGATTCGAAGAAAAAGGTTCAACGACAATTTCTTTTTTGATCACTAATGAACTTGCTTCACCATCATGAATATCAAAAAGCTTTAAAGAATAAGTTTTCTTTTCAGCTATTCCCAGATAGTTGTTAAGAATTATACTCGAGCCATGAATATTTGAAAGTGAAAATGAGGTTCTATTAACTACTTTTCCGTTACCATCCACAAAGACCTCATTAAAATTCGGATTTGGAACCTTCATATCCACAATTTCCCCAGAGCCGAAATTAATAGAAAGGTCAACAAATGTCCTATTTGAATCAGTTTCACTTGGATCAATCCTAATTTCGATTTTCTCTCCAATTGACTTAATTTCGGTTTCAATTCCATTTCTAGCTTCCAATAAACTGAAGTTTCTCTGCGATTGTAGTTCGATTTGTTTGGTGTTGGGCTTTACAAAAACTTTAAAATCTAATGGAAAAATGTTAAGGGTTTTTGTTCCAAGAATATTGCCTTTTCGGTCTTTAAATCGAAATCTCTTCCTGCCAAATACATTTAAGTTTGATACTTCCCACTGCTTTTCATAGTTAAGTACTTCTATTGTACCTAAAAAACTCTCCTTTAATCCATGCTTTCTATCTAGCAGATGAACTCTTGGGAAACCAAGAAATTGATTTTTACTTTCTCTTAAAAAATAAAAAGAACCTGATTCTGGCAACGATCTATTAGAAAAATCAAGTATTTTATTACTATCATTCTCTTGAGCTAGTTTTACCCAAAAAGCTGATTGATTTTCAATATCATTGATTAAACAATCTGAATCTAATTGATATACCGTCAATCCTTGTAATGTATTTCCAACTTGTTGAATTGCTAAGTTTTCAATGGAAAATAGAGATTCATCAATTAAAACTCTGCACACTAATTCTTTGATCTTTAAAGGAGCCGATCCCTTAAAAACCCATTTTCCATAATTTTCTTCTGTGAAAACTAATGGTTCACTTGATTGTATTTTAAAATATTTTGCAATCTCTGATTCTACTCTAAGTTCCATGTTTTCGGATGAAAAAGTCAGAACCCATTCCTTATCAATTACATCAAAAGGAAGTATAAATCCATCCAACCCTCTAGCCGATATTTTCCCACTATTAACCTTGGTGAAACTAGTCAAGTATTTAATCTTCCCCTCCACTTCAATATTTAAAGAGAAATAACCGGGAAGTGTATCAAACTCATCTTCTTTTAAACCAAAAGCTTCGTGGCTATAAACCCCTTTAGAAATTGATAGGAGAGTTTTAATAATAAATTCCCCATTACCTTCCGTTAAGATCGTCTCGAAACGTAAAGCAAGTGGCTCAATCTTCTCCAACTTAGAAATATCTGAAATTATCTTGTTGAAGAATTCATTCATTCGATCTCCTTCAATTTTCAGAGGCATTTCGTTTCTCCAAGTTGTCAATTGACTTTGCAGATATTCAGTCGGATTGCTCTTGCTAGCTAAATCAAATTGTAATTTGAATTCTAAAAATTTAAAGCAAAGTTTAGTCACAAGACTGTAAAAATTATACTGTCTCAAAACCATTGGAATTGGATATTTCTCTATCCTTTCCTCAATGATGGGTATCAACTCTTCCTCCTTTAGTCTGTAGCTTTCTGCAATTTGGAATATTGCTTTAATAAGAGAGGAGAGGTTATTATTATCATGAAGAGATGAATTTGGAAGACCTGATTCAAATCTTAGTGTTTCAAGAAACTCTCTATTTTGACCTTGAAATACTTCTCTCCTCCAGAACTTCAATCCGATTTCTACAATCTTAGTCCTATTTTGAGGGGAGTTAATCCGATCCTTTCCGATTGAATTAAAGATGTAATCCCATCTTAAATGACCTTCAGAAGATTCAGCCCTTAAAAACTCGACAGCGTAAAGAACAAAACATGCATAGCAAAAACTATTCTCTTGCCAAGATTCCTTAAGTAGGATTTTCAAACAATCATACCGACCTTTTGAAATTTTATACTCGTATAATGGCCTTCCATCTGGAGCATTTACTCCTCTTTTTTCTAGGAAAAATTGGAGGAATTCTTTGAAGTTTTGAATAGTAGGCATATTATCTTAATTATTTCTCAAAGTAATTAGCAATTTGCGCAAATCATCTGCGCATAAAAATAATTTTCAATATTATTGAAGTTCTTTGCAAATTTCGCTCAGCAGCAGATTTTCTTGAGTATCTGGAAACTACCTCACCCCCCCGCCCTCTCCTGAAGAGAGAGGGTGATCGGCTCTGCTCCAAATAGGCTAAAGAGTAAGAAGGAGGTTGGTTGTTCTCAATAATTAAAAGGCTTACGCAATAAAAGGAATAAAATGAACGAAAAACATACCCTGTACAGGGTATTTTTCAGTTAACCTAACCCCAACTACCGATATCGCGTTGCTCATCAGGACATGATCTCTTCCTTTAAGAGAGGGCGATTGGCTCTGCTAAAATATTCTACATAAGGAGAGATGGTGTCGTAGGAACAATGGTCTCCCCTGCCTAGCAATCAGTATCCTGACTTCATACTTGATATATTGCTCTAAATCAACATCTTTCTGTATCTTAGTAGTGATAGAAGCGCTACTGGATGATCATAATATTGAGAAGTTAAGAGCCGAATCCAAGTGTATCATCGTGAAGTTCGCCATAGCCATCGAAGATAATATTTATAGCATTACGATTATAGAAGCAAGTATTTCCACTTTGGTTCCCTTGGATTTGACAGAGATGATTTAGTAGTATCATGTTAACGGTATTCTTTTTAATAAAAGTATGAAAGAGCTTTTTGAATCTTGGATTTTGGAATTCAAAAAAAATATTACTAGACCAGATAAATACTCGTCTACAATTATAACAATATCAAATCATCTGTATTCAAAGGGAAATGATTTGGAAATATATTCTATCCGGGAAGCAGATGAAGTAATAAAAATCAGACAACTCTATTTTAGCTATGATGAATTCTACTATAAAAATATTACTGGAAATCGTATGTATAGCAGATCACTCGATCTTTACATTGAATTTCTGGATTCATCACAATTAATTACTGGCAACACCCCATCTCCAGAAATCCAAAGTATTTTAAAGAATAATTTGCTCACCGAAACTGAAAAAGAAAGTATCATATTAAGTAGACGTGGTCAAGGAAAATATAGAGAAAATTTAATAAAAATTTGGGGAAAATGTTCAATTTCGGGATATCCAGATTATAGGATGTTGGTCGCATCTCACATCAAACCTTGGAGCAATTCAAATAATACAGAACGAATCGACCCTTATAATGGGCTACTACTATTACCAACGTATGATAAGTTATTTGATTTAGGGCTAATTAGTTTCATAGAAAATGGAAATATTATAATTTCAAGTCAATTGAAAAATTACGACTTATTGTTTTTAAAAAAAGAGATAAAAATAACCACTAATATCAACCATTTAAAATATTTAGATTTTCACATTAAAAACATTTACAAAAAATAAGCCCAACTTATTAGTGGCTTTAATATTACATTATTTAATTTAAACTACTAGTTTATTTTTTATGCCTTAACTTGGAAATTTAATTTTATAAATGATTTTCCATCTTCTTTATAAACTGATCCATAATTCATTTTTGTACCTGAAGGATTATCAAGACGAGAAGAGTTTTTCAAATAGTCCCTAAACTTGTTAAAATCAATTAGATGATAACATAACAAATTCTTATCTGGTTTTACAATTATAATACCCCCCACCACATCATAAACTCCAGACCAAACTGTTTTTGAAGTCATGCCTAATGCTGCCTCAATCAAAAAATTAACAATTCTATATTCATAAAAATTATGACCTTGCGAGAGATCATAACCCATAGGATTACTACCATTTAATTTTTCAATTACTTCAGTTATTTTGGTTATTTTATTAATATATTTTTCAAGGACAATATGAGCAACTATCTCAGGTAAATCACTGTCTATCAATTGTAAATTTAACTTAAAGGTACTATCCTCATAAGAATAAAAATCAATACTATAACCTAATTGAATTATTCTTTCTATTCGTTTAATGTATTTATGACCTGTATCAATTTTATTTACATCATTTAAATCTGAATCCGAGATAGGATTACCATAATCATCTTTTATAATATATACTATATTGGTAGTTTTATTAGCATTAAATAATGTTGGAGCACTTCCTAAAAAAGATTTTATACTAAACTTTTGTTGGGAACTAATACCATGAACTGGGTCATAAATTAATATATTAATATCTCCTTTATTTTGAGATTTTTCTGAAATTCTATGTATTTTAAACTCTTCAATTTTTTCATTTATACTTTCTGACAAATCGCTATTATTAGTAATCTTTGAAACAATTTTATCTGCTATTTCTTTTGCTTCACTTTGTAAAAAAGAAAGTAATGTTAACCCAGAATTGGAATCAATAATATTTATTTTACTCCCCTCACCTCTTTTATAGTTTAATTCAAGCCCTGAGTCATTCCTTTTAATAGATTGTATTTCGACATAAAAACTAGTTTTGTTTAAATTCTCATCTGCAGAAAACAACGATCCATCAGAAAGTAATTTAAAAAAAGTATATAATTCACTCCACTCTCCTTTATTACCTGTTAACATTTTATTTCAGTAATTATTTGAAGAATTTTTTCCGCTGTAGCCTTAATCGCAGGTACAGCCACTGAGTTACCAAACTGTTTGTACGCAGAGGCATCAGCCACCGGAATCACGTATTTATCGGGAAAACCTTGTAGGCGAGCCCACTCCCGGGGGGTCATTTTTCTGATTCCAAGACGATTTACTTCTCCTTTGATATGGGTGATAGGAGTGAAATCTTCCAGTCTGTCGTCATACACCAGATTGCGTTCCCTACCCATTCCCCCACAAACAACTGCATTTGCAATCCCATCATCAGGAATGATTTCATACCCGAAGCCGTTCCCCTTACCCTCATGTCTGGCCTTATGTTCTTTGAGGGTTTTTAGGTATTGGTTAGAAAGATAATATTTTACAGAAACCACCGCTTCTTCCTTCACATCTTCAAATGATACTACCTTCTCCAAAGGCTCAGGATATTCAAATTCCGAAATCCCTAAATCTTGTCTGAAGCCTACAATGAAGATCCTCTCTCTGTTCTGTGGTACACCAAAATTCTTCGCATTCATGACTTGAGGATCTGGAACATAATACCCCAAATCTTCTCTCAGTACATTAAGAATAGTAGCTAACGTTCTACCCTTATCGTGATTACGGAGACCTTTTACATTCTCCAGAAAGAAGGCTTTGGGTTTTTTTCTTTTAATAATTTCAGCAACATCAAAAAAGAGTGTTCCTCTGGTATCTTCGAAACCACCTCTCTTACCTGCAATCGAAAATGCCTGGCAAGGAAACCCTGCACACAGCACATCAAAGCCATCTGGTATAAATTTCTTTGTTTCTTCCTTGGTAATATCCCCAAAGGGTACTTCCCCAAAATTGGCAGCATAGGTTTTCTTTGCCTGCTCGTCCCATTCGCTGGTAAAAACACACTTCCCCCCCAGACTTTGCATGGCAAGCCTAAAGCCTCCTATTCCGGCAAAGAGATCAATAAATTTAAAGTCAGCTTTTTTGGGTTCAGCGAAGGGAACATCATTCTTGTAATCGAACAGCATGTACTGAAGGGCTTGTTCGGCTACTTCGTAAGTGATGTCATCGTCAGGGAATTTGTATTCCATCGCATGCCTTACATGCTTAACTGCCTCCTTTTTATAGAATTGGGAAACTCCATTTCGGTGATTGTGGAGATAGTGGGTGAAAGCGGCTTTTCCGTAATCAGAAGCTTCGACCACCCGGATTTTGAATTTCTGGCCAGAAACCTCTTCAATTGATATTTTCTCCTTAAACTTCATTACTTAATTTATTTGGGCCGATATGGTTTTGCATATCGATGACTTCTAATCCTTACTTAAGATATTTCAAATATATCTATTCTCCCAATAGTCTCTTCTATTCAATTTTGGATAAAAAGGCATTTGACAATAACTGTCAATTTTATTTTGACTAGCAATAATTTCATCCCACATCTCTTTTACAAGAGCTCCCAACTTCATTTTCCACCTAGAATTCCTCGTGGGATTTGATGGCTTTAACCATTAAGGCCTGCGATAGAAAAGATCTCGTCTACAGTACTACCGTATTTGAGTACTTTTTGAGCTTTGTATTTCCTCTTGTTCAGCACTTTTGACTCTCCAAATCCAGATATTAGCCTATGGATAATTTCATTTTCTACAGCTTCGATAAATTCACGGTTCTCTTTGTGTAATTCTGGAGTACAATCATCCTGAAATTCCCTCAGTGGAAAAGCATGCATTTCGATAGTGGATGCCTTCAGGAAATTGGAAACCTGAGACTTAACCTCCGCATCGAATTTACCCCGCTTAGGTTTCTCCAATCCTAAAATCTTACTTACAATAGCCCTATATAATTGGTTTTCTGTGGAATGTCCCTGATCGCTGAGATGTCCGCCTAGTCTTCTGAAAGCCGGTCTGGCAGTTCTATGATTTCTGTCTCCGGTCTGTCCCACGTAGTAGTGAGTGTCATAATTTGGGTGGCGTACTTCAATGATATAAATCAAATATGCCTGTGCAAATTGGTTGCCCTCTATCTGTATTTTAAAGTATTCCATTAGCTAATAGTTTTTTGGGAGGATTTTCAGAAAACATGGTGATAAACTGCTCGCAGTCCTGCTTTAACTCATTGACAAGTTCGTCACGCAATGCCTTAATACCTGACACCGTTCCCATATCATACTTTTTTGCCAATGCCACTCTATTATTAGCCATGGAAGCTCCAGTACATTTATCAAAAATCTGTTTGGGAGGCAAATCCAGAGTATCGCTTTTTGATGTCTCTTCAATGCACACACATAGATCCTTTGCCGTTTTCTTTAGAATATCCTGAGACATGGCTGGTGGGAGGTGATAAAAGCAGAATAGTGTGAATGCTGAGATGATGAAGTAAATTTTAATCATAAGGTTTAATGAGATCTGACTTAAAATTTAATTCAAAAATTCCATTTAAGCACTATGTGATTTGGCTAAAGCCCCGTTGGGATTAAATTTGCTTTGGGGAACGGGCTGAAGCCACGTTCCTATTGATGGCGGTAAATACCAACTACTTTATTTGTTGTATTGGTCGAAATAAGACAACACATTTCCGAGAATAGTACCGAGTTCTTCTTTCACCTCAAAATCCCAAAACCTCAATACTGTCCAACCTTTGGATTGATAAAAGGTGTTGACCTCCCGGTCCCGCTCCATATTTCGCTCGATCTTGGCGATCCAGAATTCCCGGTTGGATTTGATGGATTCTTTTCTGTGTTCCCAGTCGTACCCATGCCAGAAGGTGCCGTCCACAAAAATGACGAGTTTGTATTTCTTCAGGCTGATATCGGGTTTGCCGGGGAGTGGTTTCTTTGGGGATTTATATCTAATTCCTGCATGCCACAGGGCTTTCTTCAAGAGTTTTTCGGGTTTGGTATTTTTGCCTTTAATTCTAGACATATTGAAGGAACGGGCTTTGGTGGTGTAGAAGCCGTTTTCTTCGCAGAACTGAGGGACTGCTGTTTTGGGGCGTATGTAGGGGGTGGGTTTCAAGGGGTTAAGGTAGTGGGTAGTTTAATTGTACCAACTATTTGTTCGTAATTAAGAAGTATAGGTTGTCTCTCATTAATTTAATTGCAAGAATGCTTTTTTCTCGTTCTTTTGGCTTAGCCCAAAAGAACCAAAAACCCAAGACGCCAGCAAAGCTACCACCGCACTTACCAGCCGCCTGCCTCGCTGCTGCGTCCTTCCAGCGCGCCCTTAACACAAGCACTTCTGCCTATTTGATAAGCTAAGATGGTCTTCTCTTGCTATTGATGTAATAACGCGAAGACTGATACTTTTACTGCGGAAGAGTTTATGAAGATTGGGGAAGTGATTAGGCAGGTTTGCGCATACCTAAAACCAATTTAAAAATCTACTAAAATAGCTTTGGGGATTGATTTTTGGGATTCGTCCATTTTTTATCAAATGCACATTTTTACGATTTAAATAAGCCCTTTCCAAACAAGCGTAAAAATCCTTGTCTAGATCTTCCCAATTCAATCTTAATGCATAACCAGAATCCAGATTCGCCTGCAACCTCTTAGGAACATTATGGAAGTCAACCGGAAGAAATAAAGCGACTATACCTTTTGGCTTAAACACTCTTTTTGCAGACCCATGAGCACTTATATTACGGAGGGAATACCAAATTTCCCAATCAATCCAATCACTTTCCCCCGTTTGATCACCAACAAGGACTACTGTTATAGAAGAAGACCAAATCCGGTATTGGATATATCTGGAAATTCCATATTTAGAACTTTCACCCAGATCTAGCTCTTTAAAGCCGTAGTCCCTCAAACTCCTATCATGAAGAATTTCTCTAAGGTCATTTAAAAAATTGAAATTTGAATGATGATGGTAAGAAACAAAAAAATTTCTTCTTTTATTGTTATTGAGCACGACAGCCATATGTAAATTATTAAAAAAGGAGTGTTATCAAATTTACTGAATCTTTTAAAATGTGACCCTCTTAAATTACGGTAAATGAAGAAATTTTCAATCTAATCAGTTAAGGACTAGCTACTTTTCCTTCTAATACATCCAATACCAGTTTAATACAGACACCCAACTCCCCCTCCACCTCAAAATCCCAAAACCTGAGGACAGTCCATCCTTTGGATTGGTAGAAGGCGTTGACCTCCCGATCCCGTTCCATATTGCGTTCGATCTTTGCGATCCAGAATTCCCGGTTGGATTTGATGGTTTCCTTTCTTTGTTCCCAATCGTAGCCATGCCAGAAGGTGCCGTCCACGAAGATGACGAGTTTGTATTTCTTCAGGCTGATATCTGGCTTGCCGGGGAGAGGTTTCTTTGGTGATTTGTATCTGATGCCTGCATGCCACAGGGCTTTCTTGAGGAGTTTCTCGGGTTTGGTATCCTTGCCCTTGATCCTGGACATATTGAAGGAACGAGCTTCGGTGGTGTAGAAGCCGTTTTCCTCCGAGAATTGGGGGACTGCTGTTTTGGGGCGTATGTAGGGGGTGGTTTTCAAGGGGTTAAGGTAGTGGATGGATCAATTGTCTTATAGTTTTTGATCGTAATTGGAGGGTAATGGTTTCCTTCATCAGAGTAATTTTAAGGATGATTTTGCCATCCGTATCCTTTTTAACCCTTTCCGATAGCTTTGAGGCGTTTTCTGTTCCGTCCTTTTGGCTTGGCCCAAAAGGAGGGCTGAGCGTCAAGTAAATGTCCTGTGGACATTTTGCTGCGTCACCCCACCACGCCCCAAACACAGGCATTAGTGCTAAATAACCCAAAATATCGCTTAGGGATATTCACTTTAGATCGAGATCAAGAAACAGAACTTTCTATTCCCCATCACTAGAAAACACAAATTCAAATCCATAGTTTTTATCCGGGCATTGAAGGTTCTGTATGAACTTCCGCAATTTCTCCAATTTCAACTTCTTTCCACTCACCCATTAATCTTGTTTTATCAAAAATGGTGTAAAAGCATTTTCGCCCATTTCGTAATTTCCTGTAGCTGTTTTGGTTAGTTCATCAAAACCAGGGTCATGAAGGAGCATTACCACGTCCATCAGTGTGAGCGGATTGGTGATATCCAACTGTTTTTCAATCAACAACATCTTACGACAAAGCGGTCCTATTTTTACGCCTTCCGGTAGGCTTGGGTCGGTTACAGTTTTTGTAGTCATTCCTGGTTGGGTAGCAAACAACACGGGGTTTTCCTGGTGGTACTCGTTCATAAACCGCAATACAGCAGCTACATCTTTAAAGTTTTGTGCTGCTGTTTGCGTAAACCAGGGATCCAATGCAGAGAAATCTTCTTCTACCCCTTCATAACAGGCATCGATAAGACAGAAATAAGGAAGCTCTGCTTCGGCAAATAAATCGGTGATTTCTCCCACATACAGTAACTTATCACTCAGCTCATTTAAATCTATAGCCAACGGGTCGGTATCCAAATAATCAGGTTTTTCGGTAAAGTCTCCGGGAACCAAGAACTGGCTCCAAGCAATACCTTCTGAAACACCATGTCCGCAATAATAAAATACTACCAAGGGATTTTTAGCTTTTGATTTTTTTACTGTATTAATCAAGTCATTAACAGCGGCAAGTATTTTTACTTTGCTCAGGAGATGGTTGCCATCAGACCGCAACATGTTGCCTTGTCCGTTAGACCTTCGTTCAAGTAATTCGGCCACATAGCGGGCACTTCTACGTGCTCCACTTACCGGGCTGAAGGGAGCATATTTGCCTTCAAACTTCTCTTCTCGGCTTTCGTAATTTGCATTACCTATTGATAAATAGAAAACCTCAAATTCTTGAGCATTTACTTCCGCTACAGTTAGCCAAAAGGAAATAAAGAACACTATTTGTTTCATTTCAATAATTGTTCGCTTATCCAACTTCGTTTAGAAGATTCTCTGCATGCCTTGGCAAGAGCATCAGCTTTCACTTTTAGTTTATATTGTGAATTCTTGTCTTGAGGATGGTAATCGTGCAAAGCATAATAAAATTCTTTCATAGCATCACGCACTTCTTCATCTTCTATCATAATCATTTCACCCCAATATAAGGCTCCAAAATTGCCTACGTTTTCTTCAAAATTAACCTCCGGACGATTCGCAATTAATCCGGAATACTTGCAGGCTTCAGTGTAGGCATTTAGTTGCTTTTGCCAGATTTCTCTCTTAAACTCCATTTCATGTTGAGAGGCTTGTTCATCGGTGTATTTCCAAACACCAACTAAGATGGTTGCTAAGGTGAGCAGCAAACCAATGGCTTTCAATATCAAGTCCCAGTTTACCTTTGAGCCTTGTTGGTTAGTCATCTTTAAGAAATTTTAATTTGATATCCAGTGCTGGGTCTGCCTTGTCTCTACCGTCGAACTTTCTGAGTTTGATTTCATCGTAAGCAGGAATTTCAGTCATTACCAAATAAAACTCTTGCTTTCCAATGGTGAGATACCAGTCAACAGAAGTTTCTTTTCTGAGACTATAGCTTTCTTCAACAAGTTTCCAACCGTTATGGATGCAATCCCCAATCACGACCTTTTTGTCGGATCGAAATGAGTAGTATTTTCCATTATCACATTGATCCGAGCCTTTCATGATGATTTCAGTTCCCTCATATAACCATGTTTTTTCACTGCCATGGTTTAATAGCTGGAGAACTTCAGCTTCTGTTTTTTGAGCCAATGCGTTAAGAGGTAAAAGAAACAAGAAAAATAGTGCTGTCTTCGTCATGATTTCATTTTTTGTATTGCTGGTTTATGAGATTATTATCTTTTTCAGATTCTTCTTGATGCGTTAGTTCAGTTCAGGTTCTTTAAGCCCCTTATGGGTGTAGTCAAATTGTGGTGGCACTGGGTGGAATTTGTAATTCTACTTTAATATCCCACCAATTTCCAATTGGCTTCCTAGCTCACCCTCACCCGAATCGCTTCTTTGGGGACAGTCATTGAAGAGAGAGGGCGATCGGCAGCGGTATCATTAGTCTATCAAGTTCAAATCTGATGGGTTCTGGGGATATATCCAGAAGGATGCTATAAAAGTTGGTGTAGTCCACCTCCTCCTTAAAGAGGAGGCGTTAGTCAGCGATAAAATTTTAGTTTTCAGTAACTAAAAGGCTTGTGCAAGAAAAGGAATAAAGTGATGGGAAAACATACCATATACTGGAAGGGCAAAGAAATTTTTCAAACACTTTTTTTTGAGGCAAATCAAATATACCTCTTACTTTTTAAGTTTTTTGGCCCTATATAAAATTCCTAAAATCTCTACTCAATCCCATAAGAACCACTACGGTTCCCCCGAAATAATCGGGGCAGGAGTGCAACAGCGGTTTCATCGCTCGTGCATCGCACGCAACGAAAACCTAGTTTTTATGTACAAATTTTATTCCTCTTCGTATTCAAAATCATAATCCACCTCACCAAAATAGAGGAGTTCTTCATTGGATTTTGCTTTATCAGGTGTCATCAAGTCCATTGATTTTATCTTATTCATTCTGAAGATTGGTGGATTAAAAAGGCTACTGTTTACTTTAGATGCTTTAAACAAAGGAGTTAATGATTCTTCTCCGATAATTTTTGTAGACAAGTCTTTAGAAAAAGTCAGTTCAAAACCTAATTTGGCGTCTGCTATATCTAATTTAGCAGCCTCTACTTTACCTTTGGCTTTTAATTCAATTTTTCCACTTGAGGAACTAGAAATTAAAATAGTAGCACTTTCTGCATCTACTTTTTCGGTAATAACTGACCAATCTTTGTCCCACTTACCTTCTTTATAAAGTTCAATAACTGCCTTACCTAATTTTATTTGGTCTTTAATGCAAGGAGATGTTGTTCTGTTTGCTTTAAATAATATTGCATTTTCTTTACTGAATTCAACAGTAATTCCTGCATCAACTTCTGCCAATGCACTTCCTTGAGGAGCTACTGTCCCGGATGCTTTTGTGGATATAGAAACGGCACCTTTAGAACTATGCTCAATATCTGATTTTGTTTTATCAATTTCTATTTCAAATTGAATTCCAAAGTCTGAAAGGTTTGAAATTTTTGTGAATTGGTTATTTTTCAAAATTCCAATATCACCTAGCGACAAAGGTGTACTAGGAAGCCAAGTTGCTAAATAACCAAACTGTTCTTTGATTTCCCGTGTGTACTTTTTACTTGTTTTCATATTAATTAGATTTTATGGTTAATTAAGTGGAAATCGACTTCTAATTTTGGCTAGATAAACTGAAAAAAAATAATTCTTAATGTGTTTATTTTTCAACTCAATAACAGGTTCTTAACTCACAACCATTGTCTTAATAAGAACCTACACTTACAGAATATTTTCCAGATATAGTATACCTAAAGATTCATGGAATATTGACAACTAATCTTCAGCCGATTGAAAAAAAATTTTTTTGATTAGGGTTTTACTTGAAAAATACCCAATGCTAATTTACCTGGTAATTTAGCCATAATTCTCCCGTCAAATTTCTCTTTTTTACCATACCGATCAAAACTACCTTCACTACAATACATCGCATGAGATTTAGTCCAGATAACCATTCCAAGAGGTTGTTTGACCCTTTTTTTAAGCTTATATCGAAAAGTTGGTGTGACATGTTCCTCAAGACCCAAGAATTCATAAACTTGAGGTGTAAGTGTCCCGTCATTTATAATCTCTACTGCTATCTCAAAATTCTCTGGAATTATGAATTTGCTGAATCTACTACTAAAGTCACCATTTAATTGGGCCATTTTACAAATAACTGCAAAACAGAGATGCGCAAAATCAAGAATCTTTTGAAATTCTTTCTTTTCATTTTCATCTTCCGATTTACCTATAATAAACGAGGATTCCTTTTTGGCATAGGATAATTCATCTTCAGAAAAGGAAACGGAATCACCATTTTTAAGCGTGACTTTATAGTCCTTACCCTCCTTTACATAGCTAATCACTTCGTGACCAAAAGTAAACATTGCCGCTTTAATCAAAGCCACTGAAGCGCAATTACCTGCTCCTAGAAATTCCTCATCCTTACCTTGGTAAAACGCTTTAAAAAGTAAATTTTTCATAGATTTTATATTTAAAATTAAGTTTCAATGTTTATTATACTACAGACTTTACAGTCAGTTCACGAACTATTATTTCATTGAGGTTCCAGTAATGTTATTTGTACCATTTTCATAAATAATTGATTATTTAAATTTTAAAGAGAGAATAAAAAACCAGGATAGGTTACGTCCATTTAACTAATTTCTAGAAATTAATTAAAATTTTCCCTCAAAAAATTCATTACGTTGTCCATGCAAAAATCTCGTGCTATTTGTTCGGGGGTATTGAAAATAAAATACCTTTCTGCTTTTCCAGAATCAATAAACTTTTGAATAATAGATTTCAAGTCTTTCTCTAACTCCTTAAATTCAATTACAGTGGGGTAATTTTCAGTAGGATCAATATATCCTTCAAAATCTGTCCCAATACACATGACATTCCAAATTCTAGATTTTTCTTCGGGGCTTAAATTTGTATTAAAAAACAGTCCCTCAAGCAGCCTCTCTAAATTTGTCTCAAGCAAAACAAATCCATTTTGCTTGTCAGATTTATTGAATCCCATTATCCTTTCATCAAGGCATATTCCCAATAAACCATTGGTTTTCAGTATCACCTCAATGTCCTGATCGCAAACATTAATATTCCAATGATTCAATCCTTGATTAAGAAATAGATCCTCAGTCTCTTTTTTGAGGGTCCAATTTTCTTTCAATTCTTCAAAGGTTGCAACACCTGAATAACAAACATGACTGGCAATTACTGGGATATTGTCATTTTTATGCAAACAAGGAAATATTATCTCATGGTATAATTGCTCTCTGGATTCTACACCCATGTGTTTCACGTCTAATAGGATTCTCCTACCGAGACTGTCTTCATTTTTTATATTTTCGGGAGACAAGCTCAGCAAAAGCCTTGCTGCAGCTAAACCTAAATCGTTGAATTCAGATTGAAGGCCATCATTTTGATTGGCAAGCAGTAAAGCACCTTTAATTAGACTATGGGCATGTCCGCATAGGTAATTATTAAAATGGTGAGAAAAAGTAACAAAGAATATTGGGTATTCCATGCGTTTCAGCTCCTCAATCCGATTGAATACTTCAAATTTATTTTTATCCAGACCAAAAGAATGAGCACCCTCTAGAGTTAAGACAATAACCAGTTTATTTTCATCCAACGCATCAGAAATATCCTTGAAATTTTTAGCAACTACATAGGTACCTACTGCTTTTTCAAAGGACTCAGATTTTTTTACTTCTTTTTTTAGTGACCTCTTTAGGATTTTACTTTTTGACTCCACTCCATTTCTACTCAAAATAAATTCAATTTCTTCTTTCGCCTCTGTCCAGTAATCATATTCCGGTGACTGTAAAAATTCTATTCGCTTTCCAGGCATTCTCATAAGCATTGATTGAAAATAGTCTTTCACTGATTTTCTTTCATATTCTGAATTGAAAACCGCGCCTGTGATTTTTTCTAGAATGGAATTAACCACTCTACCAAAAAGAGGGATTTTGTCAATAGTATTCTCTAAAACAAAGATTGAATCTTTATCCAAATGACCACCGCCTGAAAAAAATCCTTTTTCAAATGGATAAATGGCCGCAAAAACGACAGCACAGTCACCATTCCAACACTGAGCAAAATTACACTGCGAAAAAGAAAACGCCCTTTTTCCTCTTTCCATTGCCTTATAATTAGATTTAATAGAAGTCCATGGATTGTAATCTTCTGAGTTTTTAAGTTTACTATTTCTTAAAAAGTTAAATGTTCTACCGTGAGGATGAAGATGAATATCAATGTATTTTGGAGTCCTTCCCATGTGTTTAAAGTTTAAAAAAGCTTGTTGATAAATAATTACTGTTATTTCGGACACTCAAATCGAAAAACTCTTCTTTAGACAAGCCATAATTCTTAATGAACTCGGCAATTAATGATTCCTCTTCTTTTACCTTACTTGTCATATAATAATCTGTACCAAAGAGAATCTTATGATTAAGTTTTGGGTCACGGATGTCATTCAAAACTTTTGAAACTATCTTTTTATTGGAATGATGAAGGGTGTAGGAAACATCCGTATAGGTATTGGGGTATTCCAACAATAACCTTTTAATGGTATTATACCAGTTAGTCCCGGTCGGTGATGCATTCTCCACACCATCTATCATTTCCCCGCCTCCATAATGTGCAAAACACACCTTTAAATCTCTGAAATCTGGCATTTGGAGTACCTCTTCAAAATTTTGAGGGTCAGAAAAAAAATCCTTGAATTCTGATTTTTTCAAACCCATATGTTCGGTAAAAGATCTTGTCGGAGCAATTGGGTTTATTGAGAGTGGCAGAAGATGTTCAGATTTTAAATTCCCTCTATAAAAAATCCCTCCTATATCAGCATGTGTCATTATTGGAAGGCTTTTTTCAATTGCATACTCATATACTTTTCGAAGTCTTTTATCAAAAGGAAAAAACCCAAGTGCTGGATATAATTTGATACCGGTAAACCCATAGTTTTCAACATTTTCCTTCAAAAGATCAAATGCATTGGGCCTTCTTGGGTCGACTCCATAAAAAGCGATTAATTGATCTGGAAATTGGGTTTTGATTTCAGCTACAGTTTTTGTCTGAGTAATAAAATCATCAATTGCATCTCCTCCCCCCATGTAATCCATATCCATAGTGAGTGCCACTATTCTAGGATTTTCAAATTTTTGATAAACTGATAATAGCTTTTGAAAGATCTCTTTTTGATTTCGTTCAATCCCAATATCTACCATCGCCGCGAGTCGACTTAGTTGGTCTTCTCTGGAGAAAGGATTTATTATTTTCAAAAATCTTGAAAGAGATCTAGCCAAACCAGGAGCTACAGCCAAGGTCCTTGCCAGTNTAGTTGGTCTTCTCTGGAGAAAGGATTTATTATTTTCAAAAATCTTGAAAGAGATCTAGCCAAACCAGGAGCTACAGCCAAGGTCCTTGCCAGTGGTGCACCATAAAAGTTATTTGGAGCACATTTAATATTAAATATATGAGTATGGACGTTGATCATTTGATATTAATTAGGTTTTACCCCTGCTCCTCTAATGTTTATTAGTTTAACCAATGACTCAAACCAAAACGGCGCTCCCATGTGCAATGAAAAAGCCATTAACAGCCAACCTAAAATGGTTGAAAATTCAAAAAAACTTGAAAAGTTATAACTGATCAGTTTAAAAAAATCTTCTTCCTCATTTGGTAATTGACTATGCCAACCAATAGGAAGGTTTTTCAATTTTAGATCAGTATAAATTTCATCAACAAACTCTTTCTTCTCCTCCACTGTCTTGCCATTCATTTGGGTGACAAAATCTGGATTTTGAGTAACTTCAATTGCTTGTTCAACCAAACTATTCCTAAGGACATCATCATTCCATACCGCTTTACTAATTCGAAAAAGGTCAGCATTTACAAAAATTGTCACCAACAGGGCAGTATAAAAAAGAGGGAATTTCATGCGTTTTTTATACCAACCAGAAACCCTATCCATGTATGATTTATACCAAGACTCAATTTTTTGTTTCAATTCCTCTAAGGAATTAGAATCATGGAGAAAACTCTGTAACATCAATTTAAGATCACTGGGCTTCATCGCATTGACCGAATTCTTAAATAATAAAAATGTCTCAGAAGGTTCAATTCCATATTCAAGAACTTTAGGCTTTCCCAGTTCATCATATAAAATTTTGTAGGGTATATTGTCTTTTATAATTACTTCAATTAATACCTGGGAAATCACATTGGACTCCAGATATGCAGGTAGATCATTTTGGGTTGGTTTCGAATTCTCCACAAGTGGATGCCGATAGATAGCCTCCGCAAAATTTCTATTCATTTTGTCATTAAAAACTTTGAGGAGTGACTCAAACAGCAAGGAAGACCTTGAATTCTTACCAATTCGTGAACTCCAAAACTCAGTAAGTCCAGAAACCACCATGCTTAATAATAAAAATATTAAGAGTATGGAAATGCAAAAATCTAAAACAGGAGGCATATAGTATAATTTTTATATTATATAATGAGTGACATTAAACATCAATCCAACTTAGTAATCTTAACTCCCTATTCAATTTTATTTTAATCAGGAATCAATGAAAAACACTTAAAACACTAAAGCAAAAGACTTCGGCTTATATACTAAACCCAAAAATTAACTTTACTAAAAGACCTACTATTAACTCCAAATCCAACAATCGAATGAATACCCAAAATTTAGAGCGGCACTTACTTTAGCTTGGTGAGTATCCTTTCCCGACTGAAACCATTTTCAAAAAAAATCGAGACTTTTAAGGAAGAATATCACTCAATTAAAGAAAGGAGTAAAATATTCGTTTCTATAATAACAATCAAACTACCTTCATATATTACATATTTCAGATTTAGTCAAATTTTATTACCCTCTCTTATATCAATTAATAATTTAATATTCCTTCGTTAATGCATCATAAATTTCCTTTGCAACAGATTTATCATTCAAATAGCCAACAATTCCATGTCTATTTTTAGTCTGATTCAAAACATCCTTTTTGTTGGTTATAGTTGGGGTAATATTAAAACTCCTTTTATCAAGCGGATTTAACGCCACCACATCTCTGTCATCATAGGCATTATACCAACCATCTTGAACACAATCAGGCATTTTTATAGGAGTTTTAAGGTATTTTTTCACAGATTTTAGTCCAAGTGGAGAGCCCACAGTAATGTATTTACAAACATTTAAGTCAGAATGATCTCTCAAGATATTGTAGCCTACAATAGAGCCTAAAGAATGGCCAACAACAACACATGGCTCAGATGGATCGATGTCTTTCAAGACTAAATTATTAATCGATTCTTTAATATTCTCTTGAGTCAAATATACATAGACATCATATGTGAATTTTTTTAAAGACTTAACACTCCATTTGGTTCTCTTGTCCAATGTTCTCAAAATCACTTGAACCCATTCCCAATTCAAAGGGCCCTTTTCTTTTATATTATTTATTTGCTCTTCTTCAATTTCAGAAGTGGTAATATTTGCATTCTTAGAAACCTCCATTAGAAAGTCATGAAAGAATTCATCGTCTTTGCTATGAGCCTCTCCCCCTTTTTTTACTATTTCTTCTATAGGCCTATTTCTTTTAAAGATTAAATCATTTAATGAATCGCCGTAAAAAGGAAAGTAAATTTGATTTTCTTGAATAGGTAATGATAGATTTGATTTCTCCAACCCTTTGATCAAAGTATCAATCCAAAGTTTTTTCAATTTTTTAGGGTCTTTACCTTGTTGTGCCCTTCCGTGAATAAAAATTAGGTTCATCTTATTTTATTTTGTTTAAATAATTTTGAAATTAAATCAGTGCCATTTTCATTAAAAGTTGTCCAGAGATTTGGCTCCAAATGTTTGGATGCCTCCAAAATATCAGGAAGTAAATATTGCTCAAATCGATTCCTATATGCCCAACCAAGTGAAAGCATGGGGCAAAAAGGGGCAAGTTTAACATTTTCGAGATTCAGGTTTCCTGATAACATCGCTACATCGAAAATCAAATCCTCACTTTCATTATTCATATACTTAAATACAGAATTTATGTCCTTGATTTTTCCAGCCTGCATATATGCATAGACTGCATATAGGCCCAAAGATGGATCTAATGATTTTTCCATTCTTAAAAAACTTCCTGGATTGTCATATTTTATATGTCCAGTTTCAGTGAATTCATTTTCAAATGCCTTCTGATAATCAAATCCTTCGTTTGCTGCACTCGCTATATATGACCTTACTAAGTTTATTTTCTCTCTATTATCTTCGAATTCATAGTATCTATAACTTCCTTCACATGGAGTATAATTAATAGTAAGTAATCTGTCTTTATGAAAAACAACTGTACCGATAAAGTCTTCCAAAATTGCAACAGGAATTGATTGCCCATTCTCCAAAATCAGTAAAGCAGATTTAGATTCATTATGATCAACTCTAACTTCTTGTCTATCATTCTCAAAACTCAACCGCCTATTATTGCCTCTTACAAGCACGTCAGCTATTTTAGTCCCTACAATTGTAAAACCTGTATGGATTTTATATATATTTTTTTTATTTGATTTATGTATTATTTCTGCATTCTTTAAAAGTCTTGGATTTCCCTCTAACATCTGAATTTTTTCAACAGAGGACATCCGTTTCTTAAATGCAGATTCTTTAAACGCCTTCTTACTTTTTTTACTCCCACTACCACTACCTCTATCTATAGTTTCAAAAAATATCTCTTCATCTTCATGATGTAACCCCTTTTGATTCTGTACCCCCTTTTGATTCTGCAACAATTTGGTAGTTACCAATATTAAATTTTTTGCTTCACTATCATCAAACCTTGATAAATAAGGTTTAGGGCTTTGATGTTGAATTCGAATATCTGGATTTTGGTATAGCGTAATATTAATATCAGATGCTTTTTTCTTAACAATTGATTTTAATGGGTTTTCCATTTTTACAGTATCGATCACCCATTCCCCATTTTTTAACTGCTTGTATTTGGAATCTTTTATTAGTGAATTAGCATCATAAAAATTCAACAAATTACTTTCTCCCTCCAATTTGGGCCATATAGTTTCAGGATATTTTCCATTTAAAATCTCTAATATTGATTGTGTGAAAAGTCCAAACTTCTCTGAGTTAACAAGACTATTGTATTCATTGGCGGGACTTCCTGGTCTGGTTGCATATAAAACATCTATCGCACATTCGTGATTGTTATCATCATAAATGGGGAAAATAACAGACCCATTTCCTGTAAATTGAAGCTCAGCTGGTAATATTCGACATGCATCAGAAATAAAAACTATATAGGGAATCCCCGTAGTCCTGGCGTAATCAATGGAACCTGTTAGATTGATTGATTCGTTTGGATTATTTTTTGCATTTGAAAGCAGCCAGACTTCTTGATTTGGGCTTCTTAATATGCCATGTCCAGAAAAAAATATGATAAGCATTTCACATGTTTTTTCCTCAACAATTCTATTGATTTCATTAAAAATATCATTTTGAGATACCTGAGTATCTTCCAAATCAGTAAATATTTTGGTTTTATAGCCCTGTGATTTAGCCCAAGTATCAAACTCTATTGCACCTGAAGCAGCTGCACCCAGTGTTGGTAATCCTTTTACATTATTTACTCCAATACTGATTACAAATTTCATTTTTATCCAAGCTTATAATATCAGACTAGTTTAAATGCTCCTCTTTACTATTATTGACTATACCAAAAATTTTATATATCAGAATAAACTCAATATAATTCGACATTGTCTTAACTTGGTAATAGATCACTGCCATTAATAAAAATCCAAAACAATTAAGTGAATTTTGAATTCAAAAAAATACTCTGCACTACCTCATCCCACTCTTCTTCCCGATATCGCGCTGCTCATCGGGACAGGCTCTCTCCTGAAGAAAGAGGGCGTTCGGCTCTGCTATCATTACACTATCAGATTCAGAAATGAATGGGTTCTGGGAGTATTTCCAGAAAAATGCTATAAAAGTTGGCTGTTTGTTTCCTGCTAAAAGACAATTACAAGAAAAAGTAAATATTGAAGAAAACCCATACCCTGTACAGGGTATATTTAGCTGATAAGCAGAGAATTATTTGCATTTTTTACTAAAAACTACTCGAGATTGATGTTTTAAGAATGCGTACAGAATAATCTGGCACTTTGGGTAGTTGGGGATTCGTAATACAGAACCTGTAGTCATACCCTCTCTCGGCGCAGTTAGATTCACTTTGTTATCGGGGCAGGCTCGGTGTTCATTTACAGGTTTTTTTTTAAGAAAATGGCAGAAAAGTGGGGCACATGTAGTTTTCGGTAGTGAAAATGAAATAAAAATCTGACACCGCTTATCGTACATTTTACTTGATCATTTACTTTCAGGCAAGAAATGTAAGATCTTTGTTATTAAGCCAATTCCTCTAACACATGTACAACTGGGCAGAAATCTGCAGTGAGCTTAAGGATCTGGAGAAACGGGTGGATGCGAAAATAAGTGCGATTATTTCTGAGAACGCTAACCCATTTCCCCATTCAAGGATTACTAAGGCTAGGCAAATCGAAACGCTTTCCCGGGCGCTGAGACAGTTTATTGACTTGGAGCAGGAAAAGGATGCCACCGTGATCCTGCATATGTTAAGGGATATGGGGGTGAAGCTGAAGGCGATGAAGTGAGGTGTTTTTTCCGTTCTTTTGCTCCCGAAAAAATCGGGACAGGCTTTGACGCAAAAGAACCAAAAAGTCAAGTTGTGGCAAAGCTTCTACCCGCAAGGCCATCGCCTGCCCCGCTGCCACAACCTCCCACCGCGCCCTTCACACTAAACTTAGGTGCTAAATACCGATAAAAGTGAGGTGAGCGGTTGAGTATAAAATACTATTCTTCCTATTCTTCAGACTTACTTTAATTGCTGAGTCCAGCAAACTATCTCCTATTACTAGATGTATCCGCTATAGTTTGCGAGTACTTACACTTAGGATAGCTAGAGCATCCATAAAACTCTCCATATCTCCCTTTTCTCTTGATCAGGTAGTTACCACAACTAGGGCAGGTATCGCTTGTTAGGTTCTCCCTTTCTTTCTTCTGTATTCGTTGAACATGTTTTCTGATTTCTTCCTTCCCCCGCAGTCTAAGGCTATTCAATCGATCAGCAATATGAGCCATTTGATCAAATGACAGGATTGCGTCCTCATCATCCTCTCGGATTGTTCTGATTAGCTGACTGGCATAGATGACAGGACTCCAAGTGGTCATATTCTTCAGTACTGCACTTCCACTAAAGACCACAATTGAACTGAATTTGATATGGGGATAGTCTGATAGGATTTTCTTCAATACCTGCACATGTACCTCATTCTGTTTTACAGGGTTTTTGAGGGTGTACTTTCGGCGGTATAACGTCTGCTTCCAATATTCAGAATTTTCGTGCCCGTGTATCCAGCCCTTTAGGTTTTTGGTCTCGATTACATGAAGTCCGCTTTTGGAAATCACAATGTGGTCAATTTGAGTACTGGACTCACCGATTTGTAACAATACATCGTTTAGAACTATATACTCTTTTTTGGAAAGCCTTTTCAGCCTTAAGGATATCTTTAGCTCTCCGAAACGACCTATAACCTTTGGAACTACTTCTTTTTTGAGATACCAGGTAAACCAAAGAAATAATAAACTAATTACGGCGACAAGGATCTGTGTTTCCATTAAGAATAACTGAATTCTAAAGTTTAAGCTTATAGCTTAACCTCCTTACCTAAGAGAAAGAGCACCTTATCCAACTTTTCCTTGAAGGTGAGTTTATCTGGATCGGGGACCTTCTCCATTATTGTCTGGAACCATGTTCTATAGTTATCTAGAAGTGATTTGTCACTTGTTTTATAGACTGTCTACCATCGGTTACCCTTAACCGCTTAGTTTATTGTAGACTCCATCCACCCAAGTATCGAGGTATCTTTCTGAAAGATCTTGGATTTCTGTGACTGTAGGCAGCTCATGATACAGTTTTTCCATCCAAATATCTTCGTTTTTGGCTTCCCGGATACCCACACACATTGCATAATTTTCCAAGCGGATCGTGAGCCTTTCACAATGGTCAAAAGATTTTGCTCCTGCAGCCCTAAAGCCAATCCCTTTGACAGAGATCCCGAGGCTGTTAATCTCCTCCACTGTATTTCCTCCGATGAGAGGTTTGACAACTTTTAGTTCAACATCTGTAAGAGTATCCATTTCATGTAAATTCACATTAAGGGCAATTCTGGTCTCAATGAACATTGTGCTTAGTTTTTCCTGCATCAATTTAAAAATCAACTCAGTAAGCGGTTCAAAAAAGGAATGGAAAACAGTTTTGACTGTTTGATTGCTTTTAACTTGTCTTAAATACCGATCCTCCGGTTTCTGGCTAAGAAAATCCTTGATTTTTTCCAATTTGAGGTCAATCGGTGATTTAAGTTCTCGGTATTCACGGTCAAGTTCCTCCTCCAATTCTTCCACAGAAGGGATTCCGCCGCGCAATTTTTCAGGAAGAACGTTTTGGAGATGATATTCAGAAACACCGATTGGCTGCTTAATATCCTGAAGGGAAAATCTCACTACAGTCTGATTTGGGGTTTTGCAAAGCAGAATTCCTATTGTTTGGTTGTCTTCCTTTCCCTTCAGTTGTTCGTTGACTACATTAATATAGAAATTGAGTTTACCGGCGAATTCCGGTTTGAACTCCCCAATTTTTAACTCGATTACCACGAAGCAGTGTAATCTGTAATTGTAAAACAGCAAATCGAGAAAGAATTCGTCTTTTTCAACCCTGAATTTCTTCTGGTTACCTACAAATGCAAATCCATTTCCCAACTCCAATAAGAAATTCTTCACACCATCCATCAGTGCCTTTTCCAAGTCCTTTTCCTTAAAGTCCTCTGTAAGGTTAAGAAAATCCAACAGGTAGGGATTCTTAAGCGTTTGGTGTGCAAGTTCGGATTGAATTGGAGGTAGGGTTTGTTTGAAATTGGTAATCGAATTCCCCATTCTTTTATGGAGGCCTGTTTCGATATGATGGACCATAACATTTCTGCTCCAACCATTTACGATGGATTTTTGGATATAAAACATTCGGGTTTCCGGCTCCTTAACCTTATCCAAAAGTGTGATGTGATGATACCATGGCAATTGTGCAAGGTTCGCTTGCACAATTGCCGCTTTCTGCTGTTGATCAGGTTGTGCAAGTCAGACTTGCACTACTGCGGACAAGACTGCTGCTGCGTCATTCCCCCCGCCCTAAAAACGAGCGAATGTGGAAAATGAATAAGAATCGACGTTGATCTTTTAGCTCATCCTACAGCTCAATAATTCGCAAATGACTCTTTATAATTTCCTAATGAAGATAGTTCTATAATCAGATTGCCCGTTCTTAGGGAGCGGTGGCAAGCTGCAATAGCGGGGCAGGCGGCTGGACTGCGGGGGGAAGCATTATTGCAGCAAGACTTTTGGATACTTTTGGTCTCAAAAGTATCAATAAAAAAAAATTGCCATCTCAATAATCCAACAGGTTAAATAGAAGGTAATGATACCGAATTTAGTGCGAAGCAAACAATCGTAATAAAAAGTATAGACAGTGGTATCTAAACTTTTATTAATCCAAAAAAAACTCCTTAATCTTAATTTCCAGCGCTTCAGCCAGCTTTTCAATTACCTCTAGCGAGACATTCCGCTTCCCCTGCTCTATGGCAGAGATATAAGGTCTGTTAAGGCCAGATTTTTCAGCTAACTCTTCTTGGGATAGCTCTTTAGCTTTCCTCAACAGCTTCACTCTTTGGCCAAATACCTCCTTTATTTCCATATATTTTGTTTACTATTGTAAACATTTTGAAATTTATTTCTTATCTTAAGATAGCTTCATCTGATACTAAAAATAACAAAATCTTATGTCCCTATCCTACCTAACTGATACACTTCCTGAAAATTGGCTGATAGGCGAATTAGATCAGGACAACGAATACCTGGAACTCCTTGGTCATGATGGAGAATTTCTGGTTTCTATCATGAACCATGAATACGACAATCCCGGTAAACCTTATTTCTTGAACCTCAGCCAACTTAAAGGGATTCTTGGCAGATATGATTTTGAAAGTCTGGGGTGGCCGGAGTGGTATAAAGAGGCAAAGGATGCGGTTAACTCCGCTCTGAAACTAATGGAATGGATCAATCAGAACTATGGGACTTTTGATCCGGTGACCAATTATGTGCTGGTGTCCTTGGGAACTGAGGATAGGATAGATTCCATCAGAACACATTTTTATGGAAGGATTATGGTGCAGGAATTTCAACAGCGCAAGTTGGCATTCGGGGAGGTGAATTTGACATGGGGAGCAAGCTCACATTCCGAAGCTGCGATAAAAGCCATTGTCATGTTTTACGAATCTCAGGGTTTTGACACCGAAGATCTTATGGTCGGATATCTGTGCAATGAGAAATTCCAGTTGATAGAAGATCTGAGACCGGCGGTTTTACATCAGATAAAAAAGTCTCAATTATTAAATTTTTAACCCAATGTCTATGAAAGCAATAGAAGAAAGTCCATTCATGCCCAAGCGAGGTCATTTAGTCAAATTTCATACTCCCTATCATGACGAAGATCCTAAACAGTTGTATTTACTTCTGCGGGTGATTGAACCTAATGATTTCTATAAGACGCGGGCAGATATTCTGGCCTTGGGTACAGGTTTTTCCTTTCCACCTATCAGTATGGTGAATCTGGAAGATCTGGAAGTTGTGGAATGGAATACTGCAGAATTGCTTGGCAATTATGGCACAGTACTCAAAGAAGATGGCTCGAAGGTTCCAGGAAAGATCATTCAAATTTTAAATGAAGAACACAAAAAGGAACCCCTTGAAACTTTAAAGATCCAAGCAATACTAAAGGATGAAAAGGGTGTAGAGCACACCGGTCGACTGTTAATGGATTCTTTGAGGTGACATACCTAATAAATTTTAGGAATAGAATTCAATTATCGCCAAAACCTTATAAATCATGGAAAAAGTAACACTAACTGTTTTGTTCAAGGACAATAGAATAAAGGGGATATTAAGCCCTGACACCAGCTTTCCTAATTCTATCTGATGGGATAGGGAAATGAAAGTGGAAGTGCCAAAAAGTGACTGGGAGATGGAAAAAGTCACAGTGGGTACCATTGGGAAGTATTTTTAATAGAATGGGAAAGCAGGGAAGTCTGTAAGGTTTCAAATCGGAATAGAAGGATCGAATTCCACCTTTTCTTTACCAGGCATCAGCGAAGCTGGGGGCGGGGTGATTGGGTGTTTTGGTGACTAAGACATGACATGACTTGTCGGAGGAGGTCTAAGCACTTAACATTCCTACAAGTATGGAAATTAGCTTTGCTTAATCGCTGATCGAAAGCCCATGAGAAACCTAATCCCCATTACTACCGAGTATATCCGACCCTCCAGATCGATAGATATACTTCATCTTGTACAATCTGATTCTATCCACCCCATCTATATCTATAATTATGAAGGACTGCACTTTCATTATTTCGACAATCTGGTCAGGCTTATCCAGTTCTTTGAGACGGGATTGGAACCGAATAGATCCTTTTATAGTGAACAGGATCTGAATGATTTTTTGGAGGAATTGAAGCAGGGCTCATGAAGAATATCCAACTCAACTACCGCTACCGGGATGCGCATAATTACAAGCAGTTTGGGGCTGCGGTATTTTCTAATCCTACTGGAATGACTGTGGAAGAAGCCACTGCCCTACTCCTATCAAAGTTGATCTCGGAGGAGTTCTTTGTTCCAGATGATTGGGGCTTGCCCAGACTGCATGCTGATCCTTATAATCCCGCGGTGGATCATGAATGGCATGAGTTTGAGGAGTTTGAATTGACAGCTGATTCTGTTACGGATGAGCGGGATGTTGTGGGGTTTTTGAGAGGTGTGGAGAAGGGGTATAGTATTTAAAAATCTATTTACCCGCAATGATGCCAGTAGTCATAATTTCTTTGCTTTACTGGACAGAAGACCGAAGACGGGTGACCGAAGTGCCTAAAAAGCTACATTTCATTATATTTAATTATGCTTATACCTCCTTATTAGGAAAAAAGCGGATATACAGATTTAAAAAATGAATACTTTTATTTACTCTCATACTGAGTATTTAAGACCTTCTAAGACTATTGAAACCGTCTATATGTCCGACGGCTCCACAATTAAGGCATTTTATATTTATAACTATGAAGGGTATTCTTTCCGGGTATTTGAGCGTATGGTGTCTTTGATTTTATTTTTTGAATCAGGTGTAGCCGAGGATTATCATTTTGATACAGAAGAAGAGTTGGATTGTTTTTTAGAGATGGTATTGCTGTGAAATTATTTCTTTCCGTTCTTTTGCCCCCGAAATAATCGGGACAGGCTTTGACGCAATGGGGATCGAGCGTTAAAAAAATGTCGAGTTGGAAAACTGCTTTTTTTGTATTTTATCGATTCTCAAATTCCCCATTAACCCATATCGATAATGTTAAGCTATTTTTCTCTTGTTCTTTTGGCTTAGCCCAAAAGAACCAAAAGGCCAAGACGCCAGCAAAGCTTCAGCGCGCAGACCAGCCGCCTGGCTCGCTGCTGCGTCACCACAACGCGCCCTAACCACGAGCGGATGTGGTAAATTTAGAATTTCGTTATTTGGGTGTCACTATGAATTCAAATCTACAGTCATTATCCGGGCATTGATGAAGCTGAGTTTGGCTGGTGGTATGGCTTAGGTCTGCGATGATATCTGTCCTAAGTCCGCAGTGTGGACAGGTGGTGGGGTGTTCGGAGGAAAGGAATTGGTGGTTAAAGATTTTGCTTTTCATTTAGAGTCAAACTTCTAAACCTTAATATCTTAAATTATAAATCGAGCAGACCAAAGGCTTCATGGTGGGGTATGGACAAGTCCAGAAAATCAAAACTCAATTCGCTATTCGCTCTCAATAAATGGTAGATTTTAGCGCTCTCTTTATCTGAAGATAAATACCTAGAAATGGAATTTTCCACCTCTGCCTGGGCGAAAAGTTTAGTGTCATTGGGAATGATTGTCCTACTCAGCAAATCTAGTTTTCCTTTATTGGCAAACACTGTGTGTGCCAGTTTTCCTGCCTTTTGTGCATGGTCAAGGTTATAGGGTATTATCTTAAGCTGTTTTAAGGGGAGTTGATCTAATGTTCCCCGGACACAATATTCACCAGCTGCTATTGTACTTAAATGCATTATTTGGTCATGCTCTAAAAAATATCGATAATAACCCTTAGCATTCAAATGCAACCGGTCGAGAGGATCCAATAGTCGGATAAAAAAACTTGTGTCCAACAAAACTCCCGTATCACTCATATCCCCCTCTGATTTCTCTGAGCCAGCTTTCCTTGTCAGGAATGCTTGACCAGGTATTTTCTGCCTTGGCAATTAACCCATCGAGATAGGATTCATCGTATTTGGGATCGTACCCAGAGAGTTCTATAAACTTCAGCGAGGATAAATCAATTTCCCCCGTTTGGGAATTTTGTCGTCCCATTGCCCGTACCCCAAATGACTTATACAGCAGATTGGATTCATATTGCTTCAAAAAACTGATCGGGGTTCCGATTCGAATTGTCCCCAATTCCTCAGTTAATAGGTGCATATTTGCCCTATCCTTTCCTCCGGCATTGGTTACTTTGCCATAAAAGTAAAATTCTGCATCAGCCCATATAGCTTCCGATCTTTTGAATTGGGTGCCTTTGTTGATATTCAATTTATGGCTTTTCTCAAGTGAAGTTCCTACTTCCAATAAATAATCATACTTGACGGCCAATTCCTGAAAAACCTCAAAAGCCTTGGCAGTATTCAAATCCAAAAAATCAAGATTGTTAGTTCTTTCGATTTCACCCAGGACGGCGTTAAAACCTATAATATACTGCAGCGAAGTCCTGAACAAATGTCTGACTGAGCCTTCCTGCATCTCATAGGTGATGGCAGGTCTGTCTTTCTTATCCAATGGAAAAAGAAGATTCTCTACGTTACCAATGATTTCCATCAGTTCACGAATATCATAGTTGTCTGGAGAAATGGGTATGTTCCCTTTCTTTCCGTTCACTTTGATCTCCAAAAAACCTGTGTTCTGCATACTCCAAATCTAACGAAAAATAGAATTAAATGGATAGGGTCAGTGATTTGCTTGGAACTATACTGGTCTAATCTGATTTTCAGATAAAGCCAGCAATTGAAAGAACTAGAAAAATAAATCCAATAGTACCAAAGATGTAAGCCCAGTATTCAAGTCTTATAAAATAGAATTCATTAACGGTATCCATCTTAATTTTTTCTCCCCATTCATTGAAATAATAATCATCCCTTACCAAAAAAGTCCAGATACCTGCAACCCAAAACCCAATAACCAAAGAAGTATTAAAGTTTACCCAGTAAAAGAAATCTTTATAATTTCTATTTAAATAACCTAACATTAGAGCTGTCACCAGTAAAGAAACTCCTAGGTAGACTAAAATCAATAAGCCTCTATTTTTCCAGAATATCATGGATATTGAAAATTAATTTTCCCCAAATATATCATTGTATGGTCTGATTGTAAATATCCAGTGTTCGTTTTATTATTGAACCAAATTCACTTATCAATTAAAAATTTCAAAAATATAAAATTCAAAGCTTTTCGGCTACTATAGGGTATTGATCTCCTGATCTAATTGCCTATTCATTTATATCGTTTCTCTTCTGAATTCGAGATTGTTTTCCTTCTCTTATAAGTGAGGCTAATTGTCATTAATACACATGCAAAGCTAAAATAAAAGAAGATCCTCCATTTAAACCCATTTAATATCAAATCTAGCCCAAACATGGAAATCCCTATCCACAGCGCAAATTGTATGTAGAACAATTGGTTCAACAGCCATTTTTGTAGGTTTTTAATTGATCTCACTTTCCATAATGTCAAGATATTCGAATATAATTTAAGACTTTTTTCAAACAGCCCCCAGTTCCATCTTTCACCTCAAAATCCCAGAACCTCAATACTATCCAGCCTTTGGATTGATAATAGGCATTGACTTCCTGATCCCGCTCCATATTCCGCTCGATCTTGGCGATCCAGAATTCCCGGTTGGATTTGATGGTTCCCTTTCTGTGTTCCCAGTCTTATCCATGCCAGAAGGTGCCGTCCACGAAGATGACGAGTTTGTATTTTTTCAGGCTGAGATCGGGTTTGCCGGGGAGTGGTTTCTTTGGTGATTTGTACCTTATTCCTGCATGCCACAGGGCTTTCTTGAGGAGTTTTTCTGGTTTGGTATCTCCCCTGCAAGCTGGCCCAAGCCTAAATTCTTTCACCGAAAGAATTTTTAACGGCTTGTCCTCCCTGATTTTGGACATGTTAAAGGAACGGGCTTTGGTGGTGTAAAAGCCGTTTTCTTCGCAGAACTGAGGGACTGCTGTTTTGGAGCGGGTGTAGGGTATATTCTTCAAGCTCCTAAGGTAATGATTGAATGACTTTTATGTGGAAAACATTATCTATGCCTTGTCTATCAATTTTTTCCTTCTTGCTTTTTTCTTGGCAAAAAAGAAACAAAAAGCCAAGTCGCAGCAAAGCTTCCACGCTCAGACCAGCCGCCTGCCCCGCTGCTGCGACATCCCATCGCGCCTAAACACTAGAAGATGTGCTAATTCAGAATTATCTTGTGTAGGCTGTAGATACAGCTGGATAAATACTGTACCGCTTTTTGATCCTGAAGTGCTTGTCCGCCGTGGCGGAGATCGAACTTTTCAATAGCCCCCATCTGGGAGTAGTCAGATCGCTCATGGTGACTCAGTTAACCTCATCCCAGCTCCCGATGTCACTTTGCTCATTGAGACAGGCTTCTTTAATAGGAAATTTATCATTTAATCTCTCATCTTAACCACAATACAAACACCTACCCTAATCTAACGTGTTTTTTATTAGCGATAAGTCACGAAATCTAATGTTGGTCATTACGTAAACTCTAAGAAAAATACTAATTATTTGTATCTCCCAAAATCGTCAGTCTTTACAAGGAGCAAATTATCGCAAGGCTTTGCATAATCATCCGTATCCCAGAATTCGGAAATGATCCAGAAAAATCCATCATCATCTTGTATAACATCGCGCCCATCTATACGAACATGATCTTCTCTATAGAAATTATCCCATTCTTTTCTTCCTTCGCTATCATATTTACTAAAAGACAAGGTTGAAGATTCTGATTTCGACTCACTAGTCCCAACAACAATAAAACCATCATCAGATGTCAATTTGATTGAAAACAACAGATCAAAATCCGTAATAATAACTTCTTCCTCTTCATAATCAGAATTAAGCCTTAAAATTTGATTTTTTCCATTGGAAAACACAAGTCCTCCATCTTTAGTTAGTACAAAAGCCATAGGAACATATATGCTTTTTTGAAAAGAGAGGGTCTTTTCCGATAGTAACTCACCCTGTTCATTTAAGTTCAACAACCAAAAATCACCACTACCTTTACCTGTACTTATCATGTCTTTTTCTCCTAAAATTATTATTTCATCCTTTGGTGAAAGCAATAGATTTTCAAATTGATTTACTTCATCATATATATAATCTTTTTCCCAAAGCACATTTCCTCGATTATCCCACTTAGTAACAAACGTATTAACAAAGGGCACATAACTATGTGGCGTTGAAGTGCCTCTTATACCGATCAACACTATATTACCTTTAGAGTCTATTTTAACATCGTTCATAAGATCATAGCCACTAGTAGTCTTTTCCCAAATAATTTCCCCAGAATGATCGAAATAAAAAATAGTATCCTTCACTATAATCATAAATCCTTCTGGAGTCTGAATGCTTTTAAAAGAATATATAATTGGAGAATATTCGCGGTGATAGATTTTTTTCCAAATCTCATCCCCCTCAGAATCAACTTCTAACGCAAAAAAAGAAGCTTTATTAACGTAATATCCCGTCGTCCCTACAATAATGAAGTTTTTCTCCTTTGTTTCAAAAATAAAATAAGGTATGCCTATCTGACAAGCACCATTAAACCCATAATTCAGATTAAATACATTTTCATAGGTTAATTCTTCCGTCTCAAATCGGAATTCTGAGAATATTTCGTTTTTCCCAGAATCCTTTGCCACAATAGTACCTGAATATTCTGTCTGTGCTTCTAGTTCATTAATTGTAAAGGCTAATTCGATCAAACCATCTGCGATTAATTTTTGCCCTAAATAGATGTCATAGGTAACTAAGTCACCATCTGGGTCCTTGGCTTTAGTCCAATTTAATTTTGCACTTTGATGGGTCACCTCTTCTACCTTAACTTGAAATTTTTCAGGCGGTAAATTTGGCTCAGGAACATCTGTGATCGGCTCCTCACTACCTTGACATCCAACAGTCAGAAGTAGTCCAAAAAAACAAATCACCAAATAGCATTTCCTCACACATGTAATCATAAAATATCAGCAGCAAGTATATTCAAAATTAAGTATTTCTACAGATTTAATTCCCCTAAATCCCCTCCTTTCATCTTTGGTGAATTTTGCTTAACGTAAAGGAAGAGCAAAAAAATATCCAGTTAATTAGTCAAAAAACTGGACATTTCTATATTCAGTTATACTCATAGAACAGCGAACTTATCCATGGAATTTTCAACAAAGCACTATAAGCTTCCTACGTCAAATCTTACCAAACTCAGCTTGAACTTATCTCTTAAAAAAGCATACAGGTACTTATCTTCAACAAGGTCATCCGAATAAGATATAAACCATGCGTCTTTAAATCGCTTATCTTCTTTCATATCGACTAGGATTTTTGGAGTGATTTCCCCGTCTGGGTGTAGTCAATTCGACATGGTTACTGGGTGGGATTTGTAATTCCATACGAATATCCTAATCAATTTGCAATTGGCTTCCTACCTCACACCGTCCTCCTTCTTAAAGAGGAGGCGTTAGTCAGCGGTAAAATTTTAGTTTGCAGTAACTAAAAGGCTTGTCAAGAAAAGGGAATTGGAAGATTCCCAGCGCGCTGGCTGGCTGCATCGCTAAATCTCTCCGCTGCATGCTGGCTCCTCGCTAGATTAGTACGCCACGGCGTACTAATCTTTAACGCTCAGCCCTACTGAAGAGATTATTAACGCTCGTCCCTCATGTATAGGGTATTTTTTGGGGTAAAAGAGAAAAAGCAAGAGGTAAGGGAGAATTTTTGGCACTAAAAACCAAATTATTAATTGAACTGACCCATTATGACAAAAAATCCATTGTTAAAAAAGTTGACACTAATTTTATTGCCAAATATGTCAGAGCCGCCGAGTTTAGATAGCTAATCGTTTTGTTGGCTGGGTGCAGCTTGCATTTACACCCTACTATCAAAATAACTATTCAATTGGCCACATTTCTCATATCCAATAAAAATCAAAGTCCATCTATAAACTTCTCATTCCCGGGTGCTTTCGGGAAAGGATTTCATGATTGGCTTTACAACAGCAAGAAAATCTTGTTATTCAAGTGTAGTTTTTTATTTCATTTGTCGGTAACAATCTAGAATCTTCCAATGCTGCTGTCCGGTGTCCCGCATTTTTTAGATAGTCCAGATTTTGGGCAAATTTCATAAATTGTAAAACAGACTCGTGTTCAACCAACAAAACCGCATCCCATTTTTCCGAATCGGGTCCAATCAAATAGTTTTGGCTCCTTCCAAAATAGATAATTCGGCTTCCTGCTTTCTCTAATTCAGGTAAAGTACTGTCCATATACAACTGATAGGCTTCTTCTCCGCTGATTTCCTTGGAAGGTTTTAAATCTTCCAGGTTTGTATAGTCAGCTGTTATTCTGAATTTAAGTAAGTTCAGCATTACTATCTTTCCTTTGTTGTGGAAATTTTGATAGAAATTTTTTCCTGCTTCGGGACTTGCGTCAATGTATTTATTCATAATCTTATTCCATTTCCTAGGTTTTAAAAGAGAGAGGGTGATTGGCTCCGGTAAATGATAGCTCCCGGATAGCTTTCCCCCGAGTCACTTATTCTCGGGGTCAAGACCTCGGGATGTTTGATTTCAATAACTAAAAGACATCTGCAAGAAAGGGAATAATCGGAAGTTCCCAGCGCGCTGACGGGCTACTTCGCTAAATTTCTCCGCTGCATGCTGGCTCCTCGCTAGATTAGTACGCCTCGGCGCACTTATCTTTAACGTCAGCCCTACTAAAGAGATTTTAAACGCTCGCCCCTCATGTATAGGGTATTTAATAAGGAAATGACAGGAAATTGAGGTGGATTTGAGGGAGGAGAAGGTGGGAAGCGCTAGAAAGAATCGGGGAAGGCGGAGTTACCATGGTTACATCATTCGTGATGCGTATGCAACGAAAACCTAGTTGTTTACGGGAGGCGATTTACCTAAGATTTTCTAATCCAAATGTTGCAAGAGTGTCCGCTATTGGCAAAGTTTTTACTCCAAGTTTTGTCAAGCTATATTCAACTTTTGGTGGAATTTCCGGATACGCCTTTTTAGAAACGAATTTATGCTCCACCAACATGTTTAATTCTTGAATTAAAACCTTTTCGCTTATTCCGGGTATAGCCCTTTTCAGTTCTCCATACCTTATCACTCTTTCATTGATTTGAAATAGAATCAATAATGTCCATTTACCACCTAAAAGTTTCAAAGATCTTCTAACCGGACAATTTTCATCTGACTTTAAAATATTTTTTTGAATTTCTTTCATTTGATAATCAATATTTATAACCAATAGGTAAGTACCTTACTATAAGGTATGTACTTGTACAAAGGTAAGTTCACTTGTACTTTTGAACAAGTAACATCTATAGAAAATAAAACTTATGAGCAAAGCATTAGTAATAATAGACATTCAAAACGATTATTTTGAAAATGAGCTATGGAATTAGTAGGTTCTTTGCAAGCAAGTGAAAATGCGAAACTTGTTTTGTCAAAATTCAGAAATGAAAAGCTGCCAATCGTTCACGTAGAGCATCTTTCTGTAGCACCAGGTTCTTTGTTTTTTTTACCGGAAACTAAGGGACAGGAAATTCACGAAAATGTAAAACCACTAGCCGGAGAAAAAGTAATTACAAAATACTACCCAAACAGTTTCAGAGAGACAGAACTTTTAGATTACCTCAAATCTCAGAATATTACAGAGCTGGTATTTGCTGGTATGATGACACATATGTGCATAGATGCTACCGTAAGAGCAGCAAAAGACCTTGATTTTGAATGTACTGTAATTGGTGATGCCTGTGCTTCAAGAGATTTAGAAATTAACGGTAAATCGGTAAAAGCAGAAGATGCTCACAATGCATTTTTAAGTGCTTTATCTTTCTTTTACGCTGATGTGGAAAACACCAAAGACTTTCTTCATCACTGATTAAACAATAAATTAATAACAAATGATATGACAGCAATAGAAGTAGTAACTGCTTATTCAATAGCCCTATCTCAAGGTGACATTCCTACCGCATTTTCACATTTTAGTCCTGATGCAAAATGGCACCAACCCGGAAATCATCAGTTTGCCGGAACAAAAAAGGGGCTTGAAGCCATTGGCAAAATGCTTGATGATATGATGGGTGCAACACAAGGTTCATTGGTTATAAATCCGACAGGCGCTTTGATGTCTAATGGAAATTTAGTTTCCATCCCAGTTCATTTCAGTGGTAAAAATGGAGACAAAACAATTGATATGAATGGTGTCGATTTGTTTGAAGTTGTGGATGGAAAAATTGTCCAAGTTTGGCTATTCTCAGAAGACCAAGCTGCCGAAGACGAGTTTTGGAATTAAATCTTAGTCAAAAGTCTTAAAGTCAAGAGAGATTATTCTGTTCAGGGTAGTCTCTCCATGCTTACCGCTAACGTAAAGAGTTTTGAACGAACCCGTGGTTTGCTATGGGTCTTCTGTTTTGTTTTTTTGCTTTTCGGTCTTTTTTGCGCTCGGTTTTCGGATTGGGTGGAATTTGTAATTCAGCCCTTGTATCATTACCAATTTGCAATTGGTTTCTTAATCGGTTCTCATTTACAGGGGGCAGAAAAGTGAGGGGATTTGAGGTTTTTTGGTGGGTTTATGGGACCAAGTGGCTGTAGACCATTTTTTACGCGGTTGTCAGTATAAGCCACTATAGCCTTGACTTCATCTTGGGTGTGGAATGTTGCTTATAATTTTCGATGGATCTCATACTTAAACTGAACCACACGTAGATGCCACAGCGTCAAGGTCTGCTTTGCAAAAAGACTTCCTTCATGGCAGTAGACAGTCAATTCGTCGCAAAAAGAACTAATGTATTGAGACCAAAAATCCCCTTTTGAATCATTAAGCAGAAAATAAAACCCAGGATCACCAAACTTCTTCCCAGATGAGATAAGACGAAGTTCTCCACCCGCTCCTACACTAGGGGACATAACAACCGTCGCGTTTCCATTTGGCAAAGGAAAGACTGCTTTGATACAGGTTTTTCCTGAGGGCAGCTTACAAGTAGAATATACCCCAGAATACAACACTTGCCCAGTGGGTATAAATGTCCTATACCAAACGGTATATTTCACTTCGTTGGACATAGGATCTGAAAGCGTGATTATTTCACTACATATTTGTTGAGAACCTTGGGAGCTGTTTGTTGGAATATTCAATTGTCCGATCCGGTTGCTGAATAAGTAGTTTACTAGCTTTCCGAAAAGCCTAAATAAAGGATTCCACTTTGCAGAAAACTTCAGCGCATAAAGGGCAGTATTCTCGTAGAAATCAATGACCATCTGCGACAGACGAAGGGATTCTTCCTCAGGCAGATCCAGCTTATGCATAGAGGATATAAGACCTTGAGCAGAACTGTTTCTCTCTATACTTAGCCCCTCAGCTTCAGCCAAGTGATTAACAAAACCATCTCCAATGGTGCCTAGTTTGCCAAAAGGTCCCATCAACCAAGGAACTTGTTTCGGGTCAATTCTTTTGCCCCATAAGATCACCCATTGCTGGGTAAACCAATCCTGAAACTTTTGCATTGGATATGCCGACCTCATAGTGATTGATCAGTATGAAGATTTGGAATGATATGGGTCCGGCCGTCCCATTTACCGTATTCTGCGATTGGTTTGAACCGTAACGTTGTGAATTGAAAGTGAAAGTCTTTCCTATCTCTTTCTGCCATTGCTTCTGAATGACGTTTGGGCTGAGGAATAGCACTATGCCCCTGAACCATTTCCAGCATTTCCAGCTGCGATTTCCAAACTGAAAATGTGGAAACCGTCCGCGGAAGCCTTATTGCTGCCAATGCCATAGAAATCCCCGGATGGTCACGTACAAGCTTTTCAACAGGTCTGCCCCAGCTAATAAATCTAGGGACTTGAAAAAGTTTCATGCGAGCCAGCGTCACGGCAACCACCGGCGCATGTGGATCATCTAATTCACTAGTGTCTTGGGGAATTACAAAGCCATTGATTTTTCCCCATTGCCTTAAGAATAGTAATCGGGTATGCCATCCTTTGGCAAGAGTTTTTCCAAAATTATCCTTTTTCAAAAACTCATCAAGGAATGACTCATTTTCCCACTGAGCAAAAACTGCCAACTGTCTGATCAGCAATCGTGAAGTCGAGAAGACTCTAGAACCCAATGTCATAGATGTCATGCATTCCATGTGAATAAGCCCAGGAACATCGTCTGCTTTAGGTGGATTGGAGAGCGTCTTGAAAGCAGACATCACGGATACTTCTGCAAGGTGGAAAGTAAATATGCTCATGTTTAATTCCTAAAGGCCAGTTTCTAAATAGGTGAATTAGTTAATACCTTTTGAAATTACTGACATTCGTAGTCTTTCCAGCTAAAAGCTCTCTTCCTCTACCAGATTCCGCAAACTCTTTTACAATGCGATTGCGTTCTACGAGTAATTCAGCCATATATTTTTTGAGAAATAGTCTGTCAGCCAATAATCCCAAAATGCCCATTGGCGATTGGTATTCAAAAATATCGGTCATAACTATCACACCGTTAAAATCTACAAAATGATGCTCGTGCCTGAAACTTCTAAATGCTCCTGAAACCATCTCATCTGCAAAGTAAATTGGCTTATTGAATTCTGTGATTCTGGAGGTGAGCGTCTGATATACTCCAAAATGCCTAGCTCTCCAGGTTACACTTTCATTCAGACCTATTAATCCACTTGTTTTTCCTGCGATTGCTGTTTCATTGGTATGCTCCGTAGAGATCTTATGCAGGTCAATACTCCGAGATAGGTCAAATACTAGCTGTATATCTGCTTTTATTTCAGTTCTTAATTCTATTCTCGGCATTAGTTGCGGGGCTTCTCTAGGCTGCCCAGTTTCTCGAGTTTTTGGAATTGGGCTTGTATGTGTTTGTAGGCTTCGTGGTTTTGCATAGTGGAAAAATAGGCAAGTCAGGAGACATAAAAAAAGCGCTAATCTTACGATTGCGCTTTTAGAGTTTTAATCTGCTTTTTTCACTATATCTGAAGCAAGTAATCTTTGTATTTTTTTCATCCTCGAAGTTGAGCCATTTTACAAAACGGAAACCAACTTGCTTGTCTTTGCCAAGAGATTTTTTCACCAATTCAAGCATTTCATTTGCGTTCCTTACTAAAAGCAATTCAAAATTTATTGAATCCTTTTAAACAGGCAATGATTTTATACTTGCCAAAATCTTTTTAGCACTTTCAATTTTTTGTTTGAAAAGTTCCTTTCCCTTTAGAGATTCACCTATTTTTCGTAGTTCTCTTTTAGCTTTTACGCTACTTTTAACCACAATTACTTGAGAGTCGGCCTTTTTTTTCATGGTTCTGTTGAGTTTGAAAAGTGACTCAAAACTGATCACTTTTTTTTATAAATCAAAACGCTTTTATAAGAATTACCAGGTATATACTGTTCAAAATCAAGCCCTTTTGATTCGGACAGCCCAAAGAAAATGTATTCCTTGACCAATTCTTTAAAGTTTTTATCCAAGAAGTTACAATAGATTCTAATTCTCTGGTGCTTCTTCTTACAATTTCCATTACAGCTCTTATTGCATGTCATTCGACACTTGTCAGGAAAATCATCCCGACTATCACTTCCTTGAACGATCATAGCATCATCCGGGTTTTTGTCGAAGAAAAGCGGGATTGTAGACAAAACAGTATTGAGCACAATTCTGCCATCTCCCATATTAAATACTTCATCATCAATTACCTGACCAGTTTCAACATTAAAATCCCCAAAGCCTAAGTTGTAAACTTTTCTATTTCCTCTCGTCTCGATAAATGAATGTTCTACAATTTTGTAATTACCACTTGGTGTGGCAAAACCATAAAGGAAATGTTCTGGTTCCGAACCTAGATTACTTATTTCATAAGATTTATTTCTTGTCATTCATCTAGAAATTATAGAATTTTTACATCTATAACTAAATAACCTAAAAAAATGGGAATGTTCCCAAGTACATTCCGAATCACCCTACTCTCTGTTCCCTGTGCGATAATGAATTATTTTACCGATCATTTATTTATACTAGGTTCATCAGAGACTATTTCTAAAGCTAGAAACGCTATTTCAAAAACTTTGTATTTATGTGTCTTGCCAAGTTTTCTGGATTTGGCCATCGGTGTTTTTCTTCTGGAAGAATAATCTTCCTCCCCCTTAGATTAGCTAATTCATAATGATGTCCTCGATCTTCTACTACCTGCTCCGACACCAATACTCTATGCTCTTGATCTATTGAGACCATTACGAAAACTGGAAAATAGTAGGTGGTCGAGATTGCTGGTACAGGTGACTAAGGTGGATGGGCATATTCATCTGCCGATCAGCATGGTCTCAGTTACCGGATTACAAATCCTACGAGATCCCGTTCGACATTACAAATGTCGAACAGCGGTTTTTTTTCCGTTCTTTTGCCCCCGAAATAATCGGGACAGGCCTTGACGCAATGGGGATAGTGTTTTCCGAATCCTATAATACTTTTGTCGCTTTACTGGTAGAAAAGTGGATATACATAAAAAATATTTTCATAATCCGATTTTGTGTCTTGCAAAAATCAGCACCGCAATGATAATGATTGAAAAAATTGTTCCGACTGGCAAATACCAAAGAGTCAAAATACTAATAGCAAGTCCGTAAACGTAAGTCCATTCTTTATTTGTCCACAAGCCAAACAACCAAGTCAACCAAAGGATACCAAACAATATGAAAACCCAACCAAGTTTGAATACGTCAATGTTCAGTTTATAGAAGGGTTCTGCCCAAGGACCTGGTTTTTCAGGTCCGATATACTTTCCTTTCAATGTTACAAAGACACCGTCAAGTAGCATAAATCCACCATTCAAAAGTCCAAGTATTGTAATTAGTATTTTCATTTTATCGTCGGATTTGCTCGTTTCCAGATTCTTGTGGGCGAAACCAAGATTAGTAATCACTCTATAATTCCGATTATCAATATTCTTTCAATTGTTTTAGTCTATTAATCGCATTTTGGTTTTCAGGATTCAATTCCAATGACCTATTAAAGTTAGTTCTTGCATTTTCTAAATCCTTTTTGTTCAAATAAGCTTCAGCTAAACTGTCATATAAATTTGCCGATGTAGGATAAATGTGTACTGCCAATAAAAATACATTTATACCTTGTTCTGTTCTTTTAGGGTCAAATGACAATCTCAATCCTAGGGTATTTAACATACCTTCTTCTAGTTTTAGGTTTGGATGTATTGCCAATGTTTTTTTGTACAGCGGGATTAAATCCCGATAATCTTGATGCAATGCTAAATCAATGAAATCCTTATAATCAAATTCTGGCACAAGTGATTTCTTCATTTTTTTTGAAATTATACTTTTTGAAAAATGATTTTTATCAGGGCTATTTTCAATGAATTTCTTCGCATTCTCTTCGTTTTTCAAAGTAAAATTTAAAAACTGTAAGGTATGTTCAGATAGTTGTCTGTAAGAAGCCATTATTTTATCGTCACTTTTATCTTGCCGTTTATCCCTATTGCTAAACAAAACACCGTAAGAACTGAAATAAGAATGGGTTAGGTCGTGAAATTTGTAGCTATATACATTACTGTATTTTAAAGAATCGTAGAGTTGAAACTTATGATTTAATTCTGCTGGGATTTTATCTTCTTCTAAAACAACTTCTGGTATATCCTTTTGCGCAAAATGGGCGTATGGAATATTCAATTTGTTTAGGTCAAAATAGGCTGATTTTTCCATTACATCATACCTATATCTTTCAGTCCCATCCAAACTTACTAAAGATTTAATATTCTGGTTTTTCATTACGGTAATAGCATTTGATAGCCCACCAAAACTAAACCCCATTAATGCAACTTTATCCGAATCTATATTCTTGTATTTATGAATTTCTTTTAACAGGAATTCCACATCTCTAGATTGTGTTTCCATATCTTTTGTAGTTCCACCTTCTAACCATCTTGTATTTGTACCTCTAGAAGGACTAGATACCACTACAAAACCATTACTCGCTAAATATTCGAATAATGCAAAATTTTCAATTGATGAGGCTTGATAACTTGGGGCATAAATTACAACAGGGAATTTCCCTTCTAAAAAAGTAGAATTAGAAAAAGCAGTTGCTTTTTCAGAAAGATGTGCTTGGTTTTCAGGTGTATTCCATAAGTAAGGAAACCAATCTAATAAAAACTCATTTGGTAAGTTTTCCCATTCTTCCTCTTCTTTTAAAACCTCTAAATATTCTAAAACAGTTAATTGCTTACTCTCACTATTTTTTATAGCAGCTGGATACCAAATACTAATAGGAATTGGTCTGTGGATGAATTGATTATTAAACTCATTTTTAATTTGATAGGTTCTTGTACTGTCGATAGTTGTATAGTGTTTGAATCCTACCTTATAGTCTCCATTAGTCAGGTTAATTTTTTCTAATGAAGTCTGCCCATTTATTGAACCTATTTGAAAAAATATAAAAATTACTAAAGCTATTGTTCGCATTATTTTGGAAGTAAATATTCAGTTCTAAGATTGAGTAATTCAATGATTGTTACAGTTTTCAGCTTTCCACTAACGCTTGGCACCTACCCGAAGGTGGCGATTTCGAAGTGCTTCACTGTCAATATACCACAAACTTTAATAGATGCACGACTTGTCCCGCCTTTGCGGGAAAGCTTATGTTGGGGTTGATTTACCCATTATTTAGATCCTAGTTCGATTCAAATTCATAGAGAATAACCAGTCATTTACCCGTCACCTTTCTTTTCAGAATCTTCCATAAGTTTTCCCGTTTTTCTAATACAGGCACCTTATCTCCCAATAAGTATGCATAAGCTTTATACTTATCTGATTTCTCAAGAGTCATCTTCAAAATCCCTAATAGCGGAATAAAAAGAACCATGCCGGACACTCCCCAAATCCATCCTCCTACTAAGATTGCCAATAAGACAACCAAAGCGTTAAGCTTCACTTCTGCTCCTACTATTATAGGGGTAATTATATTGTTTTCAAGCAATTGAACTCCCCATAAGACCCCCAGTGTGAGGATTGGAAAAAAAATAGAATCTGTGGTCAGAAAAACATACAACACGGTAAAAAAGGAACTGAAAACGACTCCAACATAGGGAATAAGATTAAGCACCGCAATAAATAAGGCAAATAGCACAAAATACTGGACATCAATAATGTAAAAAAAACATCCAACCAGTATTGCCACGATCACAGTCACCTTCAAAAGTCCAGTCAGATAGGCTTGTATCATAAGGGCGGTATCCTCTGCCCACGTAAAAAAGAATGCTTGGTTTTTTGTTGTATTGAGTCTGTTGAGGAATTCCCAGAAGAAATCTTTGTAATAAATCAACAGAAAAATATACAAGGGTATAATACCAATCAATGCCAGGGCTTTACCTGTTTGGACCAACAGCCCATTGAAATTATCGGGGTTGATCAGTGTCCCCAAGCTATCAACTGCCCCTTTATAACTCATCCCAAATCCGAACTGATTGTTTATATAGCCTAAATATTGGTCTAAACGATCCTTTAAGGAAGAGCTTATCTCGGGCACATCTTTTAGTAAACCGGCCATTTGTTTACTGAACAGATATATAATTCCAGAAGCAAGAATAAGTACCAAAGCAATGCTGAGTAAAATAGCTATTCCTCGGGGCAAACGTTTATTTTCAAGCCAACTGACAATTGGATTTAAAGCAAATGCAAAAAAAACTCCCCACAATAATGGAACGAGCAAAAATGCTCCTTCACGAAGAATAATTACGCCTAAAACTACGCAAATCAAACTTTGGGACACTTGCTGTATCTTTGAACTTTCCATCGAAAAAGATTTTTAAAGTAAAATCAAACGGAGTTTGATGCTTTTATCCTACTAACACGGTTTGATTCTGAATTTCTAAGATAACCAACTCAAATTATATAACCGGGACTTTATTGCAGACCTCCCAGCTAACTTCAAATAAATAATCAGGTTGCTTGACCGACGGTTTTTCCATTTTCGGAATATCAGAAGTGGTCTGATACAATGCATAACATCCAAGCCATAGGAATGCAACTTAACTATGGATTTACAGTCCTATTGATTAAAACTAATGGTCTAAAGCAAGTTTTTATGACTCAAGTAGATCCACATAATGTTTAAATAAGGAGAAATAGCGGTCAAAAACTTTTAGGAATTGGACTTTAGCTGTGTCATCGCTGGCTTGAGCCAATCTCAACCCATAAATTTTAGCACGGATATTTGCTCTTAAACATTTAAAATAAACATAAAGCTTGTCATCCTCAGGTGTCAGGAAAACGTTGATGCTTTTTTTATAGGTATTTTCTAATAATTGTGAGAGATCCTTTCGTCCCCAACTCTCCATATCCATACTTAAAAATGCAATATCATATAAGACATCAATTTGCCTATACTCATCGTTAAATTCTATGCAATCAAAAATTACAGGCGGATTTTCTAGAAATACATTCCCGCAATGGAGATCCCCGTGAAGATCCCTTTTATACCCTTGTTCTATCCTCCGCTGAAAATACTCCTGGTTTTTTTCCAAAAAAGAATCACTCACTCGTATGGCCTGACGTATTGCACTTTTTAATTCCCCACACTTATATCCTTTCTCTTCCAGCTCCTCAATCGTTAAAATATCATTGAAAATAGTTTTGACTTTGGTCAGCTCAAATGGATCTAATATACGTTCCGCTTTTAGATGAAACCGGGAGATGTTCTTAGCCAATTCCGTTACAGCTACCTGATCAACCTTATCAGAATCCATCATCAGGTCCATTCTTTTATGCTCATCCATTTTTCTCATAACCACAGTGAAGTCAATTGGCTCCACTCCTCTTCCTCCGATCACCCACTTTCCATCTTCAAAAAATATAGGTTCCGTACTTAGGTAGATATCCGAAAATCGGCTATTTAATGTGACTTCCCGCTTGCAAAAAAATTGTCTTTGATCGCTGGTTGAAAAATCCAAAAAAGAAAACTTTACAGGTTTTTTTATTTTAAACGCATACTTTTCTGAAAGTATTATCCAAGAAATATGAGTCTCAATCAATTCTCCTTTTACCGGACAATCTTTATAATAACCTTTTTCATTAAGAGACCTTATTTCATCAGGTGTCATCACCTATTTTTAAGTAATTTACAGCCTTATGTATCATTGAGTCAATATTAGAGTCAGTAGACATGAGATGGAGAAATGGATGTAGCACGGGATCAAAATCTTTCTTCAACTGTAGATAAGTTGCGTAATCAGCTTCACTATACTTCCGTGGATTCTTCATCCTTAACTTTATTAAAGTATCAGTTGATTCGATCCAAATAACGGCAATTTGAATAGTGAGTTTTGTAGCCAACCTATAAAAAATATTTCTGAAAGTATCCAGATAAAAAGTGGCATCTACTATTACTGACTTTCCATTTTCCAGTAATACCTCTGCTTGATTACACATTTCATCATACACCAACATCTTATCCCCATCTGTATATTTACCTTCCAAATGCATGCTTTTGCGCACAATATCACTTTGCAGATGGACAGCTGAAATCTCCCTTGCAAGCCTAGCTGCAAAATAACTTTTCCCAGAACCTGGTAGACCCATTACTAGTATCATGGAATTCATATCAATCTTGTTTTCACATAGCTAAACTATTAATTATTATTGTTAATTAATATGATGTGAAGTTTTTGTTTACGATGATAATAATCATCAATTCATACTGATCTATATTATATGATGTTTTTTATTTATTTGACTATTTCAACTATATGATAACATCTGAAAATAAAGTTTCTTTAAAAGAATCATTGCTGGAACAATGTCTTTTAAAACAACAGTCATTACTAAATGACTTTACTTAGCGAATTGAAGAATTGAAAGAGCTCTACGATCAAGACTTTTCCACTCGTAGCAGAAATTCCAACGTTACGCTTTCAGAAATAAATTTAATTGAGGAAGAATTGGAATTCGCAAAAGAAGAAATGCGTGTACTTAACTATATAAAATCCAATCTGAAAAAACTCCATAAAACTCCTGAATTAGGAGCAGTGGTTGTGACCGATAAAGCATCTTTTTTTATTTCAGTAAGCATTGAGGAGTTTATGGTCGGAGAAAATCGTTATTTCGGAATTTCCACTCAAAGCCCAATCTTTAAAGCGATGCGTGGTAAATCTAGATTTGAAACATTTACCTATGGGAGTACGGACTACTTAATAAAGGAAATCTTTTGATTTAAGCCAATCATCTCCAAGTACCTGCTTGCCCCTAATCATATTCATAGAATAAGTGTGTCGATTGGATTAGTTTTATAAAGGATAATTATCTTATCTGTCAATGACATATATCATTCCTCCAAGAAGAAGGTCATCCTAATTTTAAGAAACTGGATCCAGGTTAATGTTCAGTGCGGATTATAGGCAATAAATGCCAAATGTTGAGCATGCCTCATAGCCTATTCCCCTTACTTTTCTAATAAAACAAAAACTAAAATTTCTTTAGTATGAAAGCAGATAGAGAACTTCAAAAAGATGTGATGGATGAGTTGAGTTGGGATCCTGAACTAATTGACATTGCTCCTCAAATAGGAGTAACAACAAAAAATGGAATGGTAACACTTTCTGGTGAAGTGGATTCTTACAGCAAAAAAATAGCTGCTGAAAAAGCTGCTCAGCGAGTTCATGGCGTTAATGTGGTTGCTGTGGACCTTGATATTAAAGTGTTCCCCCAGTTTTACAAAACCGACATTGAAATTGCTGAAATCATCAACAAAGCCATTCGATGGAACTCAGTCGTACAAAATGAAGAGATAGAAGTTTTGGTAGAAAACGGCTGGGTCACCTTAAGCGGAGCTGTTTCCTGGCACTTTGAAAGGAGAGCTGTTGAAAACGCAGTGAAAAAAATTACCGGGATAAAAGGAATTATAAATAACATACAACTTAATCCGGTAGAGTTGGAATCCAGAGCTATACATGATAAGATTGCAGCGGCTTTTCATAGAAGCGCAGCAATTGATTCCTCTTCTGTCCATGTGCGAATAATCAAAAACAATGTGATTTTAATTGGTACAGTTCGATCATGGGCAGAGAAGAAAGAAGCTGAAAAAGCTGCCTGGTCCTCCCCAGGCGTCACTTCAGTAGAAAATCGATTGAAGGTAGAATTCGCACCTCAATTGGTATAAAATTAAAGGGCGGGATGGACAAGCTCCCGCCATTTTCTATTTCTTTTTCCTAAAAGGAAATCAGGGGAAATGAATGTGTAACAATAAGGCAAATTGCTTCCTGTTTCCCTTTTTCATTTAGTTTCTATTAAGGGGCTATGGTTAGCGCTTAATCTGTAACAATGACAATTCGGCCATTTCCCATTTGACTTTACGGCCATAAATAGCATCCAATTCACCATACCCTACCAAGTGGTACATTATTCCGGCTTCAACATCACATTTATCTACATTCCGCTCATTGAAAACCAAGAAGTCATCCAGCGCATAGACCTTAAACATATACCTATGTGCTTCAGATTCAGAACAAGGTCCCACATAAGAAAATTTATTAAAACTGTTTAAACCTAGTTCTCCCTTTTTCTCATCTTCGTTAATCCTGTTTTTCACTGGTATATTATATAGCAACCAAAGCATAGAATCTTTATCATCCACAGACCTATCTTTTAACATCACCACGAGGGATTTAGCTTTGATAGGTAAATTCTCAATATCCAGGGGTGGATTGATATTCATTCCATGACAGGTATACCTGGCAGGGATCAGCCCTCCACGGGCAAACTTCTCACTGGAAATAACTAAGGTTGCTCTGCTCATTAGTAAATGGATTACTTACTTAATAAATTTAATCAAGTACCCAATAATTTATAATGATTTTCATCATTAACAATTAAGATTATAACTATACTAATTGATACATTCAGTAAGTGTTGACCAAACGATATCCTGATTCACTCACAATATAAGATAATTTTTTAAGTATTCATGAGTATTATAAACACCTATCTCTAACTAATTCCCAAACTCACAAGCAGGATCAAATTATATAACTAGTAACTAGATCAAACACTTTCACCATATTTGTAATCCGATGACCTGTGATGGCTTGCTAACACCGCTTATTACAGCAAGATTTCTATAGAGTAGTATATCACTATTTAATCTAAATAAGGAAAGGAAATAATCGTTAAAAAATTAAGAGTGCTCAGTTGATAAAATCTTCTTTTATCACCAGCAATGGCAAATCTGGATGGTAAACCATCTGTGCAGTATCACTTTTTGAAAAAAACTTCTCAAGCAACGTCTTATGAGATGATAACATTACTAGCATTGCTTCAGGATGTTCATCCTGGAATTGCTTAAGACCTTCCTGCACAGTGCTTGAAAATCGGCTAGTAAGCCCAAACGATGTTCCAGGATAGGTCTCTTCAAGGACTTTGATATGCTGTACTTTAAAATCATCTAGTTCATCACTATCGGCGGAATTGAAATGCAAGATCTCATAAGGAAGTCCCCATTCCTTGGTTAATTTCAATATTTCTCCGATATACTTAGGCGCAGCTTCAGCATATTCCATAGTGATAACGATTTTCTCCAATTTATTATAACTTGATTCAAAAGGGACGAGTAGTACAGGAATAGCTGTTTCCTTAAAAATTTCACTTGCATTTGAACCCATCAAAACTTTTTTGATTCCCGTAGCTCCTTTTGTCCCCATTACAATAATATCTATTTCATCTAGGATCAGCATGCTTTCAATAGCACTTCCCAAATTATCCTCAACTGTACTATAACTACCTCTGATCCCTTGGCTCTCTAATTCTTTTACATATTTTCTCATTAAACCTTTAGCCCGTCTAACAACCGCTATTGCTGACTCTTCAGCCACAGAAGCAAAATTATAAACTGGAGGTGCTGCGTATAAAAAAATGATCTTTCCCTCAGTTAATTTTGCTACTGCGGATGCAAATTCTTTTGCATTTTCAGCTTCCTTACTAAAATCCATAGGAACGAGTATGTTCATAATTTATCTTTTTTTGGTGCCGGAACCTCTTCAAATCAGCACTTCCAAATTAGGCACTTGCTAAGGGTATATTTATGATTTTGATCATCACATCTTACAATTATTGTCATTTTAGCAAGTTTATGGAACAATTAAATTTATACTTAAGCTATTGTTAATAATCAACACTACCCATAGTTTTTATTTTAATAATATAAATATATTATCAAGGATTGTCAAACGCGGTAGCTACCATAGGAATTAATCATCAAGACTGCTATCATTTTCAAACCTGAAAAAACCTTTGAATCTGCAATTAATTTGTCCCTAGTTTTGAAACGAGAATAATTATGTTAGGTAAATTAAGTAACGATCAAATTACTAATGTTTTCTACAGCCAGACTATTGGACGTATTGGATGCATAGAAGAGGGAAGACCCTATATAGTCCCAATTTCTTACGCCTTTGACAATGGCTATATTATGGTCACTCCATGGAAGGACTAAAAATTAAAATCATGCGAAATAATCCCAGAGTGTGCTTTCAGGTGGATTCTATAGAGAATATGACCAATTGGAGAAGTGTCATTGCTTGGGGAGAATTTGAAGAAATGAAAAATGAAGATGAATACGAGTTTGGGATGAAAATACTCAAAAACCGATTGGCTCCATTTGCCACTCGTCCCTTATCTCACTAACTCCCTTAAAATAATTGTATGATTGTAAAATATATGTAGATTTTGTCATTTAGAATTAAGCTGACTTCAAGCACTTGATTAGTATTTAATAATTGCTTTTTATAAGACTAAACTAGTGAAGGTACAATGCTGGTTGCGTAATTGTCTCAGCTTAAGACTAATCTATTTGGACAGTGCTGGTAATAATACTTGCAATGGACGTTTTGGAGATATATGCAAAGCATCGATATGTCCCATTTTGAAGTGATCCGAACTTATAAAATGCACATGAACCTTACTATCCCTATGAGTATATACTCCCATCCCATTAGGTGAGTAGAAACCAAAGATTTCTCCTGATATGTTTACAACATCATACTTATAGCTATTAACACCTTCCTTGTAACCCGGTATATCTAAAGACCGTGGAGCTACCACGTGAATAGTAAGACTGTCTATGTCGCCCTTAATTCGAAATGGAAAGGGTTTTGAAAGGTCATACCCTTGTTCATCGGCCAATTTCTCAATGGCCGCTTGTAAATTTGCCAGATTGGCAATAGCAGAACTCATCTCAAAAGTTTGCCACATAGCAACGTAAGCATACACAAAAAAAGGAGCTTCCGCATAACTGTCTATTTTTACTTTGAGTTGTGAGTTTTCATCTGCAAAAGCGATAAATGGCTGCCCATCTATAACAGTTATTTCTCCCTGCATTTTCCCATAAGGACCTAATCCATAAAGATGTGGTCTTTGTAACAAACTGTCAATCAAAACATTGGACTCAAAGCCATTTTGACTCATTTCGCTCATCGAACCGCTATGCATAACCTGAGCTTCTACCTTGAAAAAGATAAGCAGCATTACTATCGTAATCATTAATTTCATAATCTGTATTTTTTGATAATTGCCAATTGCCCTGCATGATACGTTGTATGGGATACAATTCTCCCAAAAGCTTCCGCCTTGGTCTTTGTACCAAATTCTTTTGTGCTTATCAAGGTTTCCCAACCTTCATCTGTTTGTTTTTGGATGATGGTTTTGAGTTTTCCAAATGACTCAACAACATAGTTTTTCAGCGCTTCCAAATCTGTCCATTCGCCGGTATCTCTTTTTTCAATAACTGTTTTGGCTGTTACCTTAATCGAACTATCACCAAATACATCCCCAATTGACTGGTAGGTGATGTTGCAACGGCTTTTTTGTCAAAATAACATGTAAAAGTTATAATTTGTAGTCTATCCAGCTTCACTACTATTCGACTGAACAAGCGGTTGGAATCCTCCATAAACCATCCGACTGGCATCAAAAATCAATTTTGTAGATTTGGTCAATGGGGTAACCAATTCTATCATTCTTGGGTCATTGGGAACTTGTTTGTTTGCTAAATCACGAGTCTCTCTCGAAGGAAACAAAACCCATCCAAATACAATTACTTCATCTTCTTTCAAATCCACTACTTCAATGAAAGAACGTGTGCCTTCCAATTTCAAACCTTCTCCGACATACTCAAAGTAAGCAAGCGCACCATATTCTTTCCAAATTTCAGCTACTTTTTCAGCCACACTCTTGTATTCGTTCAGGTGAATTCGTGGAACTGGATGTACAAATCCGTCTATGTAATTTGCCATATCATCATTTATTTTTATTTAATTTTTGATAGTTTTTCAGCTGTGCACAACGAAAGGATGGGTGACAGCCATAGCCCCTAACATAAAACTTATCTCATCTTTTTATATAAGAAGAACAATTTCTCACAGATAGGCTAGATTTCCTCCACGATCCAATAAATAAGACCGATAGGTTGCAATGGCCTTATTTAGAACATTACCCGTATGGAAACTGTTTCTGTACTAATTTGCCACTGATGATTTTTACATCCGATAAGATTTCAGTCTATTCCAACAATTTTACTCCTACGTTCCATTAGAATAGTATCCCGCCAAACACCTTTCATTTGCCCTATTCTTTCCCTAAATCCGACTTTTCTAAATCCTGTCCTTTCGTGAATTACAATACTTGCTTTGTTTTCAGGAAAAATCCCTGCCTGCAGTGTCCAGAATCCTTTTTGTTCACTTTCAGCCACCAATTTTTCCAGTAGTTTGGTTCCGATATTTTGGCCCTTAGCATTATTAGAGATGTAGATGCTTACCTCCGCAACCCCTCCGTAAACACATCGTGAAGAAACAGGAGACAAGGCAGCCCATCCTACAATAAGGCCGTCCATTTCAGCTACTAATCTACAATCTTGTGAATGCCCTGTATCCCACTCACTCCAGCTGGGCACCTCTGATGCAAATGTGGCGTTTCCCGTATCAAGTCCCTGCCTGTAAATCTCAGAAACTTGTTCCCAATCTTCTTCCGTTAGGTTTCGAAATAGTATTTTATCCACTTGAGTTTTACAATTATAAAATTTATAAAGCTTCTGGAATTTGCTTCTAGACAATCTTCCCAGCTAACTCCATTTTTCTAAACTACATGGAGGAAATCCATAGTCATGCAATATAAATGCAGATTCAATCACTTAGTATCAATCCCGCCACAAAAAAAAGTTCTAGTCATATATTGAGTTTTTAAGGACATTTCAGTGTCCTACCAGTCTAGGATAGACCATACTGAAAAACACAGCTTTACGAAAAAAGCCCTGCTACTATTGGCAGGGCGTTTCTTGAGGCTACCTTCGCTAAAAGGTGCATACTTTTCATTGATTTCGGGAGATTAGAGGTTTTTAAGGTTGCGCCACTTTTTCTTCTACCCGATTAAGCATTTCCTCCATCAACACCTCTGCGGCAACTTTACCTTTTTGTTCTACAAAAGCCCTATCGGTGTTGTCTCCGATTTCATAGACCAGCGACTCCGCCCCAAAAGCTGTATAGAAGTAGTTTCTGGAAACGGTGGTCGGAACCATTTTATCACTGGAACTAACATTGGGAACATAGCCACTAATTTCGGTCTGAATACCATCAAGCCAGCTATATACCAATCCAGGCATATTACCTTCAAGCGTCGAATCAATAGTATAATAGATATCATCCCAAGTGGAGTGAAAGTCAATTCCAAAATTGAATTCCCCTGATGTTTCCTTCACCTTGCGATGCATAAAGTCCCTGACATTGCGGGTTTCCGGTTGATTGAAATCACTCCAGTCCCGGTTAAGATCTATCCCCGATGAATTATGCCTCCAGTGCCCATTATCCACACCATCAGGATTCATTAGAGGAACTACAAACACTTTGAATTTATCCCTGAATTCCTGTGCCAGCTCCGTGTCTCCGGTAACAGTTTCAACAAAGGTTCTCATTGCCAAATATCCGGTGACCTCAGGTGGATGTTGCCTACAGATAACCATCACCAAATTAGTGGCTTGTGCCGAACCTATTTCCAGTGCTGCCATTTCCCTGTTTTCCACACTCCTGCCTATGGACTCCCTGGTTACATATGGAAGGTTGGTCAACGAATCCATCCATTCATTTACCAATCCAGAGGAGTAGATCTCCTGCCCTGCAACCCACAATGTATCCGGTCCCACATCCAGCTTCATCACCACGGCGTTTGGCCTGCCATTTTCTTCGATTCCCAAATATTCAGTCGATACGTTACCCGAATCAAGAACACTCCAAGCCCTGCCATCCTTACTGATTTTGGGGTGGTATCGGTGCCTTGCACTCCCGCCATAGGTCAATCGGACATAAACGGACTGCTTACTGGGTGCCCATAACTTGAATGCGTACCAAGGGCTCATATTTACAGGAGTGTTCTCCGGATTGATGAGTCCCACCAGCGTGGAGTCATTGGCGGCGAACATGCCGTTTAGTCTCGCTCCATCAAAGTCATTGGTGACTGACACGACACTATTCCCAAATTCAAATACCCCCTTCCACTGTCGCTCCACCGGCCTTGACTCTGTATTGACCGGGTTTACGGGTCCTTGGCCTCGGAATGTAGAATTCTGCCCGTTGGAAGACCATGCGATCAAGCACATCAATCCCATGACCCAATATCTCTTTAGATTACTTTCCATATTTCTCCTTGTATTTAGTATACATGTGTTGTTGCTTGTTGTCCAGATTCAGACGCCTCCCCTGTACAAATGCCATATCAATCTTATTGGTAGTGATATCCAACACATCTCCTTCTGAGACAATTAAAGTAGCATGTTTACCAACTTCCAGTGTACCCACTAAATCTCCCACTCCGAGAATATCGGCAGGGTTGGAAGTAACTAGTTTCAGAGCTTCTTCCTTATCCATTCCCTGGGAAACGGCGACTCCCGCAAAAAACGGAAGGTTTCTCGCTTCGGTAATGCTGCCTGAATGGCTCAGGGCCACCTTCACTCCGGCTTCCGCCAACAAAAAAGGAAGCTTATACCGAAGATCGTAGTCCTCATCAGTTCCTGATGGAAGACTTAGTGTAGGAGGCACAATTACAGGGATATTCTCTTTTGCCAGAAAATCACGGACCGCCAGAGCTCCCTCAGCCGATATGATTACCAGTTTCTCAATACCCAACTCCCTGAAAAATTCAATACTTTCCAGAATTCCTTTCGGCTCGTCTACTTCAATAAAGAGCGACTGCTCACCATTTAGTACCGCCTGCATAGCTTCAAGCTTTAGGTTTGAAGTCTTTTCTATACGCTCTCCATAGCCGGCTGCATCAATAAACAAAGTTCTGATTTCAGAAACCTCCTTACGATATTCGGAGTTATCCGTCAGTCTTATTGAGCCCGTGCCTCTGTCGAATTGCCTTCTTTTCATGGCAGGCCAGCTCAAATACATTGCACCCCGTTTTAACATGGAATCCTTCCAGTTCCAGCCGTCCAAAGCCATCACTGAGGAGCTGCCGGAAATCACCCCTCCACCCGGAGCTGCTTCAACAATCAAGATCCCATTGTAACGCAGTGTTGGGATTATCTCCGAATCACTGGTAAAAGCATAAGAAGTAGTCAGATTTGGATTGAATTTCCCATGCTCAGTATGATCGTAGGTAGCTTTAAACGCACTGATCTCACTTAAGCCGATAATGGAATTGGGAAGGATAAGTCCGGGATATATATGCTTCCCCGCAACAGAGATTTCTTCCAATTCTTCTCCATATTGATTCGGTTCTACTTCCCCAATGGCGACTATTTGTCCATCTACGAAGAGAATATCACCTGATTCTATCACTGATCCATTTCCCAAATGAAGGATACCGCCTTTCAACAACACAGGATGTTTTTGTGTTTCTCCCGGCACAGGTGTCCATTGAGCAAAACCGGTCTGGGGCAAAAATGATAGTAGACATCCCCATACGAAAATTCGAGTCAGGTATTTTATATCCATGATATAGCTTGTTTCCATGATTTCTTTAGTGGTTTTCTTCAAAATATTCCTCCATACCGGTAAAGTCACATTCCGCCTCAAACGGCAGATTGGAACTGTATTGAACGGTGGCAACTCCCTGATTTTTTAAATTTCCCATTTTAGTGATGAGACGGTTCCGCTCTAAGCGGATTTCCTCTCTTAGGACTTGATCTCTTTCCAAATCGAAATAAATCCCGCCTTCAATCAGGGTTTTTTCAGCCTTTGAGTAAACGGACAAAGGATGGCCTGACCACAGCACCAGGTCAGCAGACTTACCTACCTTGATAGATCCCATTGAATCGTCCAGATGTAATAATTTAGCAGGATTTAGTGTGACCAACTTAAGAGCTTCCTGTTCATCCATCCCACCGTATCTGACCGACTTCGCCGCTTCCTGATTCAAATGCCGCATCAATTCTCCGCTGTCGGAATTGACTGCCGTGACCACGCCCTGACCGTGCATCAGCACCGTGTTGTAAGGGATAGCCGTCCGGGCTTCCCATTTGAAATTCCAACGGTCAGAAAATGTAGCTCCGCCAGCGCCGTGTACCTTTAATTCGTCTGCAATTTTGTATCCCTCCAGCGCATGGGTAAATGTGTTTACCGTAAAGCCAAATCTATCCGCAACATCCATAAGCATCAGCATCTCCGACTGCACATAGGCATGGCAGGTAATGAACATGTCGCCTTTCAGCACATCAAGCATCGCCTGATTGACAAGATCGATTCTCGGCTTTATTCCACTTCCATTTTTAGCATTGCTTTGATAGCGCGTCCATTCTTTTTCGTATTCTCTGGCCTGAGTAAAGGCATCAGTGTACACCTGCTCCATTCCCATCATAGTTTTGGGAAAACGGATGGATGGATCACTCTTGGAGCGTTTGGGATTTTCACCCAATGCAAACTTGATAAACCTTGGCGCTGAGGGGATTATTAAATCAGCTGCCGTTTGACCCCATTTGAGTTTTACCAATGCTGACTGTCCACCAATTGCATTAGCCGATCCATGAAGCAACTGCGCAACCACAACCCCACCTGCCAAAGCTCTGTAAATCTGGACATCTTCTGAATTGATCACATCCTCCATTCTTACCATAGAAGTGTTGATCGCCATTTCATTGATGGATTTCAGTGCGATATGGGAATGTTCATCAATAATGCCGGCTGTGAGATGCTTTCCGGTACCATCAATGATTTTTACTCCCTTCACCGATAATCCCTTACCAATTCGGACAATTTTACCACTTTGGATCAATACATCGGTTTCAGATAAAATGCCCTCCTGCTCACTGGTCCACACAGTTGCTCCTTTGATCAAAAGGTCTTCCGGCTTGACCTGCTCACTTGTCCCGTAGGCAGTAAAAGGATAGATCATTTTGGGAGAGTCATCAATTTTATCCACAGTATACCGAACCGTTCCCCGATCGGGCTTTGAAGTGACCCTATAGGATTCTCCCTGAACCCATACTTCTTCAATGGATCCGGACTGTTCAAAAATATCTCCGGAAGCAACAATTAAATTTGCGAACTTTCCTGCATCCACCCCACCCAATACATCTTCCAATCCGAAAAATTCAGCAGGAATAGATGTCAGCGCCGCAAGCGCCGTTTCTTTGCTAAGACCTGCAGCGACTGCCTTTTTTACGTTGTCCAAAAATTCACCTCTGTTTTCCAGTCCATCGGATGTAAAGGCAAACTTCACCCCTGCCTTAGCCAAGAAGGCAGCATTCATTGGAGCCATCTCCCAATGCTTCAGATCCTGGAGCGAGATTGCAGCATTAAACAGGGTATCGGAGACATCAAATGGCTTGGGGAAATTCAAAGGGATCACCATTTTTCTTTTCATTCCGGCAATCTCCCCAACCCGCTGATATTCGTCGCCAGAACCTTTGATAATAAAATCCAGCCCCAGTTCGGTACCTACTCTATCCACCGTCTGAGCCATCATCCAGTCGCTGCTTTCGAATATCTTAGGTAGAGACTTCTGGCTGTTAATTGCCTCCAGTCCAAGATCTGTAAAAGGTTTCTGATCAAACTGCCCATACCATTCTGCATCGTACATAGTCTGTCTGACCAGTGAAAGTGCTCCCATCGGTGTATTGGGATAGTCTTGCAGAGAACTTCCCTTATCCATGGAAAAATATACCGCGCCTTCACTTTTCACCACGACTTCGTTTTCACTGGATTCCCCCAAATTCACGACCACAGAAGTTCCCCTTACAACTCCATCAGGAAGAAATGCCGAAACGGAAGCAAAACCTTGACGCCGCAAGTCTTCAGCAATCTTGGAATCGATTCGAAAATCTCTTACTGCCTGATAATCTGCCCGTATTGCATCATTTGCATTATACGCCCCACTTCTTGCAGGATCAATCTGCTCACGTTTGATCACTGGGTTAGAACGGGGTGGGAATTTTACCGGAGGCAATCCATACTGAGAATAGGGATCGATAAACGCAGGGTACACATATTTGCCTTTTAGACCAATCTGCCGGTACCCTTTGGGAATGTTGATAACAGAGCCGACTTGTTCGATCAGCTTGCCTTTGACAAGGATAATAGCATTTTCTATCTTTTTTGATCCGGTAATGACAGTTGCGTTCACTAACGCATACGTCTGTCCCCGCTCATCAGCCACGCCGTTTCTGGCAAAGGTGGTCTGGGCTCTTACGGCTGAGATCCCTGTAGACACCAGAAATAGCACCATCAGGATTTTATAATAGCATTTCATAGTTGAGTTACATTAAATGATGGAATAACCAACCGGGCTATGGAGTCTAAACAAATCCATTTCTTGCTGACCATTCAATTGATTTTTATGATGGTACTCATTGGTGAAGCCGTCATAGAGATAGTCTTTGGACAGCTCCACAGCATTTTTTGAAATAAAATCAATAGCCTTCAATATAAAGTGAAGCTCATTGTTGCTCATTGTTGGGTGCAGGGACAGCCTTACCCAACCGGGCTTTTCGGAAAGATCCCCTGAGTCGATTTTATCGGTGATTTTTTTGGACATTTCCCGGGTCACATTCAGACACATATGCCCATAGGTACCCGCACAGGAGCATCCCCCTCTGACCTGAATACCGTATAAATCACTGAGTAGGGAAACGATGAGATTAAAGTGTATTGACTCAGAATAGAACGATATCACTCCAAGTCGGTCGGTATGTTGGGCCACGAGGATATGGATTCCAGGAATTTTGTTCAGTCCTGAGAAAGCAATTTCAATCAGTTCCTTTTCTCTGAGCCTGATCTTTTCTATGCCCATTTGCTCTTTTAGGCGGATACTCAGAGCGGCCCTGATCGTCTGTAAAAAAGCGGGAGTTCCTCCGTCTTCTCTTACTTCCACATCGGTAAAAAAAGCATGTTCTCCCCAAGGATTAGTCCAGGAAACTGTCCCTCCTCCGGGATGATCAGGAATTCTATTGTTGTACAAATCCCCGTTGAATACCAACACTCCTGAACTGCCAGGACCTCCCAAAAATTTATGAGGTGAGAAGAAAATCGCATCCAGGCTTTTCAACGCATCTCCAGGGTGCATATCAATAGTCACATAAGGAGCTGAAGCAGCAAAATCCACAAAACAATATCCTCCATGCTCATGCATTACACTTGCCAGTTCATAGAAGGGGGTAAAAACTCCCGAAACGTTGGAGCAAGCGGTGAAAGATCCGATTTTTAGCTTTCGATTGGAATACCTGGTAAGCTCCTTTTTTAGCGACTCTACATCTACCGACAAGTCCTCCTTGGGTTCCAGCACCACCACATCCGCTATCGTTTCCAACCAGGTAGTGTGATTGGAAGGATGTTCCATATGGGTAAGAAAAACGACTGGGCGTTCACTCTCGGTGATTTTGTTTTTCACATGAGCAAACTTCTCAGGAAGTTTCAACCCCAAAATTCGCTGAAATTTGCACAGCACTCCAGTGGTTCCCGAATCAGTAGTAAGGATAACGTCCTTGTCTGAAGCATTTACATGCTTCTTGATGATTTCATGAGCCTCGTGATAGGCGTTGGTCATGAGCCTACCGCTGTAGCTGGCCTCTGAATGAGTGTTTGCCACAAAAGGGCCAAACCTCTCCTGCATGACCTGCTCAATCGGACTATATAAACGTCCACTTGCTATCCAGTCGGCATAAATCAATTTTTGCCGGCCAAAAGGAGAATCAAATTCAGCCAGATTGCCTACAATATTTTTCCTAAATGGCTCAAAGTAGCTCTCCAAATCTAAGTTGTTCATTTGAAATTTGGTTTTACTGTCATTCATTTCAATATCCCTTAGCGGTCTCACTGCCACGCTTGGAATCAGCGGCTCCTTCCAGCTTTCCATCTCCGTATACCTTGATTGCATTGACTTTCCCCAACAATCCCCGCTGCTGAAAGGAATGTCCTTTATTTTCCAGCTGTAGCTGAATTAGACTATCCAAACCATCCCGTTCGTGAAGAATCACATCGGGAAGCCACTGGTGATGAAATCGAGGAGCATCCACTGCTTCACGCATCGTCATACCATGAACCATGACATTTACCATCGTTTGAAACACCGAGGTAATAATAGTAGATCCTCCCGGAGACCCCAGCACAGCAAACACCTTCCCATCCTTCTCTACAATCGTAGGACTCATGGAACTAAGCATCCGCTTTTCCGGCAAAATGGCATTAGCCTCTCCACCTACCAGTCCAAACTGGTTGGGAGTGCCCGCTTTTTTACTGAAATCATCCATTTCATTGTTTAGAAAGAACCCAGCTCCCCTGACCATCACCTTGGAGCCAAAGTATCCATTTAGGGTTGTAGTTACCGCAATTGCATTTCCATGACGGTCCACAATAGAAAAGTGTGTGGTCTCTACACTTTCTATAATCTCCACCTGACCGGGCTTGATTTCTGAGGACGGTGTTTTATTATCCGCATCAAAACTCTCCATGGCTACTTTCATCCGTCCGTCATCAAGCAGTTCCCCCATGGGCATCTTAAAAAAATCAGGATCACCAAGGTTCTCCGCCCGGTCGGCATAGACTCTTCGCTCGAGCTCGGTAAAAAGATGAATAGCATCAGCAGAATTTGGAGGATAGTTGTCCATATCAAATTCTTTAAGTCCATTAAAAAGCTGCACTATGGCAACCCCTCCACTTGATGGTGGAGGCATAGCAAGAATCTTATAGTCCCCATAGTTTCCTATCACAGGCTCTCTCCACACTGCCCGGTAGCGTTGAAGATCTTCTGCGGTAACCATCCCATTTTGAGCCTCCATCTCTTCGATAATCAATCGGGCTGTTTCTCCTTGATAAAATCCAGGATTTCCCTCTGAAGCTATTCTCGTAAGCGTCTTGGCCAAAGCTGAAAATCTGATCGTATCGCCCTGCTGCCATTCTTCGGTTTTAATAACCTCAGGACTAAATCTATTGTATTGGATAAAATCTTCCCTTGAACGGTTAAGAATATTGGCCTGATCGTCGGATATAGCTAATCCTTTTTCAGCAATCCGAATTGATGGTTCGACCAGTTCTTGCCATGGCATGGATCCCAGCTTTTCATGAAGTTCCACCATTCCGTTCACCGTTCCCGGTACGCCTACAGACAGTACTCCTTTTAAACTCAGATCCTTTACAGCTTCGCCGCTGGAATCCAAATACATATCTCTGGAAGCTCCCAGAGGGGCTTTTTCCCTGAAATCCAATGTACCGGATTCACCATCGGCATTTCTGTAAACAGCAAACCCTCCCCCACCAATATTCCCTGCCCGTGGGTAAACTACCGCAAGGGCAAACTGAACAGCAACTGCGGCATCATATGCATTTCCTCCTTTTTTGAGGATTTCCACCCCGACCTCTGAGGCAAGCCAATGAGCACTGACGACCATCCCTGAATCAGCCATCAAACCCAGCTCCTGCTCAACAGGTATCTGCCTGTCTTTCTTAGGGTCACATCCTTGCGTAATAAACAGAGCTATCCCTGCGAGCCACAGAAATCCTCCAGCTCCAAAATTTCCTTTAGTGAAAGTTTTCATGTGTTTATAATTGTTTTTCAATGGTCATTACCTGTCCCGAAAATCGGGATGGAATCTCGCAAGGTCAATCATCCCTCTGTGTGACGCTTTCGTCATGCCTGCCTGGCGGTAGGTAGGCTCGATTTCATCTTTTTTGTGCCTACCTATTTCGTCATTGGTTCACTTGTGTAGGAGAGAAAAGTCCCGGATCTACCGGTGCATTTTCATTTGTGGTCATTTCATCCTCTGGGACAAGGAACCGTTCGATATTGAGCGTAGCGGTAGGGATGTTCAACGGAAAAGGAACGGCAATATCAGAGTCACCTTTCCGCAGTCGTCTTGCATCGTCAAATGGCATAAACATCGTAAACCCGGAAACATACCGTTCTTCGACAATTTCCCGAAGAAGTGCTCGTATGGGATCAATTCCATCCATATTTTCCATTCCACCCACCTCAAAATCCGAGGCTAAGTAAGGTAGGTAAACATGCGAAAGGCCAGCAAAATTGATGTTTAGAAATGCTCCTGAATTCAAGTATGCTCTCAAACTGTTGAGGTGTTCAAGCCCTACTACAAGACCCTGGGTTCGTGCTCCTGACTCTGCCAATATCAACAGATTCTCTTCATAGGTGAGTAATGGTTGCGATTCCAGTTCATGTGCAATACCCATATTGGATGTCGAGTTAAGTCGGTCTATATAATAATAAGCAGATCTGGCACTTTCATTAGTCTTTTCATTGTTTCTGGACACCGGGTTTTCGGCATCCAGTAGCTGCATCAGATAGCTGTCTCCTGTACCGAGGTTCGGTCCGTTCTGCAATACGATGAAATATTTATTTTTGGTAGAATTTTCCCCTTGTAAATCAAGTGGCGTAAACCGCATACTGTTTCTGGGTAAGGAAATTCCGTTGAGCGCTGCTTGATAAGCTTGTTCATATTGCTTCGTGCTCATATAGTATCTCGCTTTCAAGGTCCAGGCAGATTCCAACCATTTGACTCGGTTACCCGCAAAAATGAAGTCTTGGGCAATCACCTGACCACTGGAATTTTCCAAATCGGAAATTGCCCCGTCAAGCAAGGTTTGTAATTTTTCAAAAACAACCAGCTGATTATCGAATACAGGATCATCAACATCGGATATGGCTTCTGAATATGGAATATCCCCAAAAAGTGAGGCATAGGTGCCGACGACATGGGCTTCCAATACTTTGGTGATGCCTTGATAAAGCGCGTTCCCCTCTGTTCTTCTTCTTATTTCTCTCGCCGGATTAACTACGGATTGATAACCAGACCAATCAAAATCGGTGTTGACCACCTCATATTGATACCGAAAACGTTCTACCTGTTCGTATCCGATCAGCTGCCCTGAATAGTAGGCTGCCATTCTGCTATAGGGGCCCAATTGGATATTGATATTGGACAGCTGTGCCCCGTTCATGAAAAGGCCTGCATCTACCTCTTCCAATGTCAGCTGGTTGGGATTCTCGTTGATCCCTTCCACCAGTTGCTCACATCCTGAAAACATGAAGGAAATCATGGATACCAGGGACAGTACTGAAGATTTTATTATTGATTTCATGTGTTTATATTTTTCTTTTAAATGTCACATGGAATCTCGCATGGGGCATAATCATCCCTTTGTGTGACTTTTTAGTCATGCTCGATTTCATGGAAATTTCTTTTTTGATGTTGGAAAATAAACCTTGCCCTATTGATGAATTAGGGTTATTTCTTAAAATCTTGCCTGGATATTGAACAGGAATGATTTCGTACCGGGATTATTGAAATAGTTCATGCCAAAGGCATTACTGACACCATAATTGTTGGTTTCAGGATCCACTCCTATCAAATCCGTCCAGAGAAACAGGTCTCTTCCGCTAAAGGAAACCCGGAGTGACTGGAGCTTGATCTTATCAAGGAAGGGACTATCCTGTAGAGTGTATCCCAAGGTGACGTTTCTCAATTTCGTCCAGGTCGCATCTTCTATAAAGAGGTCATTGACTTTGTTAAAGCCTAGGCCACCACCTATTCCGGTGTACCATGCTTCGTCAAGTAGCACATTTCCGGCACCAAAATCAGCAATATTCCCTCTAACAGTAGTTCCTGCAGGCACCAGCGTTCCACTGATATTTGTCAGATCCTCTGTCAGCGTGATTTCGTTACTGACGTCCTGATGGGTGCCAAACCCATACATAACCACTCTAGTCCTGTTGATATAATCCCCTCCCTGAGAATGCTCAAATAGAAATCCGAAGTCAAGATTCTTCCAGTTCAACTGGGCACCCAATCCACCTCTCCATTCAGGATTGGGATTCCCGATCACTCTACGCTGAGTATCTACCTTTGGAAACCCATTTGCATCGAGAGCAAAACTTCCGTCCTCATTTCTGACTGTACCCGGCAGCCAGAAAGCACTCATGGGATGGCCTTGCACTGCCTTTGAAGTTCCACCTATATCAACAGTTTCTGCTCCTCTTAACTCTACCACCAGATTTCTGTTGTTGCTAAAATTCCCATTTATTGCAATTGATAAAGATTCTCTTTGGACAACTGTGGCACTTAGATCCAACTCCAAACCTTTGTTTTCTATAATACCCGCATTGGTGTACTCCGTCGTAAATCCGGTACTAGGATTTGTTTTTACAGCAAACAGGATATCATTAATCCTATTTTGATAGTAAGTGGCACCAAAAACCAGTTTGTCATTTAAAAATCTTAAGTCTGCACCGATTTCCCATTCGGTTTTCACTTCGGGTTTGAGATTCAGATTGCCTCTTTCGGAATCAATCTGAAAACTACCTCCAAAAGTATCGAACCCTGTGGTTGCCAACGTATAGAACTTATAAGGATTCGGTTGAATCCCCACCTGGCCAAATGATGCACGGAGTTTACCGAAGCTCAACCCAGGTATCTCCACTGCCTTGGTAAATTGCCAGGCGAGATCCACAGATGGATAAAAGAATGTCCCTCCAACAGTAGAAGCTGCCTCTAATGCACCCGAAGCATTCAGGAAAAGCTGGTCATAAAAACCAAGATTCAAAACTCCATAACCTCTATTGGACCGAAGATGAGTTATTGATCTAGACCAAGATGACGCACTCTGATCAGGATTCAGATCTGTCGTCGGAAGTTTGGATGCAACAGCAAATGGACTTATAGAAGTGGAATTGAATGTACTATATCGATCATTGTAGTTTGCCCCAAGGGTCAACGTTCCGGAAATATCTTCAGTTATCTCTCTGTTAAATGATACGATAGCGTCGAAATTCACCTCTTTCCAAGATCTTAGTTGCTGATCCCATGCTCCTGTATTCCTACTTCCGGCAGAGCCTATTGGGAAAAATGACTCCCTGTTGTCCGTATAGTAGTCAATACCACCACGAAGAATTACATTTACCCATTCGGCAGGATCTAACTGAATTTCAGGGGCAATAATAAAACGGTTAACTTCGGATAGGGAGCTCTGCTCGTTTATTGTCCAGCCTGGATTATTGTAAATTGGATTCTGAGTCTCCCCTAAATGCCTTCGGTAATTTCTGTGACGGCCTGGAAACACCTCACCTTCAGTGTTGACATAGGTTCCTATGTAGTCACTGTTGTCAAAATCAGGAGCAGATCTCAATAACCCCAATAGCAAGCCATTGGTATCATCACCAGCTTGATGGATTCGGTTGGATTTGGTAAAGTTATAAGAGACTTTATTATTCCATGTGATCCAATCAGTAAGTTGTACTTGGGTGTTTAACCTGATATTCTGTTTGTTATAGGTAAAGTTCCGCGTGATTCCATCTTGACTTAGATTTCCATAGCTGAAAAAATAGGATGCTTTTTGCCCGCCTCCGTTGACGGAGACATCATGCTGCCCGAAGCTCCCGGTTTGAAAAACCTGGTCGTAATTTTCATCCAAGTATGTTTCCCTGGAATTTTTACCTATAACAGGATAGTAGGTGACTCCTGAAATATCAGATATAAAATATGCCCCCAGAGTATTTAATTCATCAGGAAGACCACTACGGTCGGAAATTTTGTCTCCCCAGGATTCTGCCGCAGAAATATTCCACACGCCATTTCTACCCTGACCATATGAATCCTGTAGAGGATGCCAGACATTGATTTTATCAAAAGATTGGGAAAAAGAATAGTTCACCGATGGCTTTTGATTTGCTTTGCCATTTTTAGTGGTGATCACAATTACGCCATTTGCTGCCCGGGATCCCCATAATGCAGCAGCTGAAGCCCCTTTTAATACTTGTACTGATTCGATATCGTTTTGATTGATATCGTTGAGTCGGGACTGCTGGGATATTGTACCGCTCCCTGAGTTTTCATTACTAATCGGAACCCCGTCTAGGATAATCAGCGGTTGGCTTGCCCCTTCAATAGTATTGACACCTCGAATTTGAATAACCGAACCAGCACCTGGATCACCATTCATTTTGCCTATTCTCACACCTGAGGCTTTCCCTGCCAGGCCATTGATAAGGCCGGTTTCACCAGAACGCTGAATGGACTCTGAGGATACCGACGAGCTTGACGCCCCTGACTGATCTTTTATTTGCTTGGTTCCGAGAGCAGTGATAACCACTTCAGAAAGCGAACTAAACGATGGTTCTAAAAATATCTCCAAATAAATCTTGGAAGAAATATCCACTTCTACAGCGGTATATCCCACGTAGGAAACCACAAGAATACTTGAATCATCAGGAACCTCCAGCGAAAAATTTCCGTCCAAATCGGTAATTGTCCCATAGGTAGTTCCTTTTACGAGTATGTTAACTCCCGGAAGTCCTGAACCTCCCTTTTCACTTACGATTCCTGTAATTACTTTTACCTGTTTCTGGACTTTGGGACGCTCTGCTTCTTTTACTTTGACAGCAATCATGCCGTTGATGACTTTAAAATTCAGGCTGGACTTTTTTTCAAGATCCTTTAAAATCTCAGCGAGTGTCGTATCGTTATATTTAAGGAAATACCTCTTATTCAAAGAGGAAACTTCCTTTCCGAATACGAATCTAAAAGGAGCTTTTTTTTCTATTTCATCAAACACCCACGATAGTGGTTGATCTTTAATTTCAATACTCAGTTTTGTATCATATATAGTCTGGCCAAAAATAGAATCAGCGGCGACCATATTAAAAAATAGAAAATGTACAAATACCAGGTAGACTACTGTTTTTGAGGCATACATAAGTAGTGACCGTAAATAAATTTTCATAGCTTTACATGTTAGTTAGTTATAATTGACACTTTTGGAGCGGCATCGGTCTCTGGCGGGTCTTGGTGCAGCTCCTTCTTTGATTTTCAGTATTTTACATAGTTTCTACTGGTTAGGTGGAACATTTGCTGGAGGTAATCTCTACTTTTGTTGCTGAGATAATTCGGTATTCTAAGCCATTAATAAAGCTTAAAGCTTCTAATACATGTGCTAATGGCTGATCTTTAAAGTTTCCATTCACTTTGCAACCTTGACGAAGTTTGGTTTTGACATCAAATTCTACCCCGTACCAACGTTCAAGTGTATTCAGAGACTCCAATAAGTCGACATTTCTAAACACTATCCTTTCATCCATCCAGGCTGTAGCTTCCTGATAATGGTCAACACTTTGAGTCAAAATGCTTCCATCATCTGGATTGTAAATGGCTTGCATTCCTTTGGTCAATACCACTTCCTGCAATCCTTCCACTACGCTTACCTTTCCAGTCACTACCGTAATCATTATTCCCTTGCTGTGGGTATTTATATTGAATGATGTCCCCAGCACAGTAGTTTTAATTTCTGCTGTCTGAATCACAAAAGGTTTTTTCTCATTTCGGAAAACTTCAAAAAAAGCCTCCCCTTCAAGTTTCACCTTCCTTTCGGCACCTTTAAATTCTTCGGGGTAAATTAATGAAGACCCTGAATTGAGCCGGACTCTGGTCCCATCACCCAATGTCAGTGAAATCTTTTGGCCCCTTTCCGCTTCAAGTTTTAGAAGTTTTTCGCTTCCTCCCACATAATCAGAGGATATAAACCAAAACAGCATCAGCGGTACAACAACTGCCAAAACCATCCATCCTATCCTGTTTTTGTTTTTGGCAGAATTCGGTGCAGGCTGATTCTCATTTTCCAACTCTTCTTGAATTCTCCGGTACAACCGGTGTTTCACCCGCTCCTTTTCAATATGAATAGCTACATTTTGGTCCTCCAGATAACTTCCCTTACCCTTAAAGGAGTCGAAGAAGTCATCCAGTAACCTTTTTTCAGAATCATTACACTCATCTCTGAGATACTTATCAAGCAAATTTTTAAACTCAACTTCGGTCATTTTGGAGTTATTTAACTATAGGTTGCCTAAAGCAGGCTTAACCCTTGGTCTTCCTCGCTTTTTTTTTGAAAAAATAATTTTACTAGCTTATTATATCAGCTACAACAAAGTCCTTGAAGGCGGGAATGAAATAGTGTATTGAGATTTCCACATAGCTGCCCAGAAAAGTGTAAACGAAAAAAATGGACGCAACTTAACCTGCTCTATTCCTGAAAATACGTAAGGTGCTACAGTAAGTGATGAATTATTCCCGTTCTGAATGGCATTTTCTGAGTTTTTTTAAAGCTGAAGTTATATGACCCTCTACTGTTTTCTCAGAAATACCTAGTTGTAAGGCTATTTGTTCATTTGATCGATTTTCATATCGGCTCAGAATAAATACTTTTTTTGCTTTCTCAGGAAGATTCGCGATACAGTCATCCAAAGTGTTTTTCGCTTCCTCATAGGAAAGCTTTTCTTCTATATTATTGGCAAATTTAATTGAGTCCATCTTTTTGAGATGCTCATCGGCCACCTTAAGCCTTCTTAAACGTAAAAATACAGCCAGCTTTACTGCTTGATACAAATAGGCCTCAATATTATCTATAGAATATTTATCCTGTTTTCTCCATAGCGAAACGAAAACTTCCTGAACAATATCTTCAGCTTCTTTTTGATCCCTTAGGATAGAATAGGAAACACTTAACAATCGCTCCCAGAACTTCTCATAAATCCCGCTGAAATGCTTAACATTTCCGGTCTGCTTAAATTCAACCCAAAGTTCCGAGATTCCATGCATGTAACTGCCTATTATTAATTTGTCAATAATTTAGCCGAAATATTAACACAAATGCAATATTTATGAATAAATATTTAACAAAAAGAAATTAACCACTTAAAAAACAAATAAACACCAAATAAAAAACTATTAAATAGCTATTATAAAAAATAAAAACCTGATCACATACTTGTTTAAAAATCAAGTCAAACCATTTAAAATTTAGTAAAAAAGCAAGTAACACGTTATAAACTATTCATTTTTTTGAAATAAACATGTCTTTTATAGAAAATCTGGTATCACAAGAAAGCCTCCTAAGACACCGGATCAACTTCCTTTTTCATGGATTGGTTAGGCTAGCTTGGGTGTGCTGTAATATTTATTTCTTAGCCAAAACGAAACCCTAACCAAAAGTATCAATGCGGGTACTTCTACCAAGGGACCGATCACTCCGGCAAAAGCCTGCCCTGAGTCAAGTCCAAATACTGCAATGGCCACAGCAATGGCAAGCTCAAAGTTATTTCCGGCAGCGGTAAATGAGATTGCCGCGTTTTTATCATAACTGGTTCCCATGGCTTTGCTGAAGAAAAATCCGATGATAAACATCAGAGTGAAATACACTAACAACGGGATGGCAATCCGCACTACATCCATTGGTATTTCTACGATCAGTTCGCCCTTAAGCGAAAACATAACCACTATAGTAAATAACAGCGCAATCAGCGTAATCGGTGAAATCGCAGGAATAAACACATTGGTGTACCACTCTTCACCTTTGGCACGGACCAAAATCAACCTGCTAAGTATACCTGCCAGAAATGGAATCCCCAGGTAAATGGCTACGCTTTCAGCAATAGTTCCTATGGAAATATCAACAATGGCACCTTCAAAACCGAAATATGGCGGAAGTACCGTTATAAACAACCATGCATAAAAGCTGTACATAAACACCTGAAAAATACTGTTCAGGGCTACCAAACCAGCTCCATATTCACTGCTGCCCTCGGCCAGGTCATTCCACACCAACACCATCGCAATACAGCGGGCCAAACCTATCAGGATCAGTCCAACCATGTATTCGGGATAATCCTGAAGAAAAATCAAAGCCAGCACAAACATCAGTACTGGACCTATGATCCAGTTGAGAATCAAAGAAATACTTAGAATTCGTACATTTTTGAAAACCTTCGGTAAAAGCTTGTAGTCAACCTTCGCCAGCGGTGGATACATCATCAGGATCAGTCCAATGGCTATCGGAATGTTGGTACTGCTTCGGCTAAAAGAATTGATAAAATCCGAACTGGATGGAAATAGATACCCTATCCCCACCCCAATTGCCATCGCCAGGAAAATCCACCAAGTCAGATTCTTATCCAGAAATCCAAGTTTCTTTTTAGATGTGCTCATGCTTTTATTTTGATTTGACCAAACACATAGAACATTTCCGAAGCTATCTGCATTGACCTTTCGTCATAGCGGCTTGCTTCCTCAGAGGTGCCATCATACTTTTTGGGGTCTTCATATCTTACCGGTATCCTATTCTCTGTGCCGGGGATAAATGGACAGTTCTCATCCGCATGTGCGCAGGTCATTACAGCTGCAAATCTTTGAGCCTTATTGATCGGATCATCGAAGAGTTTGGAAAAGGCAGAAATCGGTTCTGCCTCATTAGAGTGAAAGATAAAGTATATCGGATTTTTACTTCCTTTTTTGGTAACTCTAAAGCCGCTCCGCTTGATGGACTCTACAGCACGGTCGTTAAATTCTGTCACTTCAACTCCCCCTGAGTAGCAGTCAGCTGGAATCCCGAAATAATCCGCAGCCGTCTGTGCCCAAATCTGGGAAAACTGACTCCTCCGGGAATTATGGGTACAGATAAAGTTTAGGTTAATATCTTCCTCAGCTTCCAATTTCACTTGAATATAGTCTATCAGAACCTGAAGGACTTCTTTTCTTTCATTTGATATAGGAAGGGATCGGGCTTTCCTGACAGTTTCGGAAAGCCCGGGCAATAAAATCACGTTTGTCCTTTTCATATTTTCAGCTAAGTCTAACTTAACAACATCCTGATCCTGGTGCACAGGAATTGGCATTTGTGGGCATATCCGCTAAACTTAATTTTTGTTTTTCCTGTGGAATACCACAATTCTCCTTGGCCAGACAGTCTGTTTGCTTGGTTGTGAGTAAAAAATTCTTCCCGTCAAATTCCAGCCCAAATTTACCGATGGTATCCGCCTGATATTCTACTTCCACCTCCAGGTCTTCCAGTCCCAGTACTTTTTCGGACAGATCGATGATTTTAACCAGTTTTTCAGGATGTAGGCGATGGTTGTAATCATCCGCATTCCAAAGTTGGAAATTAGCGACATTTTCAGTTCTCACTGTACCCCCGCAGTCAATAAAGTGCTTGGAAATTTTACCTACTTCAGTAACGTGAAAGTGGGTTGGAACCAATGATCCGTCAGGCAATTGAAAGGCTATGTTATCCAATTGGCTTAGTGCTTTTTTAACTTCTGATAGTTTCATAATTGAATTTGTTTATTGCGATAAAACGATTAATAGATACAAATTTTTTACTTCTTAATTAACAACAGGTGCTATCCGGAGATTTGAACTGATCAAATACTTCATTGAAAAGTTGCTGTATATGTACCCACCTGGCAGGATTGATACAATAACTCACCGAAACACCTTCTATGGTTCCCTGAATTATTCCCACTTGTTTGAGTTCCCGAAGGTGTTGGCTGATGGTAGCTTGTGCAAGCCCAAGTTCCTGAACCAGGTCCCCGTTGATACAGGTGTTAGATTTCAGCAGGTACTGGATAATTGCAATCCGTGCAGGATGGGCAAATACCTTGGCAATTTGTGCCAGTTCATTTTGCTCCAGGGTAAATAAATCGGTTTTGGTAACTCCCATAGTTTATTAATTCATTGCAATATTACAATGAATCTTTGTAATCAAAAAAAGTTGGAGTGATTTTTTTTGAGAAATCAAGAATTTGGAAAGATATCGCTGTAAGGATCAAATGAAGCAAGCCGGCTATGTCTACTTTTAAAAAAAGTTAGTTATAATTATATATATTTAATTGCATCAAACAATCGAGTAAGCGTTTTTTACTATTTTTTATAATAAGCTATATATAGAATATTATAAATAAATACTTATCAAGTTATGTTCAAAAGAATACTTTATAATTTAACACAAAGAATATTAACAATATTTTTTTTACTACTAACTTTTATTTATTATCGTAAAACCCTAGAGTTCAGACATATTGACCAAAAATTACACGAAATATGGTTAATAGGCCAATTACAGCTCATAATAATTTCACTTTTTAATATCCAATTTTATCCCTATATTAGACCAGATAGCAAAAATTGTCTTTATACTATTTATTAAAAGTCAATTAAATCTTCTTAAGAGTTGGGCAAAAAACATTATTGAAGCTCGTGCGAGCATCAGATTTAGCGAAAAGCAAAACAAAATCTCGGAAGGAGTTTTCTTGATCTAGAGATTTGATAACTACCAGCATTTTAAAATTAGTTTTATTAAAACTGCTGACAGCCATTGTCTTAACTAATTTGCTTATCGTCCTTTTAATCTTAATTCTAATAAACTGAATCAGCATGATAAAAGAGAAAACTCAATCTCAGGAAATTCTGGAGAGGAGAAAAAACATAGTAGCCAACGGTGTTGGAATTTTTAATACAGCCACAGTAAAAGACGCAAAAGGTGCAATCATTACCGATGTGGATGGCGAAGAGCACATAGATTTTGCCGGAGGAATTGGGGTAACCAACGCAGGTCATTGTCCTGAGCCTGTTGTTGCTGCTATTCGGGAGCAAGCTGGAAAATACTTGCACACCAGTTTTAATGTTGTAACCTACGAACCCTACATAAAGCTGTGCGAAGTCATGGCGGAAATTCTTCCTCACGGCGAGAAAACGAAAGCTATGCTTGTAAGCACAGGAGCAGAGGCTGTAGAAAATGCTATAAAAATTGCACGACAGGCCACCAAAAGACCTGCAATACTATGTTTTTCAGAAGCATTTCACGGCCGAACAATGATGGCTATGAGCCTAACCAGCAAAGTAAGTTATAAATCCGGTAGCGGTCCATTTTCTCCAGAAGTTTACAGATTACCCTTCCCTAATTTTTATAAGTTCGGTAGAACTCAGAATATGGATGACTTTGTGGAAACAGAGCTCAACCGGCTTCGGGAAAGCGCTCATAGTATGGTAGATGTCAAAAGTGTGGCTGCTATCATTATCGAGCCAATTCAAGGAGAAGGAGGATTTAATGTAGTACCTCAAAAATATCTCGAAGGGTTACGTGAATTCTGCGATGAACATGGTATCATGTTGATTTTGGATGAAATACAGAGTGGATTCTGTCGGACGGGGCATTGGGCCAGCTGGCAACATTACAATGTGCAGCCGGATATCAGTACCTATGCGAAATCCATGGGTTCTGGATTGCCAATTGCAGCAGTTCTTGGCCGTGCGGAAATAATGGATGCAGCTAGCCCTGGAACCATAGGCGGGACCTATATTGGAAGCCCAGTTTGCTGTGCGGCAGCGCTGGCGACTATTCAGTACATGAAAGACATCAACTTAAATAAACGTGCACTGGAAGTAGGCAAAATCGTCAGGGATCGACTTGAAAAACTAAAAGCTGAATTTTCTGAAATAGGTGATGTCCGCGGTGTTGGTGCCATGATCGCCATGGAATTGGTAAAAGATAACGATCCGGGAAAACCATATGCTGAATTGTGCGACAAAATTGTCAAAGGTTGTGCTGAAGATAAGCTTATTATGCTGAGTGCAGGAACCTTCAAAAATGTTATCAGAATACTTTCCCCTCTTGTAATTACGGATGAGCAATTACATAAAGGTCTCGATATCCTAGAAAAGCATTTCAGAAAAAATGTGTAAATTAAAAAGGGCGGTTCAATTCGTAGATTTTTTTAACCCCATAACCGCAGGGAAAAGCAGTGCGGTAATTAAAACCAACAGAAAATTATTATACCTCAATGACTCCATTCGCAATAGCAGGAATCCAAATGAAAGTTTCAGCAGTAGCCTCAAATGTGGCCATGATGAAGCTGAAGCTCGACATAACAATGAGCCTTTATCCATGGGTTGAAATGGTGGTATTTAGTGAGCTATGTGCCTTCGGTCCGCTCACACATACTGCACAGATTATCCCGGGAAGTTTTGAACATGAAATGCAGGAAATGGCCAAAAAACATAAAATTTGGTTATTGCCGGGATCAATATTCGAAAAAGAAGGGGATCGGATTTATAATACAGCAACAGTTATAAATCCTGATGGGGAAATTGTGACACGATATAGAAAGATGTTTCCTTTTTATCCCTACGAAGTAGGTGTCACTCCGGGATCTGATTTTTGTGTATTTGATGTACCGGGTGTCGCCAAATTTGGACTTTCCATCTGCTACGACATGTGGTTTCCAGAAACCATTAGAACCCTAGCTGTCAACGGAGCTGAGGTGATTTTGCACCCTACTATGACTGGCACAATTGATCGAGATATTGAACTTTCCATTGTTCGAGCAATGGCCGCAGTCAATCAATGTTATTTTTTTGATGTCAACGGACTTGAATCAGGCGGTAATGGAAGATCATTAGTCTGCGGTCCGGATGGAAGAATTATTTATCAGGCCGAAGGAAATGAGGAAATATTTCCTATTGAGCTCAACATAGACCGCGTAAAGCGAAGTAGAGAATTAGGTGTATTAAGACTTGGTCAACCTCTGAAAAGTCTTCGTGATCATATCGGAGAATTTAGCATTTATCAGCCTGGCACCAAATTGCCGTACTTGGATTCGTTAGGCCCTCTGATTAAGCCCACTAGACTTGATGACCTGGCAAGATTGAAAAGGAAAGAAAATGAGTATAACCATCCTTCGGCCCCAACAGGGTATAAGGGTTTTGATGAATTTTAAACTAAAAAAAATATAACTATGGGTGGAGTACCTGCAAATAAACAAAAAACAGATAAGACGTTCACCAACTTCATAAATTGGTTTGAAATACCTGCTGTCAATTTCAAGCAGGCCGTAGATTTTTATAATCACATCTACAATATAGAGATGGAGCAAAATTTCAATGGCAGCCATGCAATGGCTTTTTTTCCATCAAAAAATGGAATCGGAGGAGCAGTTGTTGCCGGTCCGGGCTCCACACCCAGCGATACCGGAGCTTTGATTTATTTAAACGGAGGCAAAGACCTGAACCTAGTTCTTTCAAGAATAGAAGAGGCAGGGGGAAGGATAGTAATGCCCAAAACCTTGATCGATGAGGAGCATGGATATTTTGCAATTTTCATCGATTCCGAAGGGAATAAGCTCGCCTTGCATTCAAACAAATAAATTATGCCTGAAAAAAAAATAACAAGTACTCGCCACTATAACATTGCTCAACTACGGATTGAATCTTGGAATAAACTGAAGAATGGATCCAATAAGCTACAGGCTGCTAACAGGGGTTCCGAAGATGAAAAAGAACACAAGCAGGAGCTTCAAAAGTTATTGAATGAGCTGAAGCATATTGAGTCCTATTTTGCTTTTCCGGGGATCTCAAGGCTAAAGATTCTTAATGAAATGCTAGACCGCCAGGAGCATACTGCTCTGGCCAACAAAATCGCAGAGATAACAAAACAACTAGTAAGCGACAGATGCAGAAGCAATCCTGATCATATTGAGGAGGAGGACCATGGCACTGACTTATCGGAAAATTCTGGCTCTGAGGATAGTAATCGCAAGAATTATTTTGAGGTACTCATCGTCGAGGACATATCGGCACAGGAGGAAGCTAAGCTCAGAAGTGATCTAAAAGACCTTCAAGGTTCAGGTGAACAGTTTTGTTACAATATTGTGGTGGAGCGCTCATTTGAAGATGCGATGATTGCCCTCCATTTCAATTATAATATTCAGGCAGTTGTAATTCGTTATGCCCCTAATTATCACTCAAAAAAGATCACTCCCCAGATCACGCCTTTTATTCAGACTGTCCTCAATCTAAATCTTTCATCAACGCCCCAGTTTGAGTTAGGACCTCTTCTAGGAACAATTGTCAAGAAATTTAGACCAGAGCTTGACACTTACTATGTGACTGATACAGCTCTCAGCAGTTTGAAAGACAGCACCTTAAAAAGCTTCAGACGAATATTTTACCGGGTAGAAGATCTACAGGAACTCCATCTTACCATTTTGAGTGGAATTGGAGAACGATATAAGACCCCATTCTTTTCAGCTCTTAAAGAATACAGTAAAAAACCTACCGGTATTTTTCATGCTATGCCCATCTCGAGAGGTAACTCTGTTTTCAAATCCAGATGGATCAATGACTTTGGAAGTTTCTACGGGAGGAACATGTTTCTGGCAGAAACCTCCTCTACTACAGGCGGGTTAGATTCGCTTCTCCAGCCTACTGGTTCTTTGAAAAAGGCGCAGAAAATGGCCAGTGATGCCTATGGTTCACAACAGACTTTTTTTGTAACCAATGGTACCTCAACTGCTAATAAAATTGTGGTACAGGCAATCGTTAAGCCAGGTGAGGTAGTGATGATTGATCGTGATTGTCATAAGTCACACCATTATGGATTGGTCCTTGCCGGTGCTTATCCTGTATATCTGGATTCGTATCCCATAGAGGAATATTCTATGTATGGAGCAGTACCACTGGAGCAGATAAAAGAAAAATTACTTCGGCTCAAGAAAGCAGGAAGACTGAATCTTGTGAAAATGCTCTTGTTGACCAATTGTACTTTTGACGGTTTAGTTTATAACGTAGAAAAAGTAATGCAGGAAATTTTGGCGATAAAACCAGATATAATTTTCCTCTGGGATGAAGCTTGGTTTGCCTTTGCTGGATTTACCTACACTTATAAGCAGCGCACGGGTATGTTTGTGGCTAAAAAGCTGTACGAAAAATATAAAACAAGCAGCTACAGAGAAGAATATACAGATCACATAAAAAACTTAAAAAGTGACGAGCTCCCCACCTTACCTGACCCTGATAAGGTTCGCATTCGAGTTTATTCCACACAAAGTACTCATAAGACATTAAGTAGCTTCCGACAGGGCTCAATGATTCACATTTGGGATGAGGATTTCCTCAGAAAGACTGAGAACACTTTCCTCGAGGCATATATGACTCATACATCGACCTCACCAAATTATCAGATGCTAGCTTCTCTAGATGCTGGTAGAAGACAGGTGCAGTTTGAAGGCTATGAACTTGTAGAAAAAAGCGTAGAGATGGCGATGGTATTGCGCGCAAAAATCAACGATCATCCCCGACTGAGTAAATATTTTGATGTATTGACAGTAAGTGATTTTATTCCTCAAAAATATAGAGAATCAGGTCTGTCGGAGTATTACAATAAGAAAGAAGGATGGAACCGAATGGAAACCGCCTGGGAAAAGGACGAATTCGTCTTGGATCCTACAAAAATCACGCTTCATGTAGGTCGCACGGGTGTGGATGGGGATACTTTCAAAAATAAGTACTTGATGGATAAATTCAATATTCAGATCAACAAGACCTCGAGAAATACTGTACTGTTTATGACGAATATTGGTACTACCAAAGGCAGCGTTGCTTACCTCACAAATGCACTTTTAAAAATAGCTGATGAATTGGATCAGGAATTCCGTTCCCTCAATGATCAAGAAGCATATATTCGTCAAAATAAAATCCAGTCACTAGTTAAGGATTTCCCCCCACTTCCTGATTTCAGCTATTTTCACCATTCTTTTCAGGCAGTCCCAGGAGTACCAGGAGGAAATATTCGCGAAGCTTATTTTCTAGCTTACGATGAGGAGAATTATGAATATATGCAGTTAGAGGATTGTCTGCCTTCTATGGAAAATAACAGAACTCTGGTGGCTTCGTCCTTTATCATTCCTTATCCTCCAGGCTTTCCTGTACTTGTTCCAGGTCAGGTGGTGAGTAAGGAGATTATCCGTTTTCTCACCGCTTTAGATGTGTCAGAAATACATGGTTTCAGAGCAGATCTTGGACTTCGTGTCTTCAAAGAAAGTGTGCTGAACAGACACAAAACTGTCACGTCCATGGGATCAACAAATACAACAAAGAAATTATCTACCAAAACCCTAAAAAATTAAGATTATGGCTACCAAAAAAAATGATCAATCAGATCTAGATATAAAAAGAGATATGAAAGTTCCTGTTCCTGGTGCAACCATAAAAACCGATCAAAAAACCACAAAAAAGCCCGTGGCTAGTAGCGCGGTGAAAAAACCTGTAGCTAGTAGTCCTGTAAAAAAAGCAGCTCGGAAATCAAAAGTGGAGCTGAGTGGCGTTTCAGATATCAGAAGATCTTTTCACAAAAATGAAGAGCCACTTTACTTTATCAGTGCAACCAATTTCAATCTATTGGGAGCTGATGAATGGATAAAGGGTTTCAAATTCATCTGCTATATCGAATGTTTTGATGGGCTTCATCCCAATGTTTTTTCTCCGAAAACGGAGATTCCTCATGATGATTTTGAAGGAATTGAAGATATCAATAATTACCTTCTTCAGCACCCGGAGGTACAAGATTACCTAAAAACCCGTTCCGTTGACGGAAGAGCTGGGAAGGCCATGTTCCTGATGTTTGATGAGAAAACAGAAAAGCTTGCGGAAAAGTTGGGTCTCGAGATCATGTTTCCCAAAGCAGAAATGCGAACTTTCTTGGATAACAAAGTCAATACCAATCGTATAGCTGAAAAAGCCGGAGTGGCGTGCGTTCCTTATGTATTAAACAAGGTTACGGATTGGGATCAGCTTAGACAAGTTTCCAAACATCTAGGGAACGACCTTGTGATCCAAACTCCATTTGGGGATTCAGGACATACTACTTTCTTTATTTCCAATGAAGAAGAGTTTCAAAAGCATGAAGAAGAAATCATCAAAGAAGATGAAGTGAAAATCATGAAGCGAATCCGTTGCAAAGGATCAGCTATTGAAGCTTGCGTCACCAGACACGGGACTATTGTTGCCCCACTGATGACAGAGTTAGTGGGATTTGAAGAGCTTACTCCTTACAAAGGTGGATGGTGTGGAAATGAAATTTACCCTAATGCATTTACTCCTGAGCTTCGGAATAAGGCGATAGAATACACTCAGAAATTTGGTAATCAGCTAAGAAAAGAAGGCTATAAAGGATATTTTGAACTTGATTTTCTTATTGATCTGGATAACGGCGAGATCTATCTGGGAGAATTGAATCCAAGGGTAACCGGTGCAAGTTCCATTACCAATCATGCGGTATTTGCCTTGGCAGATGCACCTCTGTTTGTTTTTCACATTCTGGAATGGATGGATATAGAATATGATCTGGACGTAGAAGCATTAAACAATAGATGGGCTCATCAGGATAATATTGATGGATGGAGTCAGCTTATAGTAAAACACACTGAAGATACCGTGGAATACGTGACCGATGCCCCGAAATCCGGTATCTGGAAAATGTATGACACAGGTCACATCCAATTTGACCGAATGGATACTCACAGGAGAGCTGTAGAAAATGAAAAAGAGGCATTTTTCCTGAGAATTACCCGAAAAGGCGACTATTTATATGAAGGCGCTGATATGGGAATCCTAGTGACGAGAGGTCGTATGATGACGGATGACTTTCAGCTAAACCATCGCGCCAAGCATTGGATCAAGGCGATCAGATCTCAATACAAGTCCGAAATTGTGGAAGATAAAAGAAAGCCAAAACTCAGCGGCTCACTCACGAAATAAAAAAAGCTTTTCAAAGTTATACCAGCATAATAAGGCCTACATTTTGGCTTTCTTAAGCTGGCATAAACTTTCAATTATAAATCATTAATGAAATTACACTTCAATACAATCGCCGAGCCTTCAACACCCGGGCTCAAATGGCAAAAATTATTCAATACACATTGGGCGGCTTATCGCACCTGGTTTATTTCTAAAGAGGCAAGCAATGCTGCAGACCTCAAAACATCCCAAGCAGCGCTTAAAAAATACATGCCAGAAATGTGGCCTACCTATAAGCGTCTTTGCAAGCTGGCAAAAGCAGATGATGTTGCTGCTCGTTTTCTCACTGGCTTTCAACCTCCTGCTTACATAGGCGCATGTTCTCAGGCTATTTTACCTGGAGATGGACTGAAGCTTGTTCGTAATTACGACTTTCATCCTGACCTGACGGAAGGAGTACAGCTTTTTACCGCTTGGAATGGTAAGAAAGTAATCGCCACAAGTGATTGCTTAATCGGTGTTCTGGATGGAATGAATGAAGATGGACTTGCCATTTCATTAACTTTTGGAGGAAGAAAAGAAGTAGGAATGGGTTTTGGAATTCCTTTTATAATGCGCTACATCTTGGAGTTTTGCAGTAATGTAGAAGAGGCTGTAAGCGCTTTGAAACGTATTCCTTCCCACATGTCTTACAACGTGACGGCGATAGACAGAAGCGGTGCACACAAAACCGTTCAGGTAGCGCCAGACAAAGCACCTTTGGTCACATATGCCACATATGCCACCAATCATCAAGGTAAAGTGGACTGGCCGGAAAATGCAGCTTTCAACAAAACTCTAGAAAGATCTGAGTTTATAGGAAATATGCTGAAAGAAAGAGAAGAAGATGCCCATGCCATGGCAGATGCTTTTCTTCAACCCCCACTCTATAATAAGATGTTTAAAGAAGGCTTTGGAACACTATACACAGCCGTTTATCATCCTGCAAAGGGAACGGTTCAGCTACGTTGGCCTAATATGGAGATCACCCAGGATTTTGTGAATTTCAAAGAAGAATACAAACTGATTCGCCTGGTTCAAAATGCCAAAGTGCCAGTACAGAAAGCTCCTAGAGCAGAAGTATTTGCTGAAGTCGAAAATAGCGTAGACCATACCTATAATAGTCAGACAAATGACTGGCAGCGAACTTTAACCGATATTCTGGTAAGTGCGATGTCTTATGCAAAGCCTTCTGCGGATAAAAAAGAATTGGAAAAGTTAGATGCGAAATTGAACAAAGGTGGTGAAGTTTCTTGGGAGGCACTAGCAGATTTTTGGGCCAAAAAAGGAACTGCTTATTCTAAAAACTGGAATAGCTGATTTTAAGATTTAAAAACAATAGTGATGGAATTTCAGAGCATCAACCCCTACAACAACAAAGAAGTAGGGAGATATACAGCGCTTACTTCAGAAGAAACAGATAAAATTTTAGATAAGTCGGCAGAGGCGTTTAAAACTTGGAGCCGCGAACCGCTTTCTCACCGTACTGGATTACTTCTAAATGCCGGACGGGTCTTAAGGGAAAATGTAGAAGACTATGCTCAAATGATTACCTCGGAAATGGGGAAACCTATTTCCGAATCCAGAGCCGAGATCAATAAATGTGCTTGGTTATGTGATTTCTACGCCGAAAATGCCGCTGCCTTTCTCGCTTCCGAAGAAATAAAAACTGATGCTTCAAGTAGCTTTGTTCGATTTGATCCACTGGGGACAATTTTTGCAATTATGCCTTGGAATTTCCCGTTTTGGCAGGTGTTCAGATTTGCTGCGCCAACGCTTACAGTCGGCAATACTGGTTTATTAAAGCATGCTCCTAATGTTTTCGGCTGTGCGCTGAAAATCGAGGAAGTCTTTACTAAAGCAGGCTTTCCTGATGGAGTTTTCCAAAATCTCATTGTACACCACGATCAGACTGAAAAAATCATCGCACATGATGCTATAAAAGCAGTAACGCTTACGGGAAGCGAAATGGCAGGTATGGCAGTAGGCCAACTTGCAGGAAAGTATATCAAAAAAAGCCTGTTGGAGCTCGGAGGCAATAACTCCTTTATTGTGTGGGAAGATGCAGATATCGATCAGGCTGTGAAAACAGCAGTTACGGCTAGGATGCTGAACTGCGGTCAAAGCTGTATTGCGGCTAAGCGATTTATTCTGCTTGAAGGAATCTATGAGGAATTCGTCTCAAAATTCACCGATGCTGTAAGTAAACTTAAAGCAGGAGACACAGTTGATGATTCGACCCAAATCGGTCCTCTGGCACGAAAAGATCTTGCAGATCAGTTGAATTTACAAGTGAAAAAATCTATTGATCAGGGAGCCACATTACTGCTGGGAGGTAAACAGGATAATTGCTTCCATGAACCAACGATCCTAGGAAATGTAACCCCTGGTATGGCTGCTTTTGATGAAGAGACTTTTGGACCGTTGGCAGCCATGATTAAAGCAAAAGATGTGGATGAGGCCTTTCGCCTTGCAGATCAATCTAGATTTGGGCTGGGAACAACTGTGTTCACCAAAAACACGGCAAAAGCAATTGAAATGGCAGACAAAGTAAGCGATGGTGCATATTTTGTAAACGAGCTGGTGAAATCTGATCCTAGACTTCCTTTTGGTGGTACCAAACGATCAGGATATGGTCGTGAACTGGCAAGAGAAGGAATGCGAGAATTCGTGAATATTAAGACTGTCTACGTGAAAGAATAGCGGTATGGAGATTGAACATTGTGGAAGAAGGAATTACAAATCCCAAATAATAGAAAAGCGGAGTCACAAACTCCGCTTAGCTGGGGTTGCGGCCTTTATGAGTTCGACCTCCTTTGGGGTCGTGGGGATGGTCGGGACATATATTACCATGGGTTTCACCCATGGCTCCGCCGCGGCGGACAAGTTAATCGGGATGGGTAGGCGGTGATTTACCGCCGTCCCCCCCACACCACCGGGCATACGCTTTAACGTACCACGGCGGTTTCCTCTATTGATTAACCTTTCTGTACAGCG
>NZ_JAXRUT010000021.1:0-109736 GCF_035156405.1 Algoriphagus aurantiacus | reverse complement strand
AACAAAAAGACCTGTACCAACTTCTTCCCTCAAACTGGAAGCAGCACAGACCTAAACCGATTCTCTGAAATTCCTAATCCAAAACATATGGGATGCTCGGAGCGATACATTTAAAACATCATAAAATGAAAGTAGTAATAGTATTTAATCACCCTTATGACGGGAGTTTTTGCAACGCAATTTTACAATCGGTAACAAATGGACTTGCAAAAGGCTATCACCAAATTGACCTTATCCATTTGGACAAAGACAAGTTTAATCCAGTAATGACAGCAGGCGATTTGAAAGGTTTTCGTGACAAAAAACCTATTGACTCAAAAGTTATTGAATATAGCGACAAAATAAAAAATGCTGACCATTTAGTATTTATTTTCCCTATTTGGTGGGAACTAATGCCAGCATTGACAAAGGGTTTTTTGGACAAAGTAATTTTCCCAGGTGTTGCATACGACTATACAAATGCAAGTAATACAAGAATGAAACCTTTGTGGGACAATCTTAAAGGAGTTACAATGATAACCACAATGAATACACCAAATTGGTTGTATTGGTTATTGTTTGGCAATGCAATTAAGAAAGCGATGATAATGGGAACATTTTGGAAAATTGGATTTAAAAACCGTAAATGGATAAGTTACAATCAAGTGAAAGCAGTATCGGTAGACAAAAGGGGAAAATGGCTAAGTGAACTTGAAACTAAATTTGCAGAGATAAAATAGAATAGGGCAGCAGCTAACAACTAGGTATTTATTGGGTGCGAAGCACTGCCTACCCCGCGTTGCGGGGAACAATGAAACAGCTGTCAAACGAAACCAGAGTACCCCTTTATATTCATTTAGCTTGTTTGGCCATTGTAAATTGGTTCCGCCTTAAGTACTTTTAGTACAAAGAGATGTACATACCTATCTGCCTGTCCGGTTTTACGGGAGTTCTGTGGGATGGTGAGAGTGAAATTCCCTAACCTGACCCGATTGGTGGTAATTTTGACATAAAATGAACACTATGGGATTTAACAAATATAAAAGCCTGTACATATGGATGGTCATTCCAATGATTTTAATGCAATTTGGCATCTTCGAGGATTATTGGGGTGATTTTTCTGATAACGCATGGTCTGTACATATCCATTACTGGACAGGGACGGTTTGGTATATTTATTTAATCATTCAACCCTATTTTGCTACCCATGGCCAGATGTCCAGACATAGAACCAATGGAATAATTGGTATGTTCTTGGCAGGAGGTGTTTGTTTTACTGCTTTTAGTATGATGCACAGGGACATCGTAACAACTGAAAGAAGTTTGGCTGCTCCTGAACAATTTGGACCTTTCCAATCATGGTTCTTTTTTGGTGTGGCTGCAGTTGAAATTGTAATGATGATTGCTTTTGGATATGCGGTAATAAAAAGCATCTTACATAGAAAAGATATCGAAAATCATGCTTGGTGGTTAATTTCAACTGTGTTCATCATTATGATGCCGGCTCTTGCCCGAGGACTACAAAATACATATGTAGATATGCATATAGAGGCGTGGCCTGCCATAGATATTATGCTCCCTATTTATTTTACACAAATTTTAATTATAGGTATGTTGCTATTGGGGGCATGGAAATACGGCAAGCTGAAACACACCGCTACATATCTTGCTTTAGGAGTAAACCTTTTTATATTTTTATTGGAGCCATTAGGAAAATCTGAAACCGTACAGATGCTTTTAAAAATAGTAATCAAAGGATAGTTGTCGCAATGAATAAAAATTACAGCTAACAACTAGGTTTTTGTTGCGTGCGCAGCACGAACAATGAAACCGATGTGTGTTTGAAAGATGATTCACTCCAAAAACAAGAAACCATCAATTACCTTATAAGTATTTAATAATTAGGGTTTTCATTTCCAACAACTACTGCCTTAAATCCTAAAATCTTCTCAAATTCTATTTTGAAATTTGAAAAAATAGCTTAATTTTAATTAACTTTTACAAAGCATTAGCCCCAATTTAATAGTAAGGAATTTTTATTTCTTCATGAGTTGATATTGGACTTTTGCACCTAATATTTCATGATCCAAAATATTTAAATGCAAATTACTAGCGGATGTTTTTAAACTATCCAATAACTATTGTAGGTATCAAGAAATAGCTAGTTAATTCTTTATTAAGAAATTGACGCAGCGATAAATTCGTGCGGGAATTTTAATGGACTTGTTTAGTTAAATAAGGTTCCTTCCATGTCTGATATGGAAGTTTTTTTACTACCAAATCAAACCTTGAAGCCATGGCTCTCGCCCACTCTTTAAAAGACCGTTTTGAACAAATCCCATTAATTCTCTGCGGCCCTATTATTCGCAGAGTGGATTCTCAAATTGCTAGTGTTTGGGTTGCATTAATAAAGCCACAGCGTATCAAGCTACATTTGTACCTGGGCTATTCAGAAAGTGATGTAACTAAAAGCCCTGATTTCTCTTCAGGTTTTATAGAAACTTTACCTGTTGGAGAGCATCTTCATATCGCAATTGCTTTTGTGCCAACAAAAGGGTTACTCAAAAATGGTGGAATTTATTCTTACGATCTCCACTTCTATACACCGGGAACAGAAACAAGGGTGACTTCCTTGGGGGAACTCGGTTTGCTTAAAAGTCCCGTTCTTCTTGGTTTTAAAGAAAACCAGCTTCCGTCCTTTGTTTTTGTACCTGAGAAATTGGAGGATTTAAGGATAGCGCATGGGTCTTGCCGGAAACCTCATGGGAAAGGCCGCGACGGATTGGCTGCATTAGCAAAAGTAATGGAGCCTGACTTTTTAGAAATCGAACGTGCCAATGCTCCGAAAGTCAGGCCGCACTGTTTTTTTCATACCGGGGATCAGATTTATGCCGATGACAATTCCAATTTTTTAATTGAACATTACACTGATATCGGTAATTTTTTGCTTCAACGAGTTGAACAACTTCCTTATCCATCAAATCCTGATGACTATTTCGAGAAGCAGAATGGCGATAGTAAGAAATTCGTTTGGATAGAAGCAGTGACCGACTCATTGCCACCCAACCGCAGAGCAACTAATTTCTACACTGGTTTTACAGGTGCCCAATCCAATCATCTCTATTCGTTTGCCGAATTCTGTGCAGCTTATTTGATGCAGTGGTCTGATGTGCTTTGGCCTGAAAAATTACAGACTGTTCAGGAAATTTTCACCAGTAAAAAAAGTCATGAAGTAAAAGCCAATAATAAAGTTAACTCGTCGGATTACTTGTTCCCTTTAAAATTATGGGAAACGGAATTTATACCCCCCGCTGGTTGGGAAACTATGAAGAGAAAAGAGCGGCTAAATCATTTAATTAAACAAAATTTTAAAAAAGCATGGGAAAAGAAGTTGGTCATACCGGCTGATTTAAATAAAAAAAGGAAAGAAACATTTATAGAGGAAAATTTGGGGTATGGAGGCTTGGTAGATTTTTGGGAGGATAAAGAAAAAGAAATCAAGCGAGTTGAAGAATTTCGGAAAGACCTTCCTGCCGCAAGGCGTGCAATGGCCAACATGCCGAATTATATGACATTTGATGACCATGACGTGACGGACGACTGGTATTTAACCGGACGCTGGACCAAACGGGCACTTGGGACGAGGCTGGGCAAAACCATTATCAGTAATGGCTTATTGGCGTTTGCTTTATTTCAGGGATGGGGCAATGACCCCATCGGATGGTCTGGAAATGCGCTGGCACTACTTCTCCAAAACATGTTGCCTCAAAGTTTTCCCGCGGATAAAAAGGAACTGGTACGGAGTAAAATTCAGGAAAAAATAGAAATTGAAAGCATTGAAGAAGATAAACTTATTGAGGCAGTAAAGTCAATACTTGAAAGTAATTTAACTGCTTCCAGTCTCAATTTTACGGGTAGTGATAAAGATCAACTGGTTCAAAATCTCATCACATCACTTTTGTCTGAAATTATCACCAATATTCCCCGGGGTTTAAGTAAAAAGAAGGACCTGTTGGAAGAAATTCCTTTTTTCGTTTCGGGGATGAAAGCTTATTCAGAAGCCCATAAAACCTTAATTGAGGATGAAAAAGTTGGAACTCCATTACAGGATTGGGCGGCTTTACGCTCCTTGAGAATTGATGCCAATTTAGGATTTGATGATTTGGATAAGCCGAAGATTACATGGCACTTTTCTTTTCAAATGGGGTCTGCCCGTGTTTTCGCCCTCGACACGCGTACACGTCGCGATTTTTCCGCAGGAATGGATTTTCCACCAAATCTAATCCGAAAAAAAGCACTTGCGGAACAGATTCCAACCACTCCCCTCCCTCAAGGTACAGAGTTGGCCATAATAATTTCTGGTGCACCTATATTAGGTTTGGCCACTATTGAATCTATTGGCCAGACGATTATCCCCCGTGTTTTAAACGTTATTAAAGTTTTCAAGACAGAATTATTTAAGTCTTTGCGAGAGGTTCCAAAAAAAGGCGAAGAAAGCCTGGATGTGGAACATTGGACCCTGCATTTGGAGGGATACGAAGCCTTACTAAAAAGACTGGCGATATTTTCCAAGGTCGTTTGTTTGTCTGGAGATGTGCATTATGGCATCACCAGTGAAATGGATTATTGGCAAAAAGACAAGCCAAAAGCGTCACGTTTTGTACAAATGGTATCCAGCTCACTCAAAAATATGAAGCCGGAAGGCACTTTAGTGGGGTTGTTGCCAGCCCCTCTCACACAAGTCTCATTGACAAAAGGCCTGAATCGCGAAATGGACAATCTGACACTTGTTGGCTGGGAAAAAGACACTGATAAGTTAAAGATCAGGCGCCAGTTTGAAGCCGGGAAATTCCGTGATGCCCGGCCCGGTGAATTCCCCTTGCGCATCGGATATGCATTAAATAAAAAACCCGTCTTTCTTCCCTTACGAGACTGGCCCTTGGCGGAATTTCCCCCTACTACAGAAGATGGAGAACCCAATATATTGCCACGAGTCGTCATAAATGCCGATGCACCACCACCAACTCATTTATGGCAGCTAAACATCCTGAAGGACAAAAGAACAGATAAGGAACGATTTCGTGCTTTGGGCGCTGGATTTAAAGTGGAACCTGAAACCGATGTGCCATTGGATATCACTGCCTCCAATTATAAATCCAGTCTTGATCAAATGCTAAAACGGAATGCATTTTTTACCAGAATGCATTTCAGTCGTGCAGTCAATTGGTTTAGCAACGCAGCGATTGTCCATTTTTCTAAAAAAGAAACTGGCGAGTTAGTGGCAAAACATTCCATGTTTTTCTATCCCATTTATTTGTCGTCACCTTTCAATGACAATCCCGGCAATTTTGAGGATCCGTTTTTTCAACAGGAAGTTTCGCTGGGCCAGAAACTGGCATCAGAGCAACCTTTATTTCCAAAAGAATCAAACCCGGTATAGATATGGGAAAGTTATCCAGGTTAATAAACCATATTAATGATTGGTTTGCACCTTTTGAGGAGTTTTGCAAAGATGAAAACTTCCGTGGCGAATTGTTTGCATCTGTAGGAGCCAAAGAACCTACAGACGCTTCAAAAAAAGCACGTTTTGAAGAAAAAAGAGGCAAACTAATGGGATTGCTTCAGGCCTTGAAAGACAAGTTTGATGTTGACGAAATAGAGGTTGGCAACCTGGTAGCTTTCGGGAAGTTGATTGCAGAAATGTATGTCGTTTCAAAGACTATGTCCGAAATGCTTGAGGAATGTTCCTATCAGGGAGTTGATGAAAATGATAATGAAACAAAAGAAATAGCGATTGTCAATGCAATTAGAGCTATTTCAAAGTATTTTTCATTTGTGCTTTTCCGAAATAAAGCCCCTGAAATAGCTGCATTTGGTGAAGCCTTGGGCATTTTCTCGGATGAATACAATGAGACGAAACGGGCCCTCGATCTTGCATTAGTCTTTGACCTTGTTAGGTTGGTTTATAATATAACTCAGGTTGATTCATTAAGTGATATTTCAGGCAAGGACACCTATCTACAAAACCCTTCAATTACCAAAGCTGGTCAAATTGTAGGTGATCCCGAAGTTGATTTTCATCAACATATTCTAAAGGGAATTTTTCTGGATTTGAGTGTTCTTCTGACGGTATGGCTAAATGGAAAAGCAATAAAATACGGAGAATTTTTAGTCAATTTTGGACATGAAGGATTACCTGATTTGGATTTTCCCCGTTCAGCAGAACTCGCAGATAGAGTCTTGCAGCTTCAATTTTTGCCGGGCGAAAAGTTCGGACCGGATGGTGCTTTAAGTGAATTGACAGATTCCATTATTTCATTTGGCACCATCCCTATACCTTCTGATATCGCACAACCAAATTCAGAGCCGGCTGGCTACCAATACTTGATGAAGGTTGAATTATCTGCAACTGAAATTGGTTTCGACAATCCGGAAAATACGGATGATCCGGACTCTGGGATCGATTTAGGTGATTTTCAATTTCGCATCCCGGCTAATGTGAGCAGGAGCTTTATTTGGGGGCATGATATAGAATTCGATGGATTTAGTAGTGATTTACTGGGAGTGGAATCCTTTCTCGAGTTGGTTTTACCTGCTCCTCATAAAAAACCCACTGTTAATTCCAATGAGCCTGAAGAAATCGATTTATTTGACAGGGGAGAAATTTCGCTCAAAATCGCTCCTAAAAAAGTATTTATTAAAGGCGAAGAAAAAGCTGACCTCGAATTCAGACTGGAAATGCGCGATTTTGTTCTTGCCGTTTCAGGAGAAGATCGCGATGGATTTCTTCAAAAAATCCTCCCGGATGAAGCCCAATTGAGAGCCAGTTTTTCCCTTGCTTACTCTCCCCGCACCAATTCTTGGTCACTTGATGGATTGGACGGGAGAGACGGTCTGTTTTTTATGTTCAAAATTGGAAAAGTAGGTTTTAAGAAAAGCAAAACCTTAAGAATTGAAATTCCTGCTCTTTATTTTGGACTAAGCCCTCTCGTCGAAAAAGTCGACAGTAAAGAAATTGTCCGTGGTTTGGAACTGGAAGCGTCAATAGGTTTACGCCTGGGTTTTGGTCCTCTGGATATTTCGGCTGACCGGCTTGGACTCTTAGCGAAACTTACCTTCCCGGAAAAAGCTGATGGCAACCTCATGGGTGCCGATCTCAACCTCGACCTCAAACCACCATCAGGAGTCGGATTTCTGTTGAAAGGTAAATACCTCTCAGGAGGCGGGTTCCTCTATATTGATGCCGACCGTGGCGAGTATATGGGCATAGCGCAGCTTTCTTTCAAGAGCAAATACAACATCAAAGCCTTTGGGATTATCCTCACCAAATTACCCAATGGTAAAAATGGATTTTCTTTTGTCTTGATGCTCACTGTTGAGACATCATTCCAGCTGGGATTAGGTTTTCAACTTACAGGAGTAGGCGGACTAGTTGGGATCAATCGACGTGTAGAAATTTCCAAGCTTCAGGAAGGAATGCGTTCAAACCTGTACGACGATATTCTATTTCCTAAAAACCCTATGGAAAACCCTTATGGCCTGTTGAACGCCATCAATACGGTTTTCCCTGCCGAGGAAGGGCAATTTGTGATTGGTTTGTTGTTACAAATAGCTTGGGGGCCGAAAGGCCTGATCAGCATTGAGGCTGGATTTATTGTTGAGTTTCCTGAACCTGTACGCCTGACGATTATTGGTGTTTTGAAAGCTCTGGTTCAAAAAAAAGTAAAGGGAAAAGAAATCACCGCCTTGAATCTGCAATGCAACTTCTTGGGCATTTTTGATTTTGAAAAACAATTTATCCGTTTGGACGCAGTCTTGTTCAATTCAACCCTTTGTGGCTTGAAACTGGACGGGGATTTGGCGCTTCGAATTCGCTACAATTCCAATCCGGATTTTGTGCTATCAGTAGGAGGGTTTCACCCTAACTTTCAGCCGCCATCGCTTGACTTGCCCGCAGAAATTAAGCGTCTGCAAATCATTTTGCGTTCGGGAAACCCCAGTGTAATAGTTTCCGCTTATGTTGCTGTGACTTCCAATACTTTCCAGTTTGGAGTAGCCGGAGTATTGAAATTTGAAAAATGGGGAGTCAAAATTCTTGGGGAATTATCCTTTGATGCGCTCTTCCAGTTTAGCCCTTTCTGCTTTGAGGTCAGTGTACATTTCTTACTATCGGCTTCCTGGAAAGGATATGAATTCGCAGCCATCGAGCTCAACGGGCTATTTGCCGGACCTTCACCTTGGCATGTGGAGGGAAGTCTGCGGCTCAAAGTATGGATATTCTCAAAAACCGTTCACTTGGATGAATCATGGGGTGATGAAGACGCAACCCGTCTTGAATCTATACGCATCCTCCCATTATTGACTGCTGATTTACAAAACCAGAACAACTGGGAGGCAAAAAGCGGAAGTACCAGAGTATTGACAACGGTCCGAAAACAAGAAGGCCGATTATTACTACACCCCAATGAATTATTGGTTGTGAGGCAAAACACTGTGCCTTTATCCTTAAACATTGACAAGTTCGGTGAACGAGTACCGGAGGGGGGCAAAAAATTCAATATTCAGTTCCAGGATCCGGAAGGCAAATTATTAAATGCCCAAACTGTCAAAAATCATTTTGCCCCTGCCCAGTTTGTAAACATGCGGGACGAGCAAAAACTAAGCTCATCCTCTTATGAATTATTTGATTCCGGGTTGAGCTTCGAAGGCCTTGATGAAATAGTGTGCAGCGAAATGATGAGTACCTCCGAGTTGGAATACGAGACAAAAATTGTTGATGTGCCCACTGTTGCACCTATTCAAAAGCCTTTTAGAATAAAAGAGCATGCCGAGAATTTTGCATTTGGATTGAAAAACAATGCTATAGCGAATTCAACTTTCGGCAGAAAGACCAAATCTGTCATACCTGAATCTGCTCCGCTAAGAGAACATTTTACAGTTGTAGATAAAGCTGGTCTTACAACCTTTAAAAATACTCATGCTTTCAGTGAAACTGAGGCGTTACAGAAATTGATGGAAATTGAAAAATCTTTTCCAAGGAAAAAGGGCCAATTAATGGTATTACTGAATGATTAAGGGATTAAGTCAGGGATGAATTCTAAATTCAACTCTTCTGAATTGCTCCATTTTTAGAAACAAACCTTTTACAGATATGGTAAACTACACCTTTCTACCATTTTTACGCCGTGGAATAATCGGTCTGACAAATGCTAATGCTTCATCGGACAGGTTAAATGTTCCATTGAGCTTGCAAGTAAAGGTTGAAAATGAAAATCAACCCCCTCCTGTTGAAATCCAGGTGCAACTTTATGGACCGGGAGATATTACCGGTATAAATTATCAGGCAATCATCCGAACCGTGCCCAGAGCAGGTGTAAATGATTTTGAAGCCAATTTTCTTGCAGCAATCGAGTTTTATGATGAAGATTTTTTATGGAGGTATTCTCCGGTTTTGCCAGACCAAGAAAGAAAACTTAATCCCTGGCTTTGGTTGGTTGTTTTAACTGAAAATGAGTTTAAACGGATTTCGGCTGGAAAAAACAGCTTACCCATTATCGATATTTTGCCAGAAGCAATGCAGTCTGCACTTCCTGCTCCTGAAACCATCGCTTCTTGGGCTCACGTTCAACTCAATTTTAAACCGGAAGGTTCTACTGCAAAGGCTCTTGGTGCCAGCATACAACAAAAGCTCGATGAAGACCCCAACCTTGGTTGTTCCCGACTGGTCTGCCCACGCCGCTTGAGTCCGAATACTCGCTACAGAGGATTTGTTATACCGGCTTTTGAAAAAGGACGCCTTGCGGGATTGGGACGATCTCAGGATGAAATTGCGAATATTCCTAATTCAAAACCTTCTTGGTCAAATACTGAGGCAAATTCAAATCCCCATCAATTCCCAGTCTATTTTGAATGGCCTTTTTCAACATCTTCCGTAGGTGACTTTGAAGATTTAGCCCGGAAATTATCCCCGCTCACTCCTGAAGAACAAAATGAGCTGAATGAGGCTACCAAACATTTAGACGTTCGAAATCCAGGTTGGGGAATCAAAGGCGCGACCGGAACGATTCGAATGGAAAGCGCCTTGAAATTACCCGGTTTAGAAACTGAATCATCTGGTGAAACCGATGACAAAAATACGTTAAGTGAAAAAATTGCCCCTGTACTGAACCTTGGTATCTCGCCACTCAATAGCAAACAGGCCAAAAACACCGTACACCCGTATTTCAAAGATGAAAAGGATCTAGACAAACAATCAAATCTTGACGATGACCCTATTATAACTCCACCAATATATGGGAGCTTCTACCGTCCCGGCGAAATGCTAAATGCCGAAAATTCCCAAAGTTGGTATGAGCAATTAAATCTTAATCCGGTGTATCGAATTGCAGCAGCTCAAGGCACTGGTGTTGTACAGCAGGATCAGGAGGAATTGATGGATAGCGCATGGGAACAATGGGGTAAGTATGCAGATACCTTAAAAATGCGTAATCGCTGGATATTTTCGGAACAGATAAGTCAAATTATGAGTGTGAAACGGGTGAAACCCATGACAGATGTGTCCAGTTCTGAATCACAATACCGGTCTATAAGCTTCTTTTCTCCTTTCATTCCGATGCTCAAAAAGGGAGGTACTACAAATCAGATTGTAGGAAGATTGGCTACAACAAATGCAGCCAAATCTTCCACCTTCTCCCCGGCCTTTTTAAAACTGACACGCTCAGGTGGCCCATTGATGAAACGATTGTCGGACAAGCCAACCGGAGTTTTCTTTGCAGNTCCCCGGCCTTTTTAAAACTGACACGCTCAGGTGGCCCATTGATGAAACGATTGTCGGACAAGCCAACCGGAGTTTTCTTTGCAGAAAAGAAAGCGCCATTTATTTTGGCTCAAATCCCGACTACTCCTGTCCAAAAAGCTGTAAACACCATTTTATCCTGGCTTAATAGTAATCCGAATTCTTCAAAAAATTTGAAAAATGCGGGTTTGGTCGGTATCGATCCTTTGAAAACAGCCTTAAGTTCCTGGTTACCTTATGTAGGCCAACAGGGCGAAAAAATTAACCGAAGAACTGACATTCATATAAGTGCGATGGCTGGACTATGGGCACAGATCGCTCCTGTAAATACCATCATGTCCCGTTTTGAGTCTATGGTGGGCATCACTATATCTACAGATGGAAATTCTTCAACGGACAATTTGCCCCCGGCTCCAATTTTCAGAAACCCAACCTATGCTCAACTGGCAGAGCGAAATACAGATTTCATTTTACCCGGATTGGAAAAAATACCTTCTAATCGGGTAGCAATCCTTCAGGCCAACTCAAAATTCATTGAATCCTATCTGGTGGGACTAAACCATGAAATGGCTCGTGAATTTCTTTGGCGTGAATTTCCGGCACCTTTAAATGCAACCTATTTCAGTCAGTTTTGGGATGTGCGTAATTCCCACATTCCCAAGGTGGATATTCAGCCAATTCTTCAATGGAAACCCAATTCAAAAATCGGTGCACATGGAAACCAACCCGGACAGGCAAGTACGGAAGATCCCATTGTAGTAGTGATGCGGGGAGATTTAATCCGAAAATACCCAAACACTGAAATTTTCATGGTAAAAGCAGGCTGGGAAAACAAAAACGCGGGGAGCCATAAATTGGTACTCGATGTCAATAATCAGTCGCAATGGATAAAGGAGTCTCCAAATTTACAACGACCTCTTTTTTCTGCGCGAATTGATCCCGATTACACTTTCCTTGGCTTTAACCTTGGTTTACAGGAGGTAAAGGGGAATGATGAGAGTTCCGGATGGTTTTTTGTTTTGAAGGAACGCGCAGGAGATACTCATTTTGGGCTGGACCTGCTTATGGAGGCCGACAAAGAGGATCCATCGTGGGAACAATTAGCAGAAGTTGAGGAAAATCAATGTATACAGGTTGATTCTGCCAGGTTCAACGAATTGCCCCGAGCAGGGAAACGGGCTGACCAAGTGGCTTCCATGCTTTATCAAAAACCATTTATGTTGTTTGTACATGCTAGCAGGGTAATTCCTTGATAAAATTATCAGACCATAAACTCAAATCTTTCCATGAATCGAATCAAAGTTGACACCTATGGCAGACCTAAAAAAAATACAGGAGAATATACACCGGCGACGACAGGAGTTTAAGGTTGCTGATGATGTATATTATCAGGCACTTCAGCAGGTTGCTTTGTCGCAAAAGATTGGCGATTCTGATCTTCAAACCAATATTTCCCAAAAGCGGCAGATACGGGAAGATGCCCGACTAAACCTTCATGCAGCGATAAACCTGTTGACTGAAACCGATACGCAACAAAAATTACTTACTCAAATTGACGCTGATATTCCATTCCTTTTACTCCCGCTGCGATTGGAGGCACGTTATGTCACTTTCAGGCATGTAGTAAGGAACCTGAATCCGGATGATTGGATTGATAACTCCCAACTCAATAGCGGATTTGAACAAGAGGAAGAAGGCAATTGGACATACCAGGTACCTCAACTAAATGGAGGTCTTTTCAATACACTTGCAAGTCAGGTTAAAAACCAACAAATCAAACCCAAAAGCAATCGATATATTGAACTCAAGCCTGATGAAGAGGTACTATGTATTCGTTTCTATCCTGATGAAATATTTAAATATGCCCATGAACCGAGCCTCATGCCAGCGGAATGGGAAGCAGGGAAAGCATTTTGGGAGCAAATTTTTACAAACTCAGAACCGCAAGAAAGAACATGGCTAAACTTTTCCGCCGTGATGTCACCCGCCAGAGCAGCCTGGATAGTGAGGATGTCACAGCCCATGAACTATTCTTTCGGGCAACCTTTGCCTGCCCAACCTAAGTTTCCGGAAAATCCTCTGCTCAAAGATGGCGCATATACGCTCCCCCCAACTACTCATTTATTGCCGGAGCGGATGGTGGTTCGTTTATATACCGATTCCGGTGAGTTTAAAGAATTTACCGGGGAAGCTATTCCGGAGCCAATCCGCCTTGGACTTGACCCCACTGATGACCCTTTTGATGACCATTCGGATACTTCTGAATTTTCTGAAGAAAAAGGGACTTTAAAATCGCCTGAATACCTGGAATGGATACAAAGTTTAGAAGTTGCTGAAAAACAGGGGTTGGCTATTCGGATAGATTTAAAACAAAACCCCGAGTTTAAGGATGGTGTAGCCAAAATATTTGTACTTGGCCTAAAACTATCTGCCACCGAAACAGAAAGCTCTCAATTACTTAACGACCATTTTGAAAATTGCCTCTATAAAGAAAATGGCATGGCAATCTTGTCCCAGGGGACACCAACCAATAATTTCGAAGACCAAAAATCAGGCTTTAATATCAAAGAGATTGCTTCCTTGGCATATTTCAATTCAACTTTTAAAGCACCGAGACAACATCCAAAAGGATGGGAAAATGATGAATCGTATCTGCGCCGATTTTTAGGATTGGAAGAAAATTTTCGATTTCCGAATGGCGATCAAACAGACATTCATGAAGCCAAAACCCTGAACAATATGTTGTGGCATTCCACATGGGGTTATTATTTATTACAGTTTTTCACCCCGGCCATTCTCGAAAGTAAACGGGAAATGTTAAGGAAGTTTTTTAACCAATACGTAACAGGACGTGGTTTACTTCCAGTTTTTCGTATCAATCATCAACCTTACGGTATTGTTCCCACTACAAATTGGTCTTTATGGCAATACAAAAACGGTAATGAAGAAGAGGATTTTCTCAGTAAAGTTTGGTCTGATTTTCTTTCCAAATTAAAAACTCACTGGAATACTGCCTCTGCAGATGTAAATGCTGTATCCAATTCCAAAACATCCGGTGGAAATTTAGATGAGGGATTTCTTGATATGCTCAGCCAAACAGCATCTTCGGGCCAATTTCAGGGGCAGATTCTTACCGGGGCGGGGTTTAAATCAATTCTTCAAAAGTTACTGGATGAAGTCAATGGTGAATTGACACCTATCCTGAATATGGAAAGCCGACAGGAAAGCCAACTGGCAAATGTGAATGCTGAGATAACCCAAAAAGAAGGTGAAATACAAGAAAATAACTTGCTGATTACCAGTTTAAACGTATTTGTAAATACCCCGTTTTTGAAAGGGAAATTTCCACAGAAGGCTAAGGAAAGGACAGCCCTGATGAAGAAAAATACGGTATTGAACTCAAAAGCAAACTCATTGAAATCCCGAAGGACTACCCTTCAGTCCGCTATTAACAGTGCACTTTCCAAAAAGAATTCGCTGTTAAACAGCCGGACCCAATTGACAGCCGCAATTCAAAGCCTGAATGGGATAAGCATAACCAATGTCCATTCAAAATTCAAAGCCCTTCCTTCACAGGCTTTTGAAAATGTAACAATAGGCCAGCAATTGCAATTACCTAATTGCCTGATTGATAGTTTGCCTTTGTCAGAAGACCGATCAGCAGAAAAGATTGCCGGAAAATCCTGGAATTACTTAGAATGGCTGTTGAAAGCCAAACTCTCCGATATCTGGAACAACCAAATAAATTCCGCACCTGAAGGGGAGGGTGATGAGGAAAGTCAGGCAGATAAATCACTTTTCGCTTTATTAACTCGTCAATCCTTGCTCCGGGCTTTGCTGGAAAACCATTTAAAAACCACAGAAAGCAATCCTGGACTTTGGTTGTTAAAAGCGAAGGATTTTGAATTGGAACATCTTGAATCATCTGAGGAAATTCAATTTAATCCGCAGGCACTCAACCCAAAAAATATCTTGCATCAACAGTACGAACAAATTGTAGCTGCATTCAAACCGGAATTAACGGATCCCATAACTTTGAAAACCAATCGCCAGGAATACTTGGGCGATTTAGATACTTTTAATTTTCAGGAATGGCTTCAAAATTCTGGAGATAATCCAAACCTGAATCCTCTGAAAGATTTGGAAAAAGCTTTTCAAATCTTCAAAGATATCCCAACCGCCCGTCTGAAAAGACTTTTTACAGAGCACCTGGACTTATGCACATATCGATTAGATGCTTGGATGTCAGGTCTTATATATCAGCGATTGGACAAACAACGCGGTACAAGACCTCAAGGCATTCAACTGGGATCATTCGGTTATTTGCAGGGATTAAAATCTAAAAAACCTAGGGATATTGTCGTTTTGAACGTCGAACCAAATTTCATTGCCGCTAACAGTGCAAATTTTGAAAAAGCGGCAATACCTGTTGTCAATACAAAGGCGGCTCTGGATAAAGGAATCGAACTGACATCTAGTACAGAACAGGCATTTTTCTATATCGGAGAAAATGCAAACCCTCGCATCTGGCTAAATCTTGCTGCAAACAAAGTTGAGGCTGATTCTCTAATAAATAAACACCACAGCGACGGTTTTATTCACATGCCTTCGTTAACCCACGCTACGACGGCGGCCATCATGAGAGCTGGTTACTTGGCTCATGTTGCAGATACACATACAGAAACAATGTCTATCAACTTGACAGCTCCTCGGGTGCGAAATGCAATGCAAATGATAGATGGAATGCAGGCTGGCATATCCTTGGCAGAACTCTTGGGACATTTATTCGAACGCTCTTTACATGATCAGTTGCTAGATGGATTCAGGTTTGAGTTTAGAAAAGCATTTCCATTAAAAGAGGAGGGAAAAGAAGATGGAAAATCAACCCTAATGGCGAGCCTCGACGGTTTAGCGCTTTTGAAAGCATACCAGTCCAATCCTTCTTCCTGGTTAAAAGCTTTAAAAAATGATCAAGGGCAATTATTGACGATTTCTCCTTCCGATAAAGAGCGTCTCACTGCAATTGCGAAATCGCTGGAAGCCGATTATTTAGACTCAACAGGGGATTTGCTCCTGACTGAAAGTGTATTTCAGACCACAAAAGGCAATACGGATAAGGCTGCGGCGGCTCTGCGAAGTCTCAATACCGGAGGGCAGTCTATAATGCCGGATTTTATACAAGTGCCACAAAAAGGACATGGTCTGACTCATAAGGTTGGTATTATTTTTCCAACACTTGCAAAAACTGACAAAGGGAATATTTGGACATCTAAACCAAGTCCACGCAGCGCTCTTGCTCCATCAATGAACAAATGGTTGGCCAGGCAGCTGCCCGACCCCTCTATAATACTGATTTCGGTAACACTTCCTGATGGTAATAAAATACGTTTAAAACTGTCAGAAATTGGAATCGAACCAATTGATTTAATAAACCTCCTCCCTGTTTCATTTCGTCAGGGAGCAATAAGTGCTTTGCATTTATGGGTACAAACGAAGGTGTTAAGTTTACCTCAGTTTAAAGATGAAATCCCAGAGACTTCCATAAATATTGACTTTAAAGACCGGGCAGATTTTGACCAAGACGAAGTTAGTATCCACGAAGTCAATGCCTTGATACTTAATTTAAAGAAGATTTTGGAGTTAAGTCGCCCGATTCTGCCAACTGACCTAAGTCTATTAGGCAGTGACAATGGTAAATTAAATTTAGAATTACTGGAGGATGCGTTGAAGTCCCACATCGAAAATTCAAGTTCCGCAGCTTTGTTATCTCAAACTCTGCGAAAAACTGCACAACAACTGTGGACTTCCATTTCCAATAACGAACCAGTGGCATCGCAAAGAAATGCAGCTGTCGCTTTATGCTTGCCATTAATTGAGGCATCTCTATTCGGAATAGAAGAGGCAGGCTCAGAAGGAAGTATTTCAATGGATCAGGAGAGATTTGTTTTTTTGGTGGAAAAGGCGGAATTAATTGCCATCACATTAGAGAAGAGACTAACTGGTTTGAAGCAAATTTTAACCGAATTGTCACCTGATGAGAATCAACGCTTTCAGCAATTGCAAAAGGCTGCCACGGAATTTTTGGGGAAGGAAACATTTGTTTATCCGGAACTAGTATTAACTAGTTCCGGTCCTTTGCAAACAGCCATTGATGAGAGAAAAAAAATACTGAACACCGAATCTGAGACTGTAGACAACTGGATACGGGAAGCTGCTTTAGTTCGAAAACCTTTGAAACATTGGAGACAGCTGTCCCTTCTTCGCGAATTATTTCCAACGGTGACAGATGCCTTTAGAGAGCCAATAGTAACACAGTTGCCATTTTTGCCTCAGGTACCTTGGATTGGTAATTCATTAAAGGAGTTTGATTTAGAAAGCATTGAACCCGAATTACGGCCCAACACGTCGATTTTATTGGAAACACCTGAAGATTTTACTGTGACCGAATCTTTTTCAGGAATATTATTGGATGAATGGTCTGAATTCATACCCTCATCTACAACTGATACCGGACTGGCATTCCAGTATGATCAACCGAATACTGAGCCTCCTCAAGTTATGCTTTTGGCAGTAAGTCCTCAGGAGGGCGGGAATTGGCAATGGGAATTCCTGATGGGAGCAGTGGAAGATGCTCTTCAAATGTCTAAATCAAGATTGGTTACCCTTGACAAATTGAAAGGCCAAAACAAAATTTTTGAGGAAATCTTGCCAGCTGTGGTGTTGCCGTTTTTAAACAACAACGCCAATATACCGGAAACAGAATTGATAAAACCCAAGGACTAACCTGCAATCAAACTATAAAATGGCTAATAAAAACGCACTTTTACTTTGGGAACGTTTACTCCCTACACCTGATAGCGAGGATGTTGCTGACGCATTGCGTTGTGAGGTACGTGACCCACTTTGGTTGCTCGCACGTCAATGGCAGTTAGGTGAATTTCAGGCAGAAGATGCCGGAATGGCCGCCAATGCGCACGTAATTGCGCGTACAACAAGCCCTCAATTGTTTTCTGCAAATGGTTTGTCTGCTGCGTCACTGACAGTGGACAAGCCTTTGGATACTATTGTAGAAAGTATTTTACCTGAATTTGATCTTGAGATGCGGATGGAAACTGGCAGAAAGTGGAGACAAATGTTATTCGAGGCCAACAAACAAAAGCTTTGGATTCAGTTTCGTCAAATGCCATTACTGCAATTTAAAATGCCCGCTGTAGTATTTGATCCCGACCACCCAGAACTAAGGGCGATGTACCATGAACCTTATGAGCAGCTACTTTCTGCTCTTGGCAATGCCAGGATGATAGATGGTCAGAAATTTTTCAAAGAACTTCAAACCCGAAATGCTTCCGATTTTTTAAGCACCAATGACCCCATTGTTGATTCCATAGGCGTGCAATGGAAAAACTGGGTAACTGATCGCCTCAGAGTAAATAACCCGGATTTTCTAAGCAGTTGGAATGAATCGCGAATGGAATATGTTACAAAAATTGCTGCACCTGTCAGCAATAAAGAATTGGCATATTTGGATGCTCCCGAATACAACGGGCAACAAATGGGATGGTATGATTGGGAGAATGGTAAAGAAAGAGTGGACTTGAATCAGGAACTTGACCCTCAGAGAATTCAAATACATAGAAAAACTGCTATACCTACCTCTGTCAGTTTTCCGGGAATGCCAAATGCACGTTGGTGGGAAATGGAAGACAGCACCATTGATTTGAGCAATATTAAAGCTCAAAAAACTGATACAGGGCTTTTACTTCTAGCTGAATTCAGTCTATTATTCAGCAACGACTGGTTAATGATGCCACTTTCCTTGCCTTTGGGCTCATTATCAAAAATCCAAAGCTTGAGGGTGATTGATGTATTTGGTGTACAGACTTTTATGAAACAAAACCCTAGCCGGGCCGACTGGCGTTTATTCCAGTTATCTCAAACCCAATTAGCAGATTGGATGTGGCTGCCACCTACCAGTTTTGGGCGGGTGCAAAGTGAAGCATTAGAAGAGATCAAGTTTATTCGAGACGAAATGGCCAATATGGTTTGGGCGGTAGAACAGACCGTTTCAGACGGAATCGGAGGTTCTGTGGAAGGGAGTAGTTCAGCTAAAGGACTGGAAGGTTGGTTACGTTCTTTAGCGGGAACGCCTGTCGCAGCATCTTTACCCGAGTTGAGTGTACCCGCAGATTATGCCTATCTTATCGGCAACACAGTACCACCACATTGGATTCCATTTATTCCTTTTCGTCCAGTTGAGAACAAACCTGAAATGGCCTTACGAAGGGCAGCCATGCCGCGGATCTTTGAGGGAGTGGAAGAGGCCACACGCATTCGGCCTCGTACCTCCATTATCAGGAATAATAATCCAATGGGTGAGTCAAGAAAACTTGATATTCAGGAGGAAGAAATTCCTGCTACAGGGATTACTTTGAAAACATACTGGCGCCGTGCCCGGTGGGTAGATGGATCTATTGTCACTTGGCTAGCGCGTGAAAAACGCTTGGGTAAGTCATCTGAATCAAGTGGTTTGCAATTCGATGTGATGGGTGATATCCGTCCGTCCTTATAGAAATTTCTTTATGCTCAATTTTAGCAAAACTATAACGGAATATAAAATAATTGATAGAGCACCTAAGCAATGATAAACTCAAATCTGTGGGCAGGATTAGCTTTATCCAGCAGTGATAAAATTTTAGGTAAGAATTTTTTGAAAATGGAATGGTTTGGGGATTGACAGATAGACAAACAACCAGCAACCTTCCCACTTTCCAATCCCCAAACCATGTAATTCACAAGCAATTCAAACCCGATGTTCTAGAAATGTTTCACCCAAGCTCTTTCCAAAATTTACGTCCTCGTGCAGCTCATTCCTCAGCTCCAAAACTAAGTATTGAGCTGGATGCCAAAACTTAATTTAACCTGCATCAAAGGGTTGGGAAAAATCAGTATATTCCAAAGTTTTTTAGTTTCAACTATATTTATGCTTAGAAATCTACTTGTTGGAATGTTACTTTTTGTAGTGACTATTTCATCCAATGCACAAAAAATCAACGTTTCTTCCATGCCCAATTGGGTAGATACTCCATTACTGGACTTGAAAAGCAAAAGGGAAGTTCAGGTAGGGGAAGGATATAGATACTTACTCTTTGATAAACAGGTTAATCTTGTGGCACGAGAATCTTTTCATAGGAATAGCGTTCAGGTACTAACAGTGGATGGGATACAGCAAAACTCTGACATACAGATAGATTACGATCCTTCGTTTCAAAAATTGGAAGTCCATGAAGTGAGTATTTACCGTAACGGAGAAAAAATCAATAAGCTTATCCCCAATGATTTTAAGACCATCCAGAAAGAAGCTAGTGCAGACAGGTATATTTATGATGGAGCGCTGAGCGCGATTTTGCACTTGAGTGATGTTCAGAAAAATGACATAATTGACTTCAGTTATTCCCTGAAAGGGTTCAACCCGGTTTATGGAAATCAGTATTCAGGTTTCTTATACCATCAATTTTTTGTCAAGGTTGAAAACTTTAATTATAGATTAATAGTACCGAAGGGACAATCATTGCAGATTCATGGCAATGGACATCATCAGAAGCCTCAAAAGGTGAGTCAAGCCGGAATGGATATTTATCAGTGGAGTCACGATGGTTTGGAGCCAATAAGCGCTGACAATAATGTCCCTTACTGGGCACCCATTTATCCCATTACCTCTTATTCAACGTTTTCAGATTGGAAATCAGTAGTTGATTGGGCAATCCCTTTTTATACTTATTCAGAGAGTGAATTGGATATCATTACAAAGCAATTGCCTGAAAATCCACAACGCAACATCAAGATAACCGACATCATCCGATATGTCCAAGATGAGATTCGATATTTAGGTTTGGAGTCAGGGATGAGTGCCTATAGACCAAATTCTCCTCAGAAAGTGTTCAAACAAAAATTTGGAGATTGTAAGGACAAATCTTTACTACTCGTGGCGCTACTCAGGAGTGAGGGTGTGGAGGCTTTCCCGGTATTGGTAAATACAGAATGGAAAGATAATATCGAAGCTTTTCCAGCAAATGCTTCTGCTTTTGACCATTGTGTGGTCACTTACAAGTGGGATGGCAAAGATTATTTTGTAGATCCCACCATTTCTGACCAAGGTGGCAACCTGACAGGAATACATTTTCCTGATTATAGTAAAGGGCTAATCCTAAAGCCCGGGAATTCAGCTTTAACCACTTTTCTTGCTTCTGAGAAATCCGTCCAGAAAGTAGATGAATTGATCATTGTCAAAGATCTGGAGGGTAACGCCACCATGAGGATAAAGACAGAATATCGGGGAAGAAAAGCAGATGAAATGCGATCAAATTTTGCAAATAGTACAATAGATGAGATTTCTAAAAACTACTTAAACTTTTACTCAACACTTTATTCGAATATTGAAGCCAATGGAGCAATAGAATTCTCAGATTCTGACCGGAATGTCTCCAATGTGTTCACTACGGTTGAAAGCTATGACATCAAAAATTTTTGGCAGAAATCTGATACTGATGAAAGCCAACAATTGGCAGAAATGTACCCTCTTGAATTGAACGCCAAACTTAATTTCCCTCAGACCGCAAGCCGCAAAATGGACTATTACTTGGGGGTTCCTGAATCTTTAACGATAAATACCAGGTTGATAATGCCTGAATTTTGGCCTGTAGAGTCCTATCACAAGCGTATTGATGCTGGAGCATTTATTTATGAAAATGACGTAAAAGGGGAAAACAATGTAATAGATATTAGCCATCAGTATGAATTACTGCAGGCTAGTATTCCAGGGGACGAAGTTTCTCAGTTGATTGCAAATAAGAATCTCGTTACCGACGAACTCAATTTTTATTTGACTTACAGTCCTAACAATGGGGTAAATTCTCTGAGTATGCTATCCATACTGATTTGTGGGGGCATTCTGATAGGATTTTTCTTTTTGGGTAAGAAGATTTACAAAGAATTCAATCCGGAGTGCCAATCCGCTAGCTTGTACAAAAGTATTGGTGGCTGGCTCATCATTCCTTCTATTATATTATTCTCAACCCCATTAATGATCATTTATAATCTAATAGACGGTTCGTTTTTTTATAGTTCAGTCTGGACTGGTGCTGAGATTTATGGAAAAGGGTTGCCAGTATTCATTGCAGTGAGTTTTGTTTTCATGATTGTGTTGTTTTCCTATTCTATTCTCACAGCCATTTTCTTTTTCAATTTGCGGACGGGAGCACCTCAGATGTTTATCCTATTGATTTGTATCAACTTTGTTTCGCTTTTGCTGGAGGCTTATGTAGCAGATCAATTCTTTAATGAGTTAAATGATGAATCATCAGCTCGGGGTATTTTTAAAGGGGTAATCGGGCTTTTCATTTGGATTCCCTATTTCCTAAAGTCAGAAAGAGTAAAAGCAACTTTCACCAGAACCTATGCTGGCAGGAATCCAATTATTTCAGAAAAAGTTGTTGAGTTTGAGACTGTGCAAGAGCGGCTGGATGAATAGCCCACTGAAACTGGTGGGAAATGGCTAATGGCAAGGGCTCAGGAGGGATTTAGTCGTGATTTTGTTTTTAGAAAAAAAAGGAGGGCTACAGTGAAGACCAGATTTCAGTCTTAAAATTAAGGCCTAAAAAGGATTTTAATGTATTGATTTACAGGTGATTGAATGTGATGTATAGGCTTGGTGAGTTATACGAAAATGCAAGTGTAGAAGAAAAGAAAATTATACTGAGTTCGACTTTTTCAAAAAAAAACTTTTCAGGCTGAAAAAGTTCGAACTCCTGAAGTTAATAAGCTCATCTAGCTGATAAACAGCGGATTGCCTGATAAAAATAAAGGCACAAATCCTTCAAAATCGGATTTGTGCCGTCAGGCGGAGCTGGCGATACAGAAGTCGAACTATTTTGAGGAGGATTTGGAGCTTTTGGCTAGGCTAATCAAGTACCTATAAGACCCCTATAAAAAACAGGAATGGACTGCGTTTAGTGTTCTATTATATTGGACCTTAGACCCTATTTATAGGGAGGGATACTTCTATTTTGTGGAAAAAGGTAGCTGTAACTGTCTTATAACCACAGGGCTAGGGATGTCTGCAGCTATTGAAGTAGGTTGTAATAAGCCGCTATCCAGATCTATTTTTAAAAAGTTAAGTTGATTAGAGTCACGATTGGCAACAATCAAAAAAGATCCGAACTGATCCATATAAATTCCTCTTGGCCTTTTTTCCTCTGCTCGAAACACTTCTCATCTGTATCAATGAATCTGCACTTTGGTCAATTTTATATACAACAACGTTGTCAAAGCCGCGATTCGATGCATAAAGAAATTCACCATCTTGAGATGTGACAAGATCTGACGCTGTATTCATAATAGAATCATTACTTGCTGAATCTATCATTAACTTCCTATCTAGCAATTGTAAGTTTAAGCTAGTTAAATCTATAGAATACATGCTTACCGAAGAAGAAAGCTCTTCTATGGAGAATGCATAATTTGAATTTGGTGATATTGTCAAATGTCTCGGCCCTGATCCGGGGGAAGTAAAAATTGTGTCGGAAACGGTAAACCTTAATTTGGATCTTATTTCCTTGATGTCAATCTGATAAATTCGATTAGCACCTAAGTCCGATGCATATAAAGCAGTGCCTGTTTTGTTTATAATTGCAGAATGTAAGTGTGACTCTGCCTGTCTAGGAAGGTTTGGTCCAGATCCTTTCAATTTTATTTGTTCAATCAATTTACCCACATTGCCATTTTTTTTGATTTTAAAAATAGATAGGTGAGAACTCATATAATGGGATATAGTTAAGAAACGCCCTTTTGGATCTACCGAGACATGGCAAGGGGAAATCCCCTTTGAGCCGACAGTTTTCATCAGTCTAAGTGTACCGTTAAGTTGATTGATTTTGAATACACTTACAGAACCTTCATTTGAAGATTCACTCAATCCCTGTCGGTTTACAGTATATAAATAATTTCCATTTGGGTTCAGTTCTAAATAGGATGGGTTAACTCGGTCAAATACTGATTGAATTAGTTTCAATTTTGAATTTGCTCTATCAAATTCATAAACGTTTACTCCTTCATCTGGCTGGCCTGAAAAGGTGCCGACATAGAATAGCTCTTTCGACTGTTGGGAAAACGAATAGGATTGAAATGTGAAAAGTATAAAAAGTAGCAGTACTGCGGAAATCGTTAAAGTCGATCCAAGTCTTATTTCCACTAAGTATTCACTAAAGAGTGATTTTGTTTTTGGATAGTATAAGTTCATCTGAATTTATTTTTTTGGTAATTCTTTGATAGTAAAGTCACTCATATTTACCTAATTCTTGCAATGTCATATGGCTAAGAATCATATAATGCAAATATTATCCTATTTCCTGCAAAATAAATGAAAGACTATAGACGACGATCCTTCTACTTTTATTTCAGTGAAAATGACGTGTTACAGTACAGCAGAAAAGTTGACTAAACCTCCATCTGATACAAAATAACAATTTAACCCAAAATCATATGTCAAATTTTACCAAGAGATTTTTTAGAATCTGGATTCTCTATTTGATTTCAATTCCGATTCTATCCAATCAGACGGCTTTATCCAAAGTAATATTAGAAATTGGACATGGCACCTCAATTCGGGCCATTGAATTTGAAAAAACGATAACAGGGAAGGTATTGGATGAAAATGGAGAGGGGCTGCCGGGAGTCACAGTAATTTTGGATGGATCTTCAACAGCTGTAGTAACTGATCTTAAAGGTAGCTATAGTATTACAGTTCCGGATAATGGGGAAATTTTGGTGTTTTCTTTTATCGGGTATTCAACCCAAAGGAAAGAAATCGCAAACCAAAGTCAAATTAATGTTTCAATGGCCACAGATATTTCCAATTTGGAAGAAGTTGTGGTAATAGGTTATGGAACAGCAAAAAAAAATGACCTAACTGGTGCCGTTTCATCTGTTCCATTAGACGCATTTAAAGAGTCACCCAACACAAATATTCTACAATCTTTAAATGGTTCAACTCCGGGGGTTTCGGTGGGTCAGGTTTCTCAGGCTGGTCAAGAGCCTAATATTCAAATTAGGGGGCAATCAAGTATAAACGGTAATCAGGAACCACTGATCGTCTTAGACGGTGTATATTACAGGGGTAGGATATCCGATCTGAACCCAAAGGATATAGAATCAATCAATGTATTAAAAGATGCAAGCAGTAAGGCCATCTATGGTGCACAGGCGGCGAACGGTGTGGTAATAATTACTACCAAAACAGGAAGTCTAACCCAAAAACCGATCATCAGTTATTCCGGATTTTTTTCTACCCAAAGTCCGGCAAATGAGCTTACCTCCTTAGGCAGGGATGCTTATTTGAGAAGTGCAAGAGATGTGGATTGGCAGAACGCATTTTTGGCGCCCGATTATATTCAAGAGAATCCTGATTGGACATTAGAAAATAATACAGGTTATTTTCCCCAATTGATAGAAGGACTGAAAAATGGAACTGACTACAATTGGTATGATGAAGTGACAAATCCTGGATATATCCAAGATCATCAGGTTAGTATTCGTGGAAGTTCAGAAAAGACATCTTATTTTATTTCAGGGGGCTTTACTGATCAACGGGGATGGATTCTAAATGATAAATACAAGCGCGTAACAGCAAGGATTAATCTAGATACCGATATCACTGATTGGCTGACTATCGGTGCCAATACCTTTGGGTCATTCTCTAACTACTCTGGGGAAAGCCCAGACTTTTCACAACTACCACAAATGAGTCCGTTGGCAAACCCCAGAAATCAAAACGGCGAGCTAATAGTGAATCCTTTGGGAGACAATAGACTTAACCCCTATTTACAGAGTTCATCAGATGATAGTGATTTAAGAAATAATATTTCGGGAATATTTTATGCTAATGTAAGAATTCCACAAATTGAAGGATTAAGCTATCGGGTGAACTTTAGTAATAACTACAGATGGGACGTACTTGGGAATTCAAGTCCATATGATGCCGGATTGACTGGCAGAGCTATTAAAATAAACAGGTCGACGTATGATTTGTTGCTTGATAATATTATTACTTATTCCCGTGATTTTGGTGATAATCATAGTATTAATACCACTCTTTTATATGGGTTTAATAAAGTAAAGTATGAGGACACACAAGCTGAGGGCACTAACTTTCAAAATCTTTTACTTTCCTATAATAGCCTAGAGCAAGCACTGATTCAAAGGATTAATTCCTCAGCATGGGAGGAAAAAAGTCTTTACCAAATGGTTAGAATAAACTATGATTTTAAAGACAAATATGTATTAACGGGAACTTTGAGGAGAGATGGGTTCAGCGGGTTTGCAGAGAACAACAAAACAGCTCTTTTCCCTTCTTTGGGTATGGGTTGGATTTTGTCTGAAGAGCGCTTTTTGAGTGATTCCCGGTTTATTGATTATTTAAAATTCAGAGGAACTTATGGGTTAAATGGCAATCTCACAAGCAGATATAGCTCACTTGCAGTAGTCTCGACAGACCCTTCGAACCAATATATATTTGGGGATGGATCGACAACTGAAAATGGTCAGCAGATTTCTTCACTTTCCAATCCCGATTTAACATGGGAAAAAACTGCGGGAGTAAATTTCGGTCTTGATTTCGAGGTAATTGGTTCAAGGATATCAGGTTCAATTGATTATTATAATTCTACCACACGTGATTTGCTCTGGAATTATATCCTGCCAAATATCACCGGTTTTTCAAGCATTATATCCAATGTGGGACAAATTAACAATAAAGGAATTGAGGCAGTATTGAATGCAAATCTTATTAGCAATTCTGATTTTTCATGGGATTTGAGTTTTAATATTTCCCGTAATACAAATAAAATTGAAAAGCTCCTTGAAATAGACACTGACGGTGATGGCAAGGAAGATAATTTAATTGCAAATAGCCTCTTTATTGGTGAATCCATAGGTTCAATTTACTCTTACGAAATAGATGGTATTTGGCAGATAGCTGATGGTGAAGATATTCCCAATGGTTTTCAGCCCGGTCTTTATAAACTAAAAGATCTTGATGGTGATGGGATGATTACCCCTCAAGATGATAGGAAAATAATAGGAAGGAGAGAGCCTGCCTATCGTTTCGGAATACAGAACACCCTTCACTATAAAGATTTTACCCTACGGTTTTTTATCAATTCAATTCAGGGAGGAAAAAATTCATATCTGGGAGAAAACAATCCATGGTCTGGTGGCTATGGTACGCCAGGAACTGCACAAAGCAGCAATTGGTATGAAGAGATTGATTATTGGACACCCGCTAACCCTGGCGCAACCTATAGAAGACCCGGTGCTGATGCGGCAATTGGGGGAAGACGTTTCTTTGATCGAAGCTTTGTTCGAATTCAGGACATTTCTCTAGCGTATAGTTTGAAAACAAAAATGCTGGATAGATGGAGGATGCAGAATTTCAAAATATTTGTCAGCGGTAAAAATCTCTTGACCTTAACTGATTGGGAAGGTTGGGATCCCGAAACCGGTCAAGGGCTTGGGGCATCTCAGGGAACAGCATTGCCTATAATGAAAGGATATACTGTTGGTCTTGATATATCATTCTAATAATAAACCGATAAAATTATGAAATTAATTTCCTTAAAATATATAATTGTATTTGCATCATTTACTCTGCTAGTATCATGCGTAGAAGATGACTTTCTTAAAGAAGAGCCTTTAGATTTTTATAGCTCAGTCAATTCATTTGTAACACTTGAGAATTTTCAAGGAGCAGTTGTGGATCTATATGCTCAATTTAGAAGTTTAAGGTTTAATTCGAGTAATAATTCCATGGCTCTTATCTATGGCACAGACGTTATGTTTGATGCTCGACTTTCAACAACTAATAATCGCTTTGGAGATTATAACGTTTCTTTAAACCCCACCAGCCAGCTTCCTTATTGGCACTGGAGTAGGTTATATAAAATAATATCTAGTGCAAACAGTATAATTGAGCGAATTGCAGAGAACAACACTATTGCTGATTCAGATAAGGCTTTGATTGTAGCACAGGCAAGTTATTTCAGAGCTCATGCTTACAGGAATTTAGTCCATTTGTTTGGCGATGTTCCTTTATTACTCAAGGAAGTTACGACACCGCAAGCTGATTTTACAAGACAACCCCGCCAAGAGGTATATGATCAAATTATAATAGATTTGATTTATGCGTCAGAAAATCTCCCCTCTATTTCTTCAACTCAAGATGGCAAGCTTTCAAACCTGGTTGCTTTTCATTTATTGGCAGAAATGTATCTTGTTTTGGGTGATTTAGATCAGGCTATAAAATATACTTCAAAAGTAATTGATGACCCTGCCACTGAATTGATGACTGGGAGATTTGGGTCTTTGGCGAGTAGCCCAGGAGACACTTACTATGATTTATTCCGCGTAGGTAATCAAAACAGATCTTCTGGAAACACAGAAGCAATTTGGGTAGAGCAGATTGAAGTTGATCTGCCAGGGGGATTTTTGATTTCTAGCGGATTGGGAGGAAATCCTATGGAAAGGATCTTGGTTCCAGCTAGCTTTACATTGATAGACCCCGATGGAAATCCAGGTTCACTTGGTCATCGTTCTACCCTAAATTCCGGTGGCAGGGGAGTTGGCTTTATGATGCCAACTGACTATGTCGAAAATCAACTATGGGAAAATGATTTTAATATTGATATCAGGAATTCGGAATTTAATTATGTCAGAGACTTTATTTATGATAATCCTGCATCGGCTTATTTCGATTCCAGCGCGGTTAAATATCCAGGAGCTAATCTAATTGCTCAACGCTGGAGATTTTACCCCTTTTTTTCCAAAGTGACAACTCCAGGACAACATCCTTCAGGAATTTTGTCCGATCCAGCACTTGGCCTTATAAATTCGGGTGGAGGTTCTACATATGCTGATCAATACTACCTCAGATTGCCGGAGACTTTGCTTTTAAGAGCAGAGGCCTATTTAGCTAAGGGTGATTTAGCTCGTGCCGCATCGGATATAAATCAGGTTCGTACGCGTTCAAATGCCACTGTTGTGCAGCCCGGTGAAGTAACTATTGATTATATTTTAGATGAAAGAGCTCGCGAATTGACAATGGAAGAGGATAGGAGGATTCTGCTGCTTCGTTTGGGTAAATTGGTTGAGCGTGTGCAGAAATACAATCCACATAACGGAGATGAGATCCAGGAACATCATGCGCTTTGGCCAATTCCTGCCAGTGAAATTGAAGCCAATGTTAATGGAAGCCTAACTCAGAATCCTGGGTATTGAATTGCTTTAGTGCAATAGATTAAATCAATTTGTAATTCCAATTTCTGACTAAATAAACCCAATGTCATTCCATTTAAAATAGTTTTAGTTATACTCATCTATAGTTATTGTAGTCCACTATCAGCTAAGGATCATTTATAAACCATCCTCTGTACTTGAATGTAGGAGATATGGCAGAGAATCTTCAAATTAAACTCAACAACGAGACCTATTTGCGGTTTGGAACTGAGTTTATGCCTGATTATTTAATTATCCATGGGTTGGCAGGCTGGCTTTCCGATATTTTAAGAGCAAGGGAATCTCTGGAAGAGAATAAGTTTGGGCAGAAATATGAGTTTTTGATAATGGCTGAAATTGATTTTAGTGATTTGGAGAAGGCAAAAATGATCAAAAGCCAGGGTAAATGGAAGAATTGGTACAGAGGGGACAAAAAAATGAATTTAAGTTTGGTCAGACAGACAATGCAGGAAACCAAGGAATTTTTAATAAGCAGAATTCAACAATAAACTACGTTTAAAAATAAAGCTATGAGATGTTTTAGTTACTTCTTTTTGTCAATGCTTTTAATATTGGCAAACATCAATAATTCCTTTGGCCAGGAAGAATTTCCATTTAAAGAAATTGGACAATTGGACACTAAGTCCGCAAATGAGATAAAATCCTCCCGATGGTCAATTGGAGGAGAGACATTAGATAGGGATTATGCAGATTATGATTCCTATAAGGAATATTTAGGCCCATTGGGGGCAAAGAGAATTAGGCTGCAAGGGGGATGGGCAAAGTGTGAGAAAGTGAAAGGTGTATACGATTTTTCCTGGATGGATAGCATTGTAGATGATGCATTGGCACAAGGTGTCCATCCATGGATACAGACTTCTTATGGGAATCCAATTTATGAAGGGGGAGGAGAACCTGCATTAGCAGGTGGAATTCCTACTTCTGACGAGGCTCTTTTAGCATGGGATAAGTGGGTAGAGGCAATAGTTTCACGATATAAGGACCGTGTAACTGAATGGGAGATCTGGAATGAGCCTGATATCAGTAAACGCTTTACTTCAGATGATTTTGCCATTTTTCATGTCCGTACTGCCGATATTATAAGAAAAATCCAACCGGATTCACGTATAATTGCGTTAGGACTGGCAGGTTTACGCAATGTAGAATATGTTAGGTCAATCTTGGATATACTTGAAAAAGAGGACAGACTGGATCAATTTGATATATTGACATTTCATGGGTATACTGCAAGGCCAGAAGCAATCTATGGGCAAGTTGAAAACCTTCGCACATTGGTGAAATCTTATAGGGAGGACATTGAGTTATGGCAAGGGGAAAACGGAGCTCCTTCTACCGCCGTGGGAACTGCTGTAGGAGCCATGTCTAAAGAAGGCTGGTCTGAGATTAGCCAAGCCAAATATGTTTTGAGAAGAATGGCTGGAGATATGGGAAATGAAATCGATGTTACCAGTGTTTTTCAAATATCAGACATGAACTACAAAGCAGGTGATCATATGAGTGGATTAAATTCTAAGGGGTTGCTTCAGGCCAACTCTGATAATAGCATTGTAAAAGCAAAACTATCCTACTATGCCTATCAGAATATGGCGACCATTTTTTCAGGAGACATAAGTGTCGCAGTTAAAGTGAATATTAAAACTAATGTGAATGAAGTACTGGTTTACGCTTTTCAATCCAAACAAACTAAGGCGAATTCTGTGGCCTATTGGGATGCAGAAAAAAAACCAACGGATGAGTTGTCATTTACAAAAGTCACGCTTTCAAATATGCCCAAATTTAAGAATCCTGTTTTAGTAAATCCATTTACAGGGAAAGTGTATGAAATACCAGCGGATAGCATTGGAAAGGGTGCAAACGGTTGGGATTATAAAAATATGCCGGCTGGAGACTGGCCTCTTTTGATTCTCGAAAAAAACTGGATAGAACTTCAGTGACAAGTATTTAATATTGGGAGTGATCGATTAGGCAATGTGTTTTTTCTGGTATTGCTGAGGCGTTACTCCCAATGAATTTTTAAAAACCCTGTTGAAATAAGATATATTCTTAAAGCCGCACTCATACCCTACACCGGCAATATTTAAATCCTCATTGAGCAAAAGTTTGCATGCATATCCGATTCTAACCTCATTTAGATATTGAGTAAAGGTCTTGAGGGTAGTGGTTTTGAAAAAGCGGCAAAATGCAGTTTCATTCATATAAGCAATATCTGCTGCTTCTTTTAGGGAGATTTCTTCCATGAAGTTGTTCATAATAAAGTCATGAACTTTATTGATTCTTTTTCCTCCCTTGGAATGATAAGTGTCCACAAACCCGGAACTGGAAAGCTTTCTATATTCTTTACTTTTTGAGATCATTAATAATATTTGAATAAACTCTAATAATTTATCACTTCCTTCCATCTCAGTAAGTTTCATTAACCTGCTGGAAATCTGTTTACGGGTTGATCCTATGATTTGTAATCCCTGATAGGAATCTTTGATCAATTCATTGAGACCTATCATTTCAGGTAACTTTAAAAAATCCAAACCCAGGAAATCAGCCGCAAATTGTGTCAAAATTAAATCGCAGCGCAGTTCGGGAATGCCTTCATAGTAAATTTTATCTGATCGCCAAACATGGGGTAAATTTGGCCCAACCAATACAATGTCGCCATCTGAATAGGGTTCGATGCTGTCTCCGATAAATCTTGTGCCACTTCCTTTGATAATGTGAAGGAATTCCAATTCCTCATGATGATGCCAACTATCATAGGTATGATTCACAGAGAACTTTGCGCTATAAAATGAAGATTCAAAAGATCTCGTGTTTTTCTTTAAAAACAGTGGTAGCATGGTGATTTAAATTTTGGGTTTATGTAACTGTTTGAATATGTTGAATTTTTGCCAAAAAAAAGAAAATGCTTTAAAAAATTGGTAAAATAGTATTATAGCTGGCAAAATTCATGAAACCCATATAGTCTAAGAGCTGCTACTTTAGTGATTATAAATGCTTCATTTAATTTATCATTGATATTATAGATGAAACTCAATAAACCCAGAATCATATGCAGACACCATATCTCTTTTATTTGCACAATTATTTTATTTTCCTAATTCTAACTTTCCAAAATTCAAGGAAGGGATTTTTAATCCAATTTCCTTATTCAAGTGAAGTGGAATCAACTATGCTAGTCATTTGGATAGCGTCAATAATGGATCTTTCAATAAAAAATCACCCACTTTGTTAGTTTGTTTTTTAACACAATAAGGCTTACTGCCATTTTTGATATTCTCCAAACCTTAATCTATAATGGAAAAACTTGAACAGCTGGATTATTATGCATTCATACTTTATATGCTGTTGATGGCTGGAGTAGGAGCTTTTTTCGGATGGTTTGTAAAGGACATAAAACAGTATTTTAAAGGAGGAAATACCATTCCCTGGTTAATAGGAGCCATTAGTAATTACATGGGGTTGTTCAGCTCTTTCGTATTTGTCGCACACGCAGGGATAGCATATCAGTATGGGTTGTTTGGGGTAATTATTCTCTGGAGCACTATATTTCCATGCTTAGTTGCTGCTAAATATCTGGGCAAAAGATGGCGAAGGTCAGGCATAATTACACCAGTAGAATATATGGAGACCCGTTTCAATCCAGGTGTGCGACAGACGTTTAGTTGGATTGGTCTAGTTATCCGCTTTTTGGATAATATGGTAAGACTTTATGCAATTGGCATTTTTATTACAACGGCAACTTCCTTTTCCTTTTTTGAAAGTATCCTGATCTCAGGTTTCGTAATCACAGCCTTTACAATCGTCGGTGGGGTTTGGGCAGTTGTAGTGATGGATACGCTGCAGTTTGTGATTTTGATCTTTGCCTCTTTGATTTTGGTTCCCTTGTCATTGGAGGCTTCGGGTGGCTTGTCAAACCTGATGACTGCCCATCCTGCTCATTTTAATTTATTCAATGGACCGAATGCAACTCCGCTTTGGATTTTGGTCTATTATCTTTTGATTAGTTTGAAATACAATGCGAATTGGGTTTTTATCCAGCGATTTTACAGTGTAAAGGATGAAAAATCAGCTAGTAAACTGGGTTATTTTACGGCCGCTTTATTTTTTGTCTTTCCCATTTTCTTTCTAATGCCAGCAATAGCTGCTCAGGAGATTTTGCCTGATTTAAGTAACCCTGAAATGGCTTATGTTGGAGTGGCGGTTAAATTATTGCCAACTGGATTAATGGGGTTGATGCTGGCAGCAATTTTCTCGGCCACCATGTCATCGCTTAATTCCGAATTTAATGTCATGTCCGGGGTGTTAACCAATGATATCTACAAGCGGCTATTCAATTCAAATGCTTCTGATATACACTATATCTGGGTAGCAAGGCTCAATATTATTCTCGTGGGAATCGTTGCAACCATCGGCGCCTTATTCGTCGGGCAGTTGGGCGGAGCTTTTGAAGCGAACAAATTGCTCACAGGCATCTTCTCTATTCCCCTGGCTGTTCCTTTGATTTTTGGGATAATATTTAAAAAACCTAGACCCCTTGGAGCAATTGCCACTGTGATCGTTGGGATTGTTTTAGGACTGGTTTTGAATGGAATATCAGACCTAAGTTGGGAATTGGCAACTTTGATTGAAATCGTGGTTTGCTTTCTAATATTTTTTGGTTCAGGATGGTTTGTTTCCAAAAGTATGGATTACAAAAATCGGGTTGAGGAATTTTTCAAACAGCTAAATACACCATTGCGAAAAGATGAAATCCCTGAAATATCCAGAGCTTTCCAGCATATGCTATTCATCGTATTTATAGTTGCACTTGCAATAAGTGGCATACTCATTTTCGGGATGGCAATGTTTTCCATAGGAACACTGGGAAGTACCATAGCTATCTATGGAGCTTTATTTCTTGTGCTGCTTTCGGCTATTTTGTTTTTCTATTCCAAAAAAACCAAACCTAAAACCTTTTGAGCTTTATGAAAAACTTTATTGACGATAATTGGTTGATAGGCAATAAAACAGGGATATCTTTATTTCATGAGGTAGCTTCTTCCTTGCCAATTATAGACTTTCATAATCATATCAATGCCCATAATTTGGCCGAAAATAAAGGGTTTGAAAACCTCGCTCAGCTCTGGGTCAACGAAGATCCTTATAAGCACCGTGCCATGCGTATCTGTGGAATTGGTGAAGAGGGGATTACGGGATCTGCCAGTGATCTTCAAAAGTTCTTAAACTGGGCAGGTATACTGCCAAAAACAGTTGGGAATCCTTTATTTCATTGGAGTGCATTGGAGTTGCAAAAAATATTTGGGATCGATAATTTATTGAACACTTCCAATGCCATGGAGATTTGGAATTCCTGTAATGATATGCTTCAACAAAAGGAATTCAGTTGTAGGTCCCTAATAAGCAGGTTTGGAAGTGAAATTCTGATAACCTCAGATGATATTTTGGATGATTTGGAACCACACCAATCTCTGCGTTTATCTCAATTGGAAACTCAAGTACTTCCTTCACTTCGCGCGGATAGCCTGGTTAGTTTTTCCAAAACCAATTCCAGAAACTGGATAATAGAGTTGGGAAGCGTTACTGGAATGAAAATCAGCAACCTTCAAGATTTTCAGGAGGCAGTCAAAATCCGTCTGGATTATTTTAGAGCCAGGGGATGTTTTTTTGCAGACCATGCATTAGATGCAGGTTTTTCGTATATACCAACTGACGAGGGCGATGCATCAAATATTTTTGAACAATTGATAGCTGGAGATTTTCCAGTGGAAATTGACCTGATCAGACTAAAATCATTTTTACTTCATTTTTTGGGAACCGAATATGGAAAGAGAAACTGGATCATGCAGCTTCATATTGGTGCCCAGCGTAAAACCAGTACCAGATTGCGAAAGCTGGCAGGGTCGACTGGTGGATTCGCAAGTATTGGGAATGCTTGTGACATTAATTCTTTGACAGTGTTCTTGGATGGGTTGGAAAGAAGTGAGGTTTTACCTGAAACCATCTTATACACCCTAAATCCATCTGACAACACATCTTTTGCAAGTTTAACGGGCTCCTATGTTGAGGACGGGATTAATGGAAAAATTCAGTTTGGACCTGCTTGGTGGTATAATGATTATGAGACAGGTATCCGAAATCATCTCAGTGATCTAGCCTCCTACGGGGTTTTGAGTTCATTTATTGGAATGACGACCGATTCCAGAAGTATCCTTTCCTTATCAAGACATGAATATTTTAGGAGAATTCTATGCGATCAAATTGGAGCTTGGGCAGAAAAAGGAAAAATCCCCAATGATATGGACATGCTTTCAGAATTGATCTCAAATATTTCATATAACAACATCAAAACTAAGATTCAAAAAAGACAGGGCGTATGTCAATAACTAATAAAACTAAGCGGGTCGCGGTAGTAACAGGGGCAGGGGGTACGCTTTGCTCGGAAATGTCCAGATCATTGGCATCCCAGGGGATTGCTGTGGCACTTCTGGGAAGGAGTGTTCAGAAATTGGAAGTGGTACGTCAAGAGATAGAAGCGGCAGGAGGAACTGCTATTGCTATCAGTACTGACGTTACATCTGCTGCTCAAGTTGAAAAGGCTAGATTGCAGGTTTTTGAGCAATTGGGTCTATGTACTATTCTGATTAATGGTGCAGGAGGAAATCAGGCTGATGCAGTGACTAATTATGTGAAGTATCAACCGGATGAACTTCAGGAAGTTCAGGAAGGTACACGAGGTTTTTTCAACCTTAATCTAGGTTCTTTTCAGTCTGTTCTTGAGACAAATACCATGGGGACAGTAATTCCCTGTCAGATTTTCGGAAAGGATATGGCTAAGAATGGAGGAGGCACAATTATTAATATCGCATCGATGAATTCATTCAAACCGCTTTCACGGGTAGGGGCTTATGGGATGGCTAAGGCCGGAGTTGCCAATTTCACTCAATGGCTTGCAACCTACTTGGCACCGGCAAATATTCGTGTAAATGCCATTGCCCCGGGATTCTTTGTCAATGAAAGAAGTAAGAAAATCTTATTTAATGCCGATGGAACGACAAGTCAAAGGGGGAAGAATATCCTTCGGCAAACACCGATTTATCGATTTGGACAGGCAAGTGAACTGCTGGGTTGTATGAACTGGCTTATTAGCGAGGAGAATGCAGGTTTTGTGACTGGTACGGTTATTCCTATCGATGGAGGCTTTCAGGCGGATTCAGGTATTTAAAGAATGTTTAATGAAAAGCTTAATAATTACATTAATTCCCTGTTTTGTTTTCCTCTTCGGATTTCACTCCTTTGCTCAGACGACAAGTCCTTATGGATTTACTAAAATTGGTGAAATCAGGCCTAGAAATGCAGATGAAATTGAAGCTTCCAATTGGCTTTTGGGCTGTGAAACAATGGATAGAGACTTCGCTGATTATGATACATACAAAGAATATTTGAATCCATTAGGTATCAAAAGATTACGACTTCAGGGAAGATGGGCGAAAACTGAGAAAGTCAAAGGTCAATACAATTGGGAATGGCTAGATCATATTGTCAATGATGTGACATCTCGTGGTCTAGAACCTTGGATACAGTTTTCCTACGGAAATGAAATATATGAAGGCGGTGGAGGAATCAATTTAGCAGCGGGTGTTCCACATTCTGAAGATGTGCTTGCCGCATGGGATCGTTGGGTTGCTGCTATGGTGATTAGGTACAAAGACAAAGTGATAAACTGGGAAATTTGGAACGAGCCAAATTTTGGGGATAATCTTGAAAACACAGTAGGGATAGCCGCTGCTTCAAATATTCGAACCATCAAGATCGTAAAGCGAATTCAACCTGACGCGAAGGCCTCGGGATTGGCTTTGGGGCATATTGATTTGGAGTATGCGGGTATTTTTTTCAAAGTAGTGCATGAGTCAGGAATGCTTGGAGTGATGGATAACATCACATATAATAACTATATCTATAGTCATTATTCCAACTATCCCAAAGTGATGGAAATGAAGAAGATTTTGGAACAATATTCTACCAAGATTACACTGAGACAAGGAGAAAATGGAGATCCTTCTTTCGGTGGGACAGGGAGGGGAGCAATTGGTGATCATGACTGGACAGAGCTTTCCCAAGCTAAATTGGATACCCGGCGGATGCTGGGAGATTTGGGTCATGGTATTGAAAGCAGTGTTTTTTCCATTATTGATATGGCCTATAACAGTGGCCCTATAAAGAGACTGAACGTGAAAGGTCTACTCATGTCTGATTCTACCAAAAAGGTAATCCGCCCAAAAATGGCTTATTATGCGGTTCAGAATATTACGGCCGTTTTTGACAATTCCCTAGAGCTTGTCATAGATGCAAAAGATTCACTTAACTCAAAATATATTTCTGAAGATGCGGTGAAGGTGGTTTTTAACCATAGTCCAGACAGAAATTTTGCTGCTTACGGATACAAACATCGGCAAACAGGCCAGCAAGTATTTACCATTTGGGAAAACAAGTCTGTTCCCAATAATTCCACAGAAAAGCGACTGTCAACTTTAACTTTTGGCAATGCGAAATTTGATAAACCTGTATATGTTGATATGATCACAGGCGAAGTTTTTGATATTCCCGCAACCAATGGACTAAAGAAGGCGAGCAGTTTATCATCCGTAACATACCTATCTATGATGGGCCTATTTTGATAGCAGACAAAAGTCTATTCCCGATCAAACAGTAAATGAAATTTTAAAAAATTAAGCTAATATGAGTGTAGAAAACTATAAAAAAGAGGTCGGGATGATGAATCTCGAGAAATTGATTGAAGCAAGGGAGGTTGTTTCAAAAGTCAGTTTCCCTATTTCGGATGAGAAACTTTTGAGCCGCTTTGAGAAGATCTATACAGGAGCAATAAATGATGTGCTAAGGGAGTTTACCTATTTAAATCAAGCGTTACCTATTCGTATCAAAGCTCTACGTGAATATCATACGATTGCTGGCTTTGCTTTTACAGTCAAAAGCTCCAGTAGTACCAGAGTCAGTGGGGAAATGGAGTTTAGAACAAAAATGCTGGATGAAATGCAGCCCAATGCTTTTGTGATCTATGATACCAGTGGTGATGAGGAGTCCACATCCTGGGGCGGTGTAATGACTGCTACTGCCAAAGGAAAGGGAGTAAAAGCTGCTTGTGTCGACGGTGGAATCCGCGATACACATCAGATTTTGGAGGCGGATTTTCCTGTTTTTTATAAGTATAAATCTTCTAATGGAAGTTTGGGACGATGCTTGATTACCGATTATCAGGTTCCTATTCAGATAGACAAATGTTTTATCAAACCAGGAGACGTCATTATGGGTGATGTAGACGGGGTTTTGGCTGTGCCTCGAGAAGTAGCTTATGAAGTACTACTGAGAGCTGAAGAAATAAAAGAAAACGAAAAGAAGATTTTTGGATGGGTGAAAGAAGGTCAGAGCGCCAAGTCTATTTCGGATAAAGGAGGATACTTTTAGAATGATATTCTCCATGCTATTACCAGCCAAATATGATGAGAGAAAGTGGGCCTTGGCAAAGCAGATAGGCGTCAATCATGCCATTACCAAAGCAGTTTCAGACCTTTCGGGACTGTCTGATCCTTCTGATTTTGATTCGCTAAGGAAAATTACAGAACAGTTTAAGCAGAAGGGGTTTTCTTTAATAGGCTTAGAGGGTGATCAATTTGATATGCAACCGATCAAACTTGGCTTGCCTGAAAGAGATCAAACTATAGAGAAATATATTCAGTTGCTTCGAAATATGGGAAAATTGGAGATTCAACTGCTTTGTTACAACTTCATGGCAACGATTGGTTGGTTTAGAACACGAGTGGATGTATCCGAAAGGGGAGGAGCACAGGTAAGCGGTTTTTATCACGAAGATGTCCTAAATCAATTGGTGTCCGAAGAACTTCGTGTTAGTGAAGTCCAACTTTGGGATAATTTGTTTTACTTTCTTGAAGCCGTTTTGCCGGAAGCAAAAGCCGCGGGTGTGAATATGGCCTTGCACCCAGATGATCCGCCGATAAGTCCCCTGAAAGGAGTTTGTAGAATTTTGACGAGTGCTGCCTCTTTTGAAAAAGTATGGAAACGCTTTCCAATAGAAAGTAATAAAATCACCTTTTGTCAAGCTTCCTTTCTTATGATGGGGGAGGATATTTCTAGACTAGCCGAAAAGTGGCTAGACCAGGGACGAATCTCATTTCTCCATATCAGAGATGTGGAAGGTGACAAGTATAATTTCAGAGAGACTTTCCATGACAATGGCCCAACAGATATGGTTGAAATGTTTAAAATCTATAAAAAATATAACTTTGATGGACCTATACGTCCAGATCATGCTCCCGCAATGTACGGTGAAACACAGGGGGCTTTTAGGGGGAATACTTCGGTTGGTTATGAAATCACTGGGAAAATCTTTGCAATAGGCTATTTGAAGGGGATCTATGAATCGGTTTAATTTTTTCGAATTGGGATTTTAGTTTTCTTATTCCATTGGAGGGTCTGTCGAATTGGCGGAGCTGGCGATACAGAAGTCGAACTATTTTGAGGAGGATTTGGAGCTTTTGGGAAGATTGTTTAAATCTCTTTAGGACATAACTTTACAATGGTGAAGTAAGAGGTTCTGGTCATCATCCGCCCGATAGCTTATAGGAAGACAAAAAACTCCCGATTACTCTACAGAGATCCTGCCTACATTATCTGCACCGATCCAGAAATGGACCTGGCTACTCTGCTGCAAGCATACCTTTGGAAATGGGAGATAGAAGTCAACTTCAAAGAAGAAAAAACTATAATGGGATGTGGTCAAGCCCAGGTGAGAACGAAGGAAGCGTGCGCCAAAGCTCCCGCCTTTGTAGCAGCGACCTATTCATTGCTAATCCTAGCTTCACAAACTGCCAAAAAACAAGTTCTTCCAAGACCAAAATGGTACAAAATCCAAAAATCAGTTCGAGTAACTACAGGAGATATTCTTAATCAATTCAGAGCAATGAACTGGGCATACAACGCAAAAATCAATTTCTCCGACTTCGTGAATATCCAGAAAAAATTACAAAGCCTTAAAAAATCAGATAATCCAACACTAGCAGCGTTGTTTTACGCTAGAAATTAGCCAAACTTCAGCCTATGGACTTTAAGTCCATAGTGGTTTAGTCAAAAAAGCCGCTCTATGTACTGGGTAGCTATGGCCGGGATTGCGGTATAGTTAGCAGCTTAGAATGGAGTTATTGATTGAGTGGATCCTTCTTCTCAGTGAAAAAATAAGGTTGATTTCCTTTCTGGAGAGTGTTACTGCTTTTGCATTGGTTTATAAGTAGTTAAATCCTTTTAAGGGAATAGTTTGAAAGGGTTTACAGCTGGTTTTTATTGGAGTAGAAAAATCAAGATTGCAAGATTGCAAGTTTTTGGTATAAACAGTTGGGGTATGGGGATAGCTCGCATTGCGTGATATCAAATTCTTCGGGAATGGAGCAAATTAGCGGGGTTATGCTATGGAGTCACTTTTTTGGTGGAAGCTAACCACCTGGAGTAAATGATGCTTTTAAGATGATTGTGAGAAGAAAGGAGTATGATAGGTTTATTTATTAGTAGTTCCTGGCTGGTTCAGCTCGTTTTTTAACCCACACCATTACTCTTGAATCAGTGTAGTAAAATCATTTTTAATCCTATTGATAATGAGTTCTGGTATGCCTAGCTCGACAGCTTTCTCGATCCAAAAAGGTATTATCGATTGTATTTCAAGAATAATCTGTCTATAGTTTTTAATCGTAAATTGATTTGCGACTGCCTGAACATCGGCAAAGGTGATGTCGTTTTTTTTACCATTGACCGAAAGGACCCGGTAACTCTTTTTAAAATTTATCAGCGGGTTAAGCGAGTAGGTGATGTCATAGGCTGGCGCTAGATTCCAGCTGTCCTGCAGGTCGTCATAGATAAGACTTTGGTTCTTGAAGTGGTCGTCTTTGTTGCAGAATATAATATTAAATACCATCCTTTTGAAGAGTTGTACGGATTCTGCATGAGGAATATGTAGGAATGGCAGTAACCTGAAGAGGTTCTCATAGGAGGTCTGTGGCGAGGTGGTATCCGTATAGTCCCAACCAGTCAGGCCTGTTATGGTAAGTACATGCTTCTTTTCTCCATTAACCCTGTCGAATCGTTTGGTTGCGAAATGCTTTCCTTCGATCATTTTGGAGTCCATCATTTCGATCCCTGCTTTGGTTGCAGAAAGATAATAGCTGTATTCAATCAACTCCCTGTTGTAGGGCACTTCGTCCAGGTTGAGTTTGACAAGGTAATGAGTGTATTCATCCGAATAATTAATGTCTCCTGGTATGATTTTTCCGTCCTTCTTATGTTCGGAAATCAGAATTTTTGGACGTGCACCTCCGGCTGAGGAACCAATTTTAAATACGGTCAGCAAGGACTCATGATCTAGGTTTATGGCTACTGTTCTTTCTTTGGTATCCATTACTTTTTTCAACACCTCGACAATATCATCGATAACGATAGTGGCGTTTTTCGGTATTTCCTTTTTTGGCCTGAATTCCAATGCACCCATACCTCGATTGGCTACATAAGCCAATTGTTCCAATACTGTTATTTTTGCAAAATCACTTCGGGTACTTTCCAGCCATTCTTTAAAAATGATGTTGCCGAACATATCAGGTAGGGAATCTGCTATCATCGGTGGTAAGCTTCTGAAGGTGTTGCTTGTATATCCCCTGAATACCTGGGTTGGAGAAATTCTTTGGATAATTCCCATCTGGGGAGGGAATAGATTTTTCATTTTTCCTGATTCCAGGAAGGATTCGCTGTACTGGAAATAGGAGATACCTCGGTTTTCGTCAAAGCCCAACCTGCCAATTTCCTGCCCAAAGCAGTATACGGTTATGAGTTCATTTTTAGGCATTAGTATAAAGAGTCCAGGTTATCATATTCTTCCGATTTTTCTTTAATGTATTTATTGAAACTTTCCAGCTGGTTAAAATGCTGGAGAATCAGCAGCAGCGTATCGATATTGAAGTTTTTGCCTGCCTCCACATTTTGTATTGTAATTCTGGAGAGGCTCAACTTTTCTGCAAGTTCATCCTGGGACAAGCCTTTTGACTTACGCATTTTGCGCAAAAGCATACCTGTTTCCTTTTTTATATCTTCAATATTGTTAAATGAGAACGTAAACATAATGGTATAAAATGCATATTAAGATATGCAATTTTAGTAAAATATGCGCTAAATGCATAGTATAATATTCTTTTTATTTAGATTGTAAAAATTTATCCATTTTGCATAGTATACTATTCAAAATGGATAATAATATGATTTTTGAATATTATAGTATGCAAAAAATGATTACTTGTTAAAAAGGTAATTTGCCTAAGCCAAAATTGAATTTCCAACCTGACTAATTGTCAATGAAGTAGGGTATCCAGCCATGTGCTCCTTATCTAGTCTAGCCTTTGACTGAAAGAGGATATAGGCCTGGTAATGAATAACAATCTTTCGGTTTACTCTGAAAAATTCCCTGCCCGGTAATCTCCTATCCAGGTCATCCAGCGTCTCATTGAGATTAAATTTTGATTCTTCGGAAGTAACTAGGGGAGGAGGATAGTTTTTGTTTCCTGCTGGACAAAGAGCATCTCCTTGGAAGCAGGTGGGTGGTTGTTCCTTTTCCTGCTTAGAGACCGTTGCAAAAGAAAAGTCTTGAAAAAAACCATCGTTTTTTTGTTTTTTTTCGCCCGCTTTCTGTTTTTTTATGTTGTCAAAAACCAATCATATTTCTTGTAAAGGCTCCTTTTGAGCCTTTTTACCTGTCTACTTTATTGTTTTTATCAGTCTGGACACAACTATCCCAGGGGACCTGTAAAGGTTGTAGGCGATGGCTTCCATCAGATTCTAGGTATGCATTTTCAGAATCCCCTTATATCTGGCACAGGTAGAATTAAACCATCTGTTTATCCCCCCCCCCCGAATGTCCGCTCTACCTTAAGCCTGGTTTTGCCGATCAGTCGGTTCCTGAGTTTTTCACGTTCTGTCAGTGGCTGTCCTTTTTTGGCTTTATGAAGGATTCTGCTTTTTAAGTTTTTGCTCTTCACCAGCTCTTCGTTCTTGGCTGAGCGATAACCCTTGTCCGCATAAATATGGATGTTTTCCGGCAGGTCCGCTGTAGCCAGCACCTCTTCCAGATTGGCTATCTCGTTTACATTTGCCGGAGTGGTGAGTACCCCGAGCACCAGTCCTTATGTATCGGTCACGTGGTGTTTCTTATAGCCATACCGCGTTTTCCCTGCTTTCTTTATCCACCTGGCTTCGCTGTCCACACCGGGATGTTGCTTCTTGACAAGCATCTGTACCTGCAGTTCTTCCTCCTGTTCCTCCGGGCCACTTTCCTGCCCACGGTCAGTGGCTATCTCATAGGTGGTTTTTCCTTTGGGTTTCAAGGAGTTATCTATGATGCTGGCATCCACAATAGCACCGGTCTTTACTAGTATCCTGTGCTTTTCCAGCTGTTTGTTCATTGCCTTGAAAAGCTTTTCATAGACCCCTTTTTTGGTGAGTTCTGTCCTGAAGCGGCTGATTACGCTATGGTCGGGGACAGGATTGTCTAGCTGATGCCGACAAAACGGCTGAAGGAAATACTGTCATTTACCCGGTCCTCGACCTCATAGTCGCTCAGTCCATACCAGGTCTGCAGCAGGGTCATCTTAAAAAGGACGATCCCTTCATAAGATGGACGGCCTGTGGCGCTTTCGCCTTTTTGGTAATGTTTGTTGATGAAATTGGAAACCGGACGCCAATCAATCAGCTGGTTGATCTGGTTGAAGAATTCCTGTTTGATTTTTCTCTTTTGAACTAAATAATCCGAAAAGCCAAGTTTCTGTTCGTTTTTCATACCATAAAATACATAAAACCATTCAAAAAACATAGATAAAAACACGCCTAAATATCTACAAATAAACTACATAAAAGAATTTTATCCTTGCAACGGTCTCAAGGAAATGATGAAATCCCCCGAAGTGTAAAGCTGTTGATATTTCCATTGGAACCAGAAGTGGGCTGCCCTATAATAGTAGCAGTTTCGTAATTCATTGTTCCGCAAAAAACAAAAAAGATTATGGAAACCTCCGAAAGAAAAATTGATGGTTCTATGTAGCTGAGAGTAAAAAATTTGTTAAAATCGGACTATCCACAACCAAAGGATGTGGCTTTAACCCCGATTTTTGCTAAGCACCACAAATTTTTCTCAACCGCATATGCGTTTCGGGCAAAGCCCCACAAGAACATGACCACGCCCAAAGGACGTGGATTTTTGAGTTACATTAAACGGAAAGCCTAAGGTCTTTTGCAATGTTTAATGCAGTCTCAATTTCACTGGTCAACTCTTCAACTACTGATAAACTATTCAAATTTTCAGAGGTAAAAGAGAACAACCCATTTTCATTTTTTACAGCCAAATACATTTGCCTATCCTGAAAAGATAGGAAAATTGGGCGGTTGAATTTGGACTTCAATGCTGATATTCTTTCCATCAAGGCAGTTGATATCACATATCGGGCTTCCACCTGGTCTGTACCATAGACAATAAACTCTTCGGTGAATCTAGGGTCCTCCAAGTGGACCTGCTCTTCATCCCTAAAATTGAAACTGGCCCATCTATCTATTTTGATATTCTGATTTCTGGGAATCACCACGGTATGGCCAATTAGTTTTTTCTGAAACCTTAGCCAGCAAAACATGCCCCTGAAGGAGTAATTCAAACTGTCTTTGGGTACATTGCTGAGCAAGTTTTTAACTATGTATTGATAAAGTGCCACCAGCATATTCAGGAGCGGTATCTGTAATAATACATCTGTGGCTGTGTTGGATAGGTTTTTTTCGAGTATTCCAATATCAGCTAGGTTGATTTCTGAAGTTTTGGATTTACTCCTTAGCTGGCCAAAACTGACTACGTGGCTATCTTTATCGACCCAGGCAAAAAGGTTACTGTTTAGAATTTCCTTTTTGGGAGCATTGGCTCCCTGGGTGAATTCCAATTCGGGAAATAGTCTTTGGGCCATTTTGGCCATGGTATTGTTTTCAGCTATTTTGAGTTTTTGAAATATCCTGACAAAATAAAAGGAAGAAACATAGATCAATACCATCAACCCCATGAATAAATACATCTGGGTATAAGGCTTGGATGGGCTTGGCAGAATTTGTGAAAAGGGAATGGCAAGAGCTGGGAAATAATAACCTCCCAACATCAGTAACATCCCTAGAAAATAAATTCCGGTGATGCCCCACATGATTTTAAGAAATAATAGGGTTCGTTTCCGCTGCAGATGAATATCAATCAGGGATTTTTGAACTTCGGAGAAGGTCTCTCGGATGAGTAGGGGTTCCATAAGCTGCTTAAGACCAATTAATGTTATTCCAAGGGCTGGATTCGGATTCCAACGCTTGTTTGTAGAGATGCAAAATTTCCTCTGTGTAATTATTATGGTCATCCCTCATATCCATTTCCAATCCCAGTGCGAAACTTTTTCCGAATTCTTCCCATGAGGAGAAATTGCTCTTTGCCAATTGTTTGGCAAAGTCAATGACTTTCCAAGCATCTTCCTCTGAAATTAGTTTAGCAGTGAAGGCTTTTCTTGCCTGACCTACCAAAATGGCTGCATCATATCCTGACACTCCAAGGTCCATTTCTGAATCAAAGGTGAGAATCCCTTTTTCCTTAAGTTTTTCCAAAGATTCCTCCGTGCTTAATAGCCTTAAATAACGTTGGGCCTGCTCATTGTTACCAAATTTTTGATTCACGACTTCGGCCCAGTTTTCTTCCGGTTCGGTCTGAATCATCTGATGGATAAAATCAAAATAAAAGCGCCGACCTTCCTTCATGAAATACTCTGCAAGATTCCAATAATCGGTTTGCGTATCTATTCCCCAACCTTTCATATAGGGTTGAATAGCCTTTGCATCCAGGAACCTGAGGGTGTTGGTGTCCGCACCCCACCATTCTGCAATAGGAGTATATAGAGCAAGGGAGAAAAGTTGCTCTTTATTAAGTTGGCTATCTGATGATTTCTTGAATTTTGCTTTTTGATGGGTAGGTTTATCGAATTCAGCTTTACCGATCTTAAAGTATTTATAAGCATAGGAGGCAATGCCCAAGGCAAGGATTACATACCCGTACCAAGGCAGGTTTTCAAATAGTTGCATAGTGTTTTAATTTAAAAGTTGATTAAGATTTACTTCTTTTTGTTCTGCTTTGGGAATTTCCAACAAGGGCTCTTGACTATCTTTTCGAATGCTGGCAATCAGGTTAGCGGGAAACATCTGGATTTGATTATTGTATTGGACTACCGCCGCATTAAAGGCTCTTCGGGCTGCGGAAATTTGATCTTCCATATCTGAAAGCTCATACTGCAAATTGATAAACTGCCGGTCGGCCTTCAGTTCCGGATAGCTTTCCATATTCACTGATAGCCCGCCTATTAGCTTTGTCAGTTGGTTGGAAGCTTCAATGTTTTCTTTAGGATCTTCTGCCTTTTCTACCTGACTTCGTAGCTGGGTCACCTGAAGCAAAATTTCCTTTTCGTGGGCCATATACCTATTGAGCATCGCTGCCAAGTTGGGGAGTAGGTCAAACCTTTTTTTAAGGTAGATTTCAATACTGCCGTAAGCTTGGGATACCGTGTTTTTTTTGGCAATGATCCGGTTGTTGGTCAGTATGCCGATCAGAAGGATCAAAAGCAATACTGCTGGGATGATGTAGATTTCCATGATGTGGTTTTATTAGTTCATTTTAGGTTTTTGATTTTGGATTCAGATTACAAGTCGTTACTGTTTGACTGGGGATTGCAGGTATTCCTGGCCGTTGAATGTTAAGGTTGTAGTTAGGTTAGAAATCTTTTCTGTGGAATCACACTCCCCGTCTTCATCTTCTTGGTTTCTGGTCTGGGTAAGCATTCTTTTCACCAATAGGTCATAATAACCGTGGGTCTGTTCGTTAGATAAGATGAAAATGCTTTTTGTGTCGAAAAACTCTCCTGTACAGTCCCCATTCCACTCTCCGGAAAAAGTCGATACAGGGAAATTGGAAAGGATTTTTTTGAGGCGATCTCCTGATTTGATAAAGAGTGAAAGTGTTTCATTAGTGTAAGGATTTACTCTTGACATGCCTCGGTAGGAAACCCGAATCCCAAAAGCTCTTAGCTTATCACTGACTCGATACGGGGCGGTATCCAGGCTTATATCCTGTAGCCCAATCGCATCCGAAACCCATTGATTGGAAGTTGCAGGTTCGAAAAAGTGGTGCGTGACAGCTCCCGTAGTGGGATTTGCTAATACGATATGGCTGTTGAGTGAAAAATATTGTTCTCCTTCCTCAACAATTTCAGGGATCACTAGGATTAACTCATTGCTTTTCTGGGGATTGGCCTTTGATCTAATTAAGTCGCTTTTAACAGCCAAAGGGTCAAGCTTGAGTTCTTCCAATACGGACAAAACCAACGGGTATTCCTCGATTACCTCACTTAGTTTTTTTGTGCTAACTTCCTCAATCATCCCATCAGGAAGGATCCTGAACTCTTTCTCTTCTATTTCTTTGATTAGATCCCAAGTAATCAGCTGGGTTGTGATTTTGTTTTCACTTATTCTGGAACCTATCTGGGTTATTTCCTCAGCGATTTCGTCATAAGCAATGGGTAAATGGGCAATGATTTTGCCATTCAGATTGTAGTTGATCAGGGTGGTCTCCAGTTCATGAGCCCCGATTCTAACCGTGACGACTGCTGTGTAAAAGTTTGTAGACAAGGTTAACCTGTAAGCATAAATGACATAATACTTCGAGTTCTTATTTTGGATTTCCGGATATATTTCTTCAAGTTTTAATGCGTGTTCATCAATTTCTACCAGATCGTCCTCATCGATAAAACTGTCAAAGTTTGTCCTGTCTATATGTGGTAGGTTTCTGGTTTTAAGGCCTGAAATATATTGCTGAAAGCGGGAGAGGGTGTCTTTTGTGTGGATAGCAGAAGCTGCGTCTTCAATCAAAGGACGTTGTTCAGCGTTTCCTGATTCTTTTTTTTGGTAAGAGGAGATCAACAGAATTAAACCCAAAATAAGGATGGAAGTAGCGGGCTTTTGCATTTGATTAGTATTGGTTTTTAAGGGATTTGGCTTTCTCACTTTCATGGCTACTTATTTTTACTTTCTTTGGACTTTAAATTAGATCCAGAGTTTTTTCCAACAGATAATGAATCATACCCACCATCACCGTGAGGGCTAGTAAGGATACTATCCGTACTGGTAATTGAGGCAGGAATGACTTGAGATGTGACTTTAACAGGGTAGTATCAACCAGGAGGAATAGAATGAAAACTATACTACCTATGATGAAGCCTACCCGGGTAAGGGCAAAAAAGTAGATTTCATTACCTACAATTGTAATCAGGCTGTCAGGTTCCAGTGGCGGTCCCAGAATCAGATACATGTAGTATATACCTAAAGTCACCGAAGCAATGAACCAGAGGGTATATTCCAAAAGGATTTTTGTTAACCTTTTGATTGATATGTTTTTTCCCTTATTCATAAAAAGACACAAGAATTACTGCGTTCCCCTTCCTCTGGAATCGGCTTGAGTTTGATATATAAATCCGGATCCGATAAATCTAAATCCTGCAGCACTTCGCAAACCTGTATTGCTGCATCTGCTTGATTGCCTGATCTTTCCCTATAAACCGTTTTGGATAAGATCCACTGGTCCTGTTTAAATGTGATATAGAATTCAGCCTGAGAGAATCCACGGTCAGGAAATGCGGTGAGGACAATAATCCCCTCTTGGTGAGCCTTGATATCCACAATTTGATTGCCCCCGTCTTGCGAGAAATTGCTAGTTTTTAGGGCAAATTCATAGTTTCCGCTCTTCTTGACAAAGAGCAGTAGTTCATCTCCCTGATAGGGGACCGCACTCACTACCTTGTCCAGGATCATGTCCTTATTTATATCAATATCCCGGATAAAGAAATGCTCATTTTCAAGGTAATTTTTTAAGTCTTCCTTCATCGGTTCATTATGATCCCAATCCTGAATCTCATGGGCAAATAAATCATTGACAATATGCATTTTGTGGTTGTTCAGCCCTTCGGTAAATTCAAAATCAACCTGTGGATGCGGCCCATCAAAGAGAAAAAAGAGGACTGATTTTGCTTCATCGAATTCCAATTCATTGATCAAGTTGTATCGCTGTGATTGTTTGATGTAGTCCATAGCTTGATCCTGAAAATGATTGACGGCATCAGCTTGCCATTTTCCGTTTTTGGCAATGGCGATAAGCTTGCTGTCAAACTTTTGGTAATCCGGTTCTTTGATTAATTGAAAAAAATAGGTGATGTAGTTGGTGGATTGCTGGTAAAGTTTTTCTGGTTTGTCCTGGTCTTCATTCCATCCAAAAAAGCCCTTGAATTCGCTAAAGTTTGATGGGAAGAGTTTTAAAAATTGCAGTTCATCTTGATTGGTAAATGCATTTTGCAATTCTCGGATCTTATGAAGTTCGGTTACGTTTTCATGGGTGTCCTGCTTTTTCCTTAATGGGGAGTCAGGGAAGATTTGATGTAGGGTATCTGTTTTCATCAATTGACCTTCATTGAAATAACTGAGTTCTCCACAGGGACTGTTTGTGTCATTGTTGCAGTTGAGGAATTGAAATGAAGCCAAAAGTTGCTTGCTGTACATTCCTAAATCCTCTACCACAAAACCACCCAGGTCTTCTTCGTTTTCAAGGAAATAGGAAGTTCCTGCATCGGCAAAAAGGTTGATGCTCCAACTCCTGGTATACTCATAAAATTTTATGGAATAGTCAGTGGCTAGTGTGCTGACCTCATGCTCAGGTAGATTCTTTCGGAGGTGCTCAAGTGTTTTTTCCTGAATAGCCTGATGTAATCCCCCTTTTGCCTTACTGGGATCTTTTATCAGATACAGTTCCGGGTATACCTGGGATTGGATAAACTCCATTTTTTCAAAGAACAGTTGGTGTATGCTAATGCCCAAAACCAAAACGATGGCAAGACTTAGAAAAACCACGTACCGGAGCTTTTCCTTAACTATCCATCTAAGAAAGCTATAGGCAAGGTATAAGATGAAACCAAGCAGGCCTACCAAGAATACAATAAGGATTATTTCCATGGTTTTAGGTTTAGTAAGGTTCCCATGTAATTTAAATTACTGGAGTCCATTGTAGTGCATTTTTATTTCCTGTAAAATGGACAACACTGTTTCTTCATTTTTCTCTAACTCCCTTCTTTTCCAGAACGTGTATTTGCTATACTTTCCATGCAGATTCTGACTGTTTGCTTTGAAGTATATGTCTTCGAAAAATGCCTCCTTGTCGGGTTTTCCCTTGATTTCTTCATAGGCGGATAAGTATTCATGAACCTGCTTTTCAAATACCTTCCGATATAAACTTGCAGGAATGTTTTCAAAGAGATTTTTCCGGTGATTATCGAAGGAGTTCTGAAGTGTTTCAGGATTTCTGTATCGATTCAAAAGAACCAAGTAAAGTCTGTCTGATAAGGGGGCATCATCCCTAAACAAGTGATTTAAAAAGCTGTAATTATAGGAAATAGTAGCATAGTCTATGCTTGAGCCTATGACCGCTAGGAAGGAACCCAGCTCTCCGATTTCATTTTCAATAAGATTCAAAATGGGTGTGGCGCAAACTGGTGAAAGTTCACCTTCCCCTTGGAATTTTTCCATGCAGTATGTGACCGTTTCGAGCTGTGTTTTATCGAGCTCCATGTACTGGTAAGGGTCGGAGTTGTTATGCTGAAGCGCGGCAATTTCATCATCCATGGAAATCAAATTGTTTTCCAAAATGACTTGTTCTATATCAGCTCGCTCATTCTCCTGTTCTATCAATTTTTTTGACAGCAAGGAATAATAGTATGTCAGTCCTACTAAGGAAAGGCCAATTAAAATAAAGAATGTAGTTGCGCCCTTCATCTTAATTTTGGTAATGGTTTTGGATTTCTTTTAAGATTCTATATACCTCTTGGTCATTATTTTCAGCAAATCGCCTATCCCAAAAGCTAAATGGCCATGAATACATGAAATTTTCTGTAAATGAACGGGAAGGAAAGTCCAGAAAACCCTCATCAGATACATCATACATCGAATAGAATTCCCGGTGGAAAGGAGCTGCAACTATCTCATTATGCACAGAAATCAGCTCATCAACTACCCGTTTGCACAAGTGGTCATACCTGTTTTTGGAAAAATAGGTATAGAAGTAGGTCTTGTTTTGCTTCCATAGCATGGCTATATGCTTCGGAGACCTATCCAGAAATCTTAATTTTTGGCCCAGGTATTCCAGTTGGCTAACTTTTTCAAAATACTGGTAGTTCTCAGGGATAGTCAGATCGCCAAAATCATCCTCCATCTCTTGATTTGGATTTTTAGAGGGAATTCCAAAAACAGCTTCATAATTCAGATTACGATAGTCTTGAATACTGTCTTTATAATTGAAAATCAGATTGAATGCCCTAGTCCAGTAGCTTTCTCCGTATTCCTCATTTTCCATCTGGGAAAAGATTTCATCTTTCATGGTCTGCTCATAGGAAAATGGCATGCCTTCATATTTACCAAAATCCATAAAAAAGGCTTCATAACCTTTCCAGGCATTGCGATAGTTTCGTAAGGATGAAAGGCTCCTTAGTTCTTTATCAAAGCGCTCCTTTTCCGGAAGTTGACTCATATAGTCTATTTCCCATGCCCCATCCAGCTTGTTCCTTTTCTGATATCCGGAATATTCCAGGCTTAGAAACCAAGTTGCTGCACTGAAGAAAAGTATGGAGCAGGGGAGCAATACATAGTTGATAATATTCTGCTTTGCCTTTGCCAGCAGCAACAAAATAAACGAAGCTAAAACAGCGGATGCGATCAAAAGTTGTAGTGAAAAGCTCATTTTCTATTACAGCTCATTGGATGACTTTTTTGATTTTTATTTTGAATAAGGGTTCTTCTCTGTATTCGGGCCCTTCGTGAATGATGCGAATCAAATACCCCCCTTTTTTCAAGTTGCCCTGATAGCTTTCCAACAGTTCTGCTGGAAGTGTTCTATATTCCTCTAGGGAGCGATATGCGTTATTTTCAAAGACCGAGAATTTGAATTGTTGTGCTTTTATTTTTGAATTCACTTCTATGCTTAGCGCTGCATCCTCGTCAAGTGTGATCAGGTAAAAAGTGGCATTGGCATAATAACCGTCTGTGCTTGAAATGTAGCTTGGATGTTGATTTTGAGAGACAGCATTGGCTATAAAAACAGGTTCAACAAAGTTGATGATCTTGAATTTTCCCGTAAGATCGGTCTCTTGATGGGAATACAAACCGCTGTTGAATTTATATTGGACTTCAACTTTGCTAGTTTGAAAGGGTTGAAGAATCGCTAGTTTGGTAGGGAAGGGGGATGAGTACCAATTCTCCAGAGCTTGGGAATTGTTGTACTCCACTACTTCCTGATAAACCTCTTTTTTGGTGACTTCAATCGGATAAATGCCTTCAATAACTGAATACTCTTCAAGATTCTTATTGCTCATTGCGGCTATGATTTGATTGGGATTATCGCCTTGATACATATAAAACTGCCTGATAAAAGCCCCGTTTTTGCGGAAAACCCAATTTTGGACACCCAGGCTATTTTTGAACCCATAATGAATGAATTTTCCTTTTTTGAAGCGGTACATAGGGGATAGCTTGCTCACAGGGTCGGGGCAACCTAGGCATTCAGACTGAAGCAGACTTTTTATCGGAGGCTTGGATCCTTTCCAGCTTGCAAGTGTCTCAAGTTGTTTTTCATCCAAAAATTCTGTGATAAAATGCGCTCCATCTGCAGACTTCACCTTCTTGAAAGGGAAGTTTATTTCCTTCAAACTGGCATAAACCAATTTGTCATCTGCACTAGGTTTCATACTCTTACAGGCTCCAAAAAGAATTAGGATCAAGAAAGGAAGACTTACATTTTTCCATTGCATAGTTTTGCTTGGGTTAATGGGATAGGTTTAATGATGCGGCTGAAGTCCCGTTTGAGTTTAAAATAAGTTGACTATTAAAAGGAAATATGGTATTGATTATTTACTAAAGCTTGACTCATTGATTTATCACTAAATCAGTTATTCCCAATACAAGCTGCTCTAGCCAGTCCTATTTTAGAATTTCAATGGCTTTATCTATTGTTTTTCCTTCTTTTAAATTGTCCAAATCAAAGACTTCTTCAATTTGAATGTCAGGAAATATTCCATTTATATGAAACGTTTTATCCATGCTCATGTAGTATGCTATTGCTGGACTAAATAATATTTCATCACTTAGTTGATACCAACTATTTGTAGATGAATAGCCAGCGGTTTGCTCACCTAATAGCGTAATATTTTGCTGACCTTTTAATGATGAAGCTACCGCTTCGCCGGAACTTGTAGTATATCTACTTGTCAATACAACATATTTTTTGATTTTATTAGTACACTTACAATTAATTGGAAGTGAAGTCATCTGACTTCCTCCCATATAAAGATTTCCCTCTTTTAGTTCCCATTCTGAGTAAAATGATTTTCCATCTTTTGAGTCTCCTCCTAATTGCATATTGGGAAACAATAAACCTAAGCCCGATAGCATTGGATACATATTGCCACCTATGTTGGTACGCAGATCGATGATAAGTTTTGTGGGTTTTTTTGAAAGCAGATTACAGATACTATCTCTTATGGTGTTTGTAGCTAAAACTATAGCATTTTGGTCGCTGCCAATATTTATGGCAGGAATTGCTATATAACCAATATTCTTACTTAGAATTTCGGCTTTAATTTTATATCCTTCCAACGATTCTTTATATAATGTAGAAGGAATTTCTTGATTCAATTCATAAGGAAGTTGAAAATCATTTTTTTTGACATCACCCATATATCTTTCACCATTGATTATCAATGCTCCATGAAAGTCATTTAATTCTGTAAGTAATAACCGTACTGGTATTGCAAGTGCATTTGATGATGAATCTTTTATATCTAGATTTTCTTTGATTATTTTAGATACCATGTTCCAATCAACTTTTTCTGTATTCACAGAATTTTCTTGAGCTAAAAATATAATTCTGTCTAATAATTGTTCATTCTTTGATTTTTCCTGTGCATTAGCACAATTAATGAATGCAAGTAATATCAGACTGAAGGCGAATTTATTTTTCATGGTAGAATCTTTGATTTATGTTCTGTTATATGCAGAATGGTTACAACAGGTGCATAAAAATTACGCAACTTTTTACATATTTTTTATCGGCTATATTTTGTCATTTCTGCCCCAAAATCGTTGACAAACATATTGTCCATTTCGTCTGCTTTGGCAGCTAACTGAGACAGGTTATCCAATACCTGTCCGGCGTATTGGGAATACAGATCGCTGATATGAATCCGGTAAGAAAGGAAGATCTGATTGTCAGAAATGGACAGCCTATGCTCTCCTGTATCGGCTGCCATGATGTATTCGTAAATCTCCCCCAGATTTTTTCGTGGAAGCTCATTTAAAGAAGAGGTGGCAAAGAGGTAATTGTTATCATAGACAAACATTCTGATCTCTGCACTGCCGAGATGGAATTTCCAATATTCATTTCCGGTCCGAGCCAACACAGGGTTGATTCCTAATTTATGAATAGCTTTTTCCACCTTGACACTGAAGTCTGACAGGGGACTTTCATCAAACAAACTTTCATCCATATCAACCCCGCAGTTGGGGCAATACCCGGCTTTTTCCATGATCAGTGAATTACAGCTGGTACATCCTAATGAAAAATCACTGGATAGTTGATCAATGATCTCGAGTTCTTCGCGTAGGGTCTCCATAGGAATGGCAAATCCCATGTTGTCAGCTTGGGCAAATTTAGCTGTGACGATTCCCAACAACTCTCCTTTTTCATTCACTACGGGTCCACCGCTGTTTCCTGGATTGATCGCTGCATCGGTTTGGATAAAATCCCTTCCTCCAATGGTTTGACGGGGATTTGAAACGGTACCCTCGGTGACAGTGAAAGGCATGCCGTAGGGGAAGCCTAATACCAAAAGGTTGTCTCTGGTAGATACGCCTGTAGTGTGTTTTGTGAGGACTGATTGTATAGGTACAGGAAGGGCCTCAGCCTTTAAAAATGCAATATCCTTTCCAGGATTGGCAAAGATTACTTTGGCCAAGTACCTGTTTTTTTTGCCATCTTCCACACAGACGGTTAAACTTCCTGATACAACGTGGTAATTGGTAACAATCACTCCATCCTGAGCGCTATAAAAGCCCGTGCCCGAACCAAATGCCGTGTTGATCTTATATACCGAATTGCTGATGTTTTGTAAAATGTCCATGCTTTAATTGGTCTTGAAATTTGCCATCATCTGTTGAATTGCTGCCATGGATTGCTGCATTTGGGAGCCCATGATTTTGGATAAATCCATACCGAATTCATCACCGAATAAGGAATCCTCCATGATGGATTCCATCCCGTTCATTAAAATCGGAGCTGCCTGGTTCCAGTCCAATCCACTGGACTGAGCAAGGGCATCTGTAAGTGGTTTGCTGATGGTTTCATCGACTAAATTGTAATAGAAAAGGCTATAGAAACAGGATTGCATCAGGTTGCAGCCTTCCTCAAACTGATAGTTGGAAATCATTTCTTTCCCCTGCAAATAGCTGTCTTCCCAGTTTTCTCTGATGTTCTCTTTTTTGCCACTGAATTTGTAGGGAATGAAAGTTTCAATTTGATAGAGATCTTCAAAAAACTTTTCCTTCGGGTAGTTTTTCAGCTTTTCAAGGCTGGCTCTGCCTTGGAGTAATCTTGATTGGAAGGGTTCAGCGCTGTCTTGGATGCCATTCACAGCCTTTTCGAGCAGGGTTCTCAGATAGCCTTGGGGTTCGGCGTAGAACTCAATTTTTTTGAGCGTACTATTCAGGCTGTACCATGCATTGGAACTTTGGCGTTTTTCCATGTAGTAGTCAAATCGATGGATACCTTCGTCTACTATTATTTTTATAGTGGAAAAAGCTTCCTCTTTTTGATCTCCCGGATATGGGTGGATCAAAGGGGCTTTTAAATGCTCAGCTCCAAATTTCTCGATCAGTTCATCGTCGTAACTGTCGGCATAAAGACATATCTCGCGAAGGACTGCATAGATTTTATAAGGTTCACATAGTTGTAGGGGACAGGAAAAAGTAAAAAAGACCAGGTTGTTCTCGATTACTATAGTGGCCAAATTAAGGGGGTGCATCCTCAGCTCTGCCAAACGTCGCATTAAAGGGACTTTTTTGGCATTCTCAATAGCTAAAAAAGGACATTTTATTACGATCTCATCCTCGGTTTGCGTAATACAAACCACCACAGATCCATGGGGAATCTCATAACTGTTTTCGATTTTTTTGCTGTCTAAGTCGCCGTCTACATAGTCCAGAAGGGTAGGTATTACTTGTTTAAAGTTACCTATCCTGAAAAATGCCATTGCATCATCCCATTTTTCATCCCGCTTTTTTGAGGACTTTTTAGGATGGATTGGAGGATAATATGGTAGGTTAGTATTCATGATTTATGTTTTGACTTTAGTTCATTTAAAAGTCTGCTCTTTATTTTTACAGATGAATTTTCAGTTTTAATTAGTTGAAAAAGAGGTGGTTTCCTTTTCTTGGAGGCTAAAATGAAATGCCTTTTAGTATTGAAAAGACTGTGAAAATCCTAATAGAACAGGTCTATCAGTTCTCCGTTTAAGTTGTAGTTATAGGTAAAAGTGGTTCCGCCATTTTCCGGTTGTAACTTGACCAGGTATTCTATTTTGGATCGAACTCCGTCTTTGGGGATTTTTACCCAGGCAAGCTGGAAGGCAGGTTTTGGAATATCCTTTTCTGATTCGAGGTTATCCTTCGATTCCTCAATCAGTCTTCCCAGCAGGCCTAGATCGATGGGGTCCCCCAATTGAAACATATAGTCTGAGGCTTGCATGCCTTCAGGGACTTCCAATGAGATTTCCGAGGTTTGGGTCCATGAATTCTGAGAAAGGCTCCATTGGCCCATTTTAAGTGATTCGGGTTCATTTGTAACTGTAACCCCGATAACCATTCCTATATCCTCGTAGTAGCTTATGTTTAATTCGGTGTAAAAAGCTTTATTTCCGAATTTTTCCTTTAGCGCATCCTGAATTTTAAGAAACCCTTCTTCTGTTGCCTTTTGGTCGCTGGGATTTCCACCACAGCCGGAAACTAGTACAATCAGTACAAGTGCGAATAATACGATATGATTTTTCATCTGTTGATTAGTTGTTTTTTACTAGTGATAACCTTTCCTGTGACTAGGGGAGCAGGATTGCCTGTTCCTTCCCTATGATCGTTATGGGGTTGCATCAGGAACATCTCGCAGTTGACGGCCTTCCGCACAGGTGCTGTTTAATTATTCTAAGGTGTGACGCCGGGTTAGGCCACTCTGGCCAGGTAGGTTCAATTTGAGATGCGAGGGATAAGAACCTTACTCTTCACTTTCTCTACCGTAGAGAAAAAACAATGCTCCACCTATACCGATCAAAAAGATTCGGATTACCCAGCCCATTCCATTTCCCCAAATGTCTACCCAGGAGAGCAGCCTGAAATTGTAGTTGAATATTGCAAGCACCATAGATAAGATGCCCATTGCAGCAAGTAGTAGTCCACCTTGCCCCAGTCTTGATTTGATTTGTTCCATGTTGTTTTTCGTTGATTAATAGTTTTTCAGGTCAATTCTTAAAATGAAGCGCTTCTGCCTTTTATGGGCGGGCGGTGAAAGAATTGTTTTCTTTTAATCAAAGTGCGAAGAAGGAATGGACGAAAAAATAGGGAGTATATATTCGTCAACCCCTAATTCATAAAAGTCATTCGAGGGGCTAATTCCGTTTTTGTGAAGTTGCTAGATTTGTAGGTTTTTAGAAAAAAATGGGGAGGATTAGTGATTGTTGAATTCCAGAAACCTGGTTAAAAAGGTCTCTTTTTTGCGGAAGGAAACCGGGATTTGCTTTCCATTAATCAGGTAAATCGTGCCGGATTTATCATACTTGTCGATAAACTTCAAGTTGACCATAAAAGATTGGTGGGCTCTGGTGAAGTTCACTTTTTCAAGTTGGTCTTCGAAGGCCTTGATGGGTTTGGAAGCCATGTACTTTTTGCCATTAGACAGGTGAAAAGTGGTGTAGCCTTTGTCTGATTCGCAGTACAGCAATTCATGTAGATTAATTACCTGAAAGCTATCACTCAGAGAAAGTACCAAAGTAGCTTCATCCTGATTCCATACTTTTTTTACCCAGTTGATCTGTTCTTTTTGCTCGACAGCTGATTTGTTAGTGACTTTGTTCAATGCAATCTGAAGTTCCTCAGGATCTATTGGCTTCATAAGGTAATCCACTGCCCCGATCTTCAATGCCTGAAGCGCAAATTCCTCATAGGCAGTGGTGAAAATTACTTTGAATTCCAGATGCTCGGTTTGGTCCAAAAAATCAAAGCCTGTACCATCAGAGAGATTGATGTCCAGAAAAACCAGATCCGGCTTGCAGGCTTTGGCAACCACCACTGCTTCTTTGACCGATTCACATTCCCCAATAATGTTTACTTCCGGACTTGTGGATTGGAGTAAATTGATCAGAGCTTTTCTGATGTAAGCCTTGTCTTCGATCACCAGTGCATTCATGCTTCTTGATTTTGTTTATAGGGAATCGTCAATGTCACGATGGTTCCTTCTTCCTGATATTTGGAACGGTCTTCAATGCTGACTTGTCCCTTCATGTTAAAGTCTTTTGATAATATCTTAAGTCTCTCTCTGGTAATGGTGGTAGCCAATGATTTTTTGCCGTTTTCATTAGGTTTCTTTTGGGAATCAATCCCTATTCCATTGTCAGCGATAGTGCAGATGAGCTTTTCATTCATAAAACCCAAATGAATTTCTATTTTACGTTCCTCGTGTAGTTCCGTGAAGGCGTGTTCTATGGCATTCTCGACAAAGGGTTGGATTAGCATAGGAGGAATTCCAATGGAGGATTGGTCTATTTGCTCATCCACTGTGATGGAATATTGGAACTGATGGTCTTCAAGGTTATGTAGCGCCAGGTAATTTTCTACCGCAATAATTTCATTGGAGAGCAATACCATTTTATCCCTGGAGTTTTCCAGGATTATGCGCAATAATCTTGAAAATTTAGAAAGGTAGCTGATTGATTTTTGCTCTTCTTTATTTAAAATCATTCCCTGCAAAACCGATAAGGAATTGAAGATAAAATGGGGAGTCATTTGAGATCGCAGAAGCTTTTGTTCTACAATGATTGTGGCTGTTTTCGTTTTTTCGTTTTTAAGTTTTTGATAGAAAATTACAATCCCCAACCCAAGGGATACCAATAAAATACCAATAACAGCCCAGAGGTAGTTTTGCCTTGTTTTTGCCAGATCCTGAGAGGTGTCCAATACTGTTTTGGTGAGTTTGAGCTCTCTGATATTGGCAGAATCCAACGCTTGTTTGTACTTATACTCGTATTCCAATTGGGTTATTTTCTCAATATTTTCCTTGTTGAATAAGCTGTCATTGAAGGCTTTGAATTGTTTATGGTATTCCAACGCTTTTTGGTACTGACCGGTGTTTTCAAAAATCTCAGAAAGTTGTTCGGAGGATGTCCTTTGGGCTTCTAACAGGCCAAGTTCATCGGCAATGACCTTTGCCTTTTCTGAGTAAGTCAGAGCTTTCTGGTAATCATTTTCCTTTAAGAATGTTTCTGCCAATCCCGAGAGGCTGGTAGCCATAATACTTTTCAGGCTTGTTTCCTCTGCTATTTCCTTTGCTTTTAAAAAATTCTCACGGGCTTGAATAGGGTTGTTGAGCGACAAGTAAACTTCTCCAAGGTAAACCAGATTCATGGCCATTTGCTTGATATTGCCTGTTTCCTGATTGGTTTTCTGGGCTATTCGATAATAGATGAGCGCTTTCTCAAATTCATTTTTCCTCACATAAATATTACCCAAACTGCTATTATTGAGCGCGATGAGATTTTTAATCTCCATTTGCTGGGCAAATGCCATAGACTGTTGGAAGTACTCTATTGCTTTGTCATTTTTCTTTAACAGCTCATAGGTATCCCCCAGGTTAAAAAGCATAAATGCCATTCCTAGGGAGTCCTTGGTTTCTCTTTGGTATTCCAGCCCTTTGTTGAAATTTTCCAAAGCCAAAGGGTAGTTGCCCTGAGTCTGATGGATCACCCCCATATTTGCGTGGACGGATGCTACACCGGAATGATCCTGGCTTGCCTTGCTTCGATAGAGGGCCTCCTCGAAGTTTGCGATAGCTTCCTTATATCGGCCAGTTTCAGAGTAAACATTAGCACTATTTATTAAGGTGGTGATCAATTCCCGTTCATTTCCTGTTTTCTGATAGATTTCAGCAGCTTTTTTATAGGCGTTTATAGCCTGATCATATTGGGAAAGCGACATGTGGGTAATTCCAAAAGCAGTTAAAATGCTCGCAATCCCGTCCTGGTCATTGATCTGCTCATAGTGTTTCATGGAGCGTTCAAAGTATTCTAAACTTTCAGGATAATTGGATTTAATGCTTTCCAGGATTCCTCTGAGGTATAAGGTTCTGGCTTTACCTCCAGCATAAGCTAAACTATCGCTTAGCTTTTCAGCTTTTATTAAGTAGGTGAGGGTGGTTTCCTGATCGCTTTGAAAGTGAGAAAAAGCCAGCTTATAATAAAGTAGTGCGAGCGTAGAATCTTTTTTCTGATGGTTTTTCAGTTCTGTTTTCAGGCTGTCTATGTACTCATTTTGGGCGTGGATATCAGTCCAGATTGCTAGAGAAAATAAAAAAATAAGGGTAAGCTTGAAGGTTGAACGCATCTTTTTCCAAAGATTAGTATAAGCAGTTTTCCAATCAATGAAAGGGGAATGCTTTACAGTTAAATGAGGGAATGAAAGACTTAAATTAATTTGAGATTGATTTTGCAATAGAATTCAAAGAAGCTATGCTTGTTCAAAATACAGGGATAAATTCATTTTTAGTGATAAAGTTGCTATTTTCTCACAAAAATGCCTGCAGCAATCAATATACGGTGGAGCTCAATTGATTTACGTCGAATACCTGTGGATATTCGTTTGAGTCTGTTCTTTTCTTATTCTACCATTGAAAAAATCTTTCTATCTAGTCTGATGATTTTTCTTACCCCTGAATTCCTCACCAAGTTAGTCCTCTGGGCTCTGTGCGACCGTAAGCTTCCGTCATAAAGCCGCTTGCTACGCTTCGCTTTTTATTCCTTTTCCTTCCGGTCTTTGTCGCCCAAGGCCTGATGGTGCTTCATAATTCATTGTTCTATAAAACGAAAAAGATTAAGGAGACGCAAGAAAGAAAATTTAATTGAAGTAGTTGAGATCAAGCTAAGCTACAGTGCCAAGGTAAAGTAAAGTCAACCCTGCGTCCGAGGCTAGAGAGTTCAAGGGAATGACAGTGTTTGCCCAAGACTGGAATCAACAAGGATTGAGTTTGTTGAGAATTTCAAGGTGATGCTACTGTCAAGGGCAAACAGGTGCTGGGAATAGTGACCATTAGCTCGGGAGAAACTGCTGGGACCGTAGTGGATGTAAAGCTGTTCTATGCTGAAGCTATTAAAGCAAATGTCGGTTTCTGCCTTTAAATCTAAACTTTGGTTGATTTTAGAACGTTGCTTATTTCAATTGGCAAAAAATAACTTCCGGACAAGAAATAGTTATGAAAATACTTAAATTCCATAAAACAGACTGCGGAGTTGACTTTCTTTTAAACGTATTGCCATCTGAAGAAGTTAAAGATAGTTATATTGATTCAGAAGCATATAGTACAGATTATTTTGAAATTATTGTATTCAAAAAGGGTAGAGGAACTTTAGTTTTAAACCAGCAGATAATTGAAATTTCGGATAATATCATCGTTTTTATTTCGCCATTCCAAAAGCGACAATGGAAATTAGAACCCAATAATCTTAATTTTACCGTTCTCGTATTTCAAGAAGAATTTTTGAACGACTTTTTCGAAGATAAATTATTTACCTATCGTTTGCTGTATTTTTATCAGTTGGAATACCCATTGTGTTTTTCTGCTTCAATGGAAATGATTACAAGATATTGTGAGTTGCTCAAAGAAATTAAAACAGAATTGGTAATTACTAAATCGGATAGTGTACATATTATTCGTTCTTTGGTTTATTATTTATTACAAAAAATAAATCGACAATATGCACAAGAATACCAACTTTCATTAGATAAAACCGAAGGCAATTATGCTTTTCAATTTAAACAACTTTTAGAAAAACACATTACAACGCAACAACGAATTGAATTCTATACTGATATATTGCATGTCAGTAGAATTACGCTAAATAAAGCAGTCAAAAAGCATTTTAATGTCACTGCAACTCATTTGCTTAAGCAACGTTTACTTTTTGAAATCAAAAATTATCTTATCCATTCAGAATTTACCGTTGCCGAAATTGCTCACGAATTGAATTTTTCTGAACCCAATCATTTGATGCGTTTTTTTAAAACACAAACAAGTGTAACAACAAGTGAATTTTTAATTGATTATCAAAACGGTAGTTATTAACTGTTCTTTGGTAGGCTATCCTCTTTTTTTATAAAATAATTTTGTGCCATAATTAAAGTAGAAATTATGAAAGATATCAGCACAAATAGTTCAAAAAATAAACCAAGCTCTTTTCCGTCTGTTTTTAAACAAGGAAATGCTCCAGTACCTTTATCGATTCTGGATGTTGCAACCACTGGAAAAGGGTATTCTGCAACTGAAGGCATCAACAACAGTATTGAGATAGCAAAATTGTCAGATCAACGAGGGTTTGCCCGATACTGGGTGGCCGAACACCACGCTATGCCAGGTGTTTCCACTTCGTCACCTGCTATGTTGCTTTCTAGACTTATTAGTGAAACCAAACAGATACGATTGGGTTCTGGTGGAATGATGCTGTCTAATTTTCCTCCTTTGGTAATTGCCGAACAATTTGGTATGCTTCAGGCAATGGCTCCTGGGCGAATAGATTTAGGAATAGGACGAGCTCCAGGTACAAGTGGGCTCACAGCACAAGCACTACGTCGTAACCTTGTGGGAACTGAAGACTTCCCTGCCCAGGTAGCGGAATTGATGCATTTTTTGGATGATGATTTTCCAATAGGACATCCTTATAAAGATAAAGTATTTGCGGTTCCTGGACCGGGACAAGATCGTGAAAATGGAATACCGAGATCTTTTGATAGTCCGTCTTTATGGCTATTGGGTTCTTCAGGGTATTCTGCACAATTGGCTGGCAAACTTGGATTGCCGTTTGCTTTCGCAGCACAATTAGCTCCAGAAAATTTGTTGGTGGCATTTGATCATTACAGGAAAAATTTTAAACCGTCTGAAGTTCTTTCTAAACCACATACTATAGCCTGTTTTTCTGTATTTGCAGCAGATAGTGAACAAGAAGCTAAGACACAAACTCTTTCTTTCTCCCATAGTATGTTGCGTATGATGAGCAGTCAGTCCTACGTTATTCCATCTCCGGAAGATTTGAAAAATTATGTTTACAGTGATTATGATAGCTATGTATTGGAAAGCTGGAACGAAAAAATAATACAAGGTACGGCTGATCGATTAGTAAGTCGATTGAATCAATTTCAAAAGGCTTCAGGAGCAGATGAAATGATGATAGCCAACTTGGGATATTCCCCCGAAGGGATGTTGCATTCTGCGAAATTGATTGCAGATGCCTATAATATGCCTAATAATTAAGATTAAAACTATCCGACTTTTGTTAAGTTATCAAAATGGTATTTATTCACTAGGATTTGGTAGCCTTTTATTTTTAGTGAAAGAGTAGCTTTGAATATTAATATCTAAATAAAAAATTATGAGCAAGAAAGCATTAATTATCATCGATATCCAAAACGATTATTTTGAAGGTGGAAACATTCCATTAGTAAATCCTGTAGAAGCAAGTGTAAATGCAGGTAAGGTATTGGAGCATTTTAGAGCCAAAAATTTACCGATTGCCCATATCCAACACGTATCAGCTAATCCTGAAGCAATGCCAATTTTTGTGGAAGGAACAAAAGGTATTGAAATTCATGAAAATGTAAAACCGCTTGACGGAGAAAAAGTTTTTCAAAAAAATTATCCAAATAGTTTTAGAGAAACTGGACTTTTGGATTATTTGAAAGAAAATGATATCACAGAAGTAGTGATTACTGGAATGATGACGCATATGTGTGTAGATGCAACGACAAGAGCAGCATTCGATTTTGGTTATAAATGTACGGTTATCGGAGATACTTGTGCATCAAGGGATTTAGAAATCAACGGAAAAACAGTTAAAGCGGATGATGTACATCATGCCTTTTTAGCTGCACTTGAATTTTTCTATGCTGAAATTAAAAGTACAGAAGAATTTCTAAAAGCATAAAGTTTTCATCTTAATAAAAAAAGACAGGTTATATAGCATCAACCTGTCTTTTTTTTTGTTAAAATAGTAGTTTATCCTAATGAAAAAGAATGAAAATATAATTATAGTTGGCGATGGTTTAAGTGGTCTTACTCTAGCGTTTTTTTTCTCAAAAGAGGTGTAAATTGTATTATTTTAGAAGCTTCATATAGACTCGGCGGAAGAATACAAACCGTTAAAGGGGCATTGAATACTCCTTTAGGATTAGGTGCCACTTGGTTTCCAGATTTATATTTTCGCTTTTAGTGACCTAACTAATCGTCTTATATTGGCGTGATCAAATTAACTCCAAAACTTATCTTCTTCCGGTTGATCTTCTGAAAATAACCATACATTGGTTATTTTACCATCGACAACTTCAAACAAATCAACACCGTTCATGTCAACTGTTTTGTCGCCACTTTTTCCGCTAAATCGTACAGGAAAAGATACTAAGTTGCCATTTGCCATCATCGCTCCAGTGGGTTTAATTACTAAAGTACCTTGAGTTGCTCCCATCATATCAGAAAGCATTGTACCAATTGCATCTAAACCTTTTTTTGTTCCATAAAACTGATTGTTTCCAGGCTGATGCCAATTTGCATCAGGGCTAAAATAGGAGAATACTGTAGGAATGTCTTCTTTTGAAAGGGCTATATTATACGCATCTACTACTTCTAGTGGTGTCATGTCTTTTTGAATTTAAGTTATTTGTTTTAATCTCGAACAATTATTTATATGGAATCTGACCGATAAATATGTATTGAATATAAAGAGAAAACGAATAATATAGTTTCAATTGCTTTTGCTGATACTCTTCGTTTAAATACTTTATTACTTTCCAAAGAATTCATCATCAACGGATTGGTCATCTGAAAATGTCCAAACGTGAACGATCTTTCCATCTTTCACTTCAAACAAATCCATTCCCCCAAGATCCATTGTTTTTGTTTCTTTTTTGGCAGTAAACCAAATAGGAACTGCAATCATATTCCCGCTTTCCAACATTGCTCCATTTGGTTTTGCAACCATATTACCAGCTGTGTCGGCCATGATGCCTTCCAGCATTTTGTAGATTTCAGCAAGATTGTTTTTCAATCCAGAAAATTTATTATTTCCTGGCTGAAACCATTTAGTTCCTGGTGTAAAGTTTGTAAATGCTTTTTCCAGTTCCCCTTTTGATAAGGCTTCAAAGTAAGCCGCTACAATTTCTTTTGCTTCCATAAATAAGGGGTTATTTAATAAAATAGGCTTTGTTATTTTTTGCCCATTCTGATAAAGAAGTCATTTTGACAGGAAGTTTTTCTAATACTTCACTCATGTCAGGATTGAATTTTGATGGGTATTCAGTTGCATTCTGAAAACTTTCGTAATAGGATGCAACGCTTGTTGCTCCAGCTTCTCCTACAAATGGTTTTAATATATCACCCAATTCTTTCGGTTGCTGTGGATAATACACTATTTCTTCTTCTACACCTTTTGAAAACTGTTCAGCCAAATCATTTCCTTTGAGATTGTCCAGACCACTGATTTTGAAAGTATCAGATTTTAACTCTGGATTGTAAATAGCTTCCACCACAAATGCACTTACATCTCTGGAAGCTATCCAGCCTATCGGCATTGCTTCTGGTGTAGGGTAGGCCAATTTTTTTTCATTTGTAATAAACGGTGCGCAAAAAGCCCCCATCATATTTTCCATATAAATAGTAGGTTCTATGATTACATAATCCACTCCGCTATTTTTCAAATAATCTTTAACGTCTATTCTTACATCATCTATAAGTGAACCTATCTTCTGTGATTCTATCCAAGCACTGGTATTCCAAACTATTTTTTTTACTCCGTTTGCTTTGGCTGCATCAATCACATTTTTGGAATACTGCAAACCGTCTAAAGGATTAGGCAAAGAAACGGGAATCATAAAAGCAATAGCATCAATACCTTTGGTAATCTCCAACATTTTGTCTGCGTCACTTAAATTTGCTAAAATAGGTGTTGCGCCTGCTTGTTCTAATTTCTCAAAACTTTTTTCAGAACTTGTAGCAGCAATTACTTCTGCACCTTTTTTTGTTGCCTCTCCTATTACATTGAATTGTTGTGAGCCTGTGGCTCCGAATACTAAAATTTTCATATTTTATTATTAATTAATTCAGACTCTCTTAAATTTTTATTAAAATGATAAGTGTTTAAAGCAAGTCTATGGTTACAGATTCGATTTTCCCGGTAAACTCAAACGGAGAATCATATTTTGGGCTTACTGGAGAAACCAAGTCACTGCCAATATCTAATGTGTCATTATCCGAAGCCGTCCTTATTGAAATTTCACGGTCTATTTTACCGTTGATGATCAAGCGTGCCTTCATAGGATGAGATCTCCGAAAACCATTGGGGGTTTCATCATTCGGAATAGGTGTGACTTCAACCACCACTTGTAGTTTGCCCGGAGATAAGGTCATGGATGATTCAAGGCTACCGGACAATTGCCCGTAGGCACTGGTTTCGTACACTAAGCGGTCATTCTTAATGTATAAAGTGAATCCGCCATGCCGCCCACCTTGTGCAACAATAACGCCTTCCGCACCTGAATCTGGGATTATAACCTCTGCAGTGATATTGTGTGATTTTCCCGCCAGTGAAGGAGCTGCTGCGGGTGGAATTCGCTGGCTGCCTTCGTGATAAACAAATTGGTTACGTCCTGTTTTAAGGGAGGGTTGAGAACCGAAAAATTCCGGTTCCAGTGGGTAGACGTTGTTGCGTTTCGCTTCTGAGTCAAAAAGCGCCTTCAATTCCTGGAGTTTTTCCGGATATTGCTTTGACACGTCATAAGCCTGGCTGTAGTCTTTATCGAGATTGTATAATTCCCAGGTGCGCTCTTCCGCTGGAAGAATCGGGGCAGCAGGTCCCTGATTCCATATGGAACCTTTTGGTGAACCGGCCCACCATCCGTCCTTATAGATACCACGACTGCCAAATATCTCGAAGTATTGGATTCGAGGGCGCTCCTCCGAGCGCTGAAAAGTATAAGAAAAACTCTTTCCTTCAAGCGGCATCTGCTCAACCCCATGAACGACACTGGGTGCCTGAATGCCAGCAATCTCAAATATAGTTGGGGCAATATCCGAGATATGGATAAATTCAGAGCTCACTTCTCCCGCACGGCTGATTTGACCGGGCCAAGAAACGACCATTGGAAGGCGGACCCCACCCAAGTCTGATGCAACTGTTTTTGCACCTTTAAATGGCGAGTTGCTTGCCCATGCCCATGCCGCAGCGGGTGCATTGTCAAATGCTTCGCTACCCATTGCGTCAAGTTGACTCAAACGATCTTCAAGAGACTGATTTTGTCCTTGTACCGTTAAGGCATCCCTGCCATCAACTCCGCCTTCAGTGGTAGGGCCATTGTCGTCCGCAATATAAATGACGATCGTATTTTCCATTTTGCCGGCATCCTTGAGGGCATCCAGAAGTCTGCCTATTTCAAAGTCCGTTTGTGCAATGTAGGCAGCATACACTTCCATTTGCCTGGCGAGAAGCTTTTTCTGCTCAGCACTAAGCGACTCCCATGCTGCAAGTTCTTCGGGGCGTGGGTTTAGTACTGCATTTTGGGGAATAATCCCGAGTTTCTTCTGACGTTGGAAAGTTTCATCACGTAATTTATCCCAACCTTCGTCAAACTTACCTTTATATTTCTCTACCCACTCCTGGGGGGCATGAAACGGAGAATGTGTTGCCGGGGCAGCAAAATACAAGAAGAATGGTTTGGCCGGTGAAGTAGCACTTAAACGGTCAACCCACACAATTGCATCATCAATCAAATCAGTGGTAAGATTATAGCCCTCTTTTGGACTCCCCGACGCAGATACCGGAATAGTATTGCGAAAGAGGTTAGGCTCCCATTGACTTGATCCGTAACCGATAAAGCCATAAAAGTACTCGAATCCTAATCCAATGGGCCAACGATCAAACGGTCCAGAAGGCGTCGCTTCCCATACCGGGGTGTTATGCCATTTCCCAAATGCCGCAGTACCGTAACCGTTCAATTTCAGGATTTCGGCCATACTTGCCGCTGACTTTGGCCAGATAGAATTATATCCTGGATAGCCTGCTGCCAGTTCAGGTATTCTACCGAACCCCATCTGATGACTATTTCGCCCTGAGAGGAGCGCTGCCCTGGTGGGCGAACACATGGGTGTTCCATGGAAGCGGTTGTAGCGTAAACCCTCTGAAGCCAATTGATCAAAGACAGGTGTAGAAGTCACCCCCCCGAAAGTCGAAGTGGCAGAAAACCCCACATCGTCAAGCATGATGAGTACTATGTTAGGGGCACCTTCGGGAGCCTTAATCAACTCAGGCCAATCGGGAGTAGATTGTTTTGGATCTATATCAATCTTTCCATGAAATGGAGAATCAGGTTTGGGAAGTACTTGTGCCTTTAAAAATCCCGATGATAAAAAGAAAAAAATGCCGTAAAGTAAAAATCGCAAGATGCTCTGGTTAAAAAAACTCTTCAATAGATTGACATTATTGTTATAGGACTGAAAGCCTATAGGATGGAATAGTAAAATTTTCATTTTTCTATTATTTTGATTTTCAATTATTAAAAGGTAATTCTTGAAGCATATTTATTTCCCCTACTATATCAAGTAAAGTGTCTTTCATAAAAACAGGAATATTTCTTGCTTTGGCTTGATTTACGATATTAAGAACCCATTCTTTTGAGCGCTTATCTTTCCTTTGCGGTTTCCTGTTTCTGTTCCAATAACTATCTAGTTTATATTGGTTAAGTCGAGTTCGTTCAAATCACTGAATAAAGGTTCAAAAGTCATAAAGTAATTTTTTGCATTGACATTTTTTCGCATCTGGACAACAGCTTTAACACCCTCTGGACCGTCTGGAAGTGTTGGATTGTGCTGTATGAAATCTTTACCTATAAATTCATCAACACCAGTGACATCTAAATCACCGAAAATTCTTTGATAGCCGTTAGAGCTATTTGCTTGTTACTTTCTACTTGTAACATATTTCTTATTTATTTTAAAACTATTTACACAAAAGTATAGCCTTACTTACTTTTGTACAAGTACTTACCTGTTAGTAAAGTACTTACCAAATGGTTAGAATAATTGATTATCAATGGGAAAAAAAGTAAAAATAAATCCAGCTTGTGACGAAAGATGTCCCGTAAGAGCATCTTTGACCCTGCTAAGTGGTAAATGGACACTGATGATTTTGTTTCAAATCAACGAAAATGTGATGCGATATGGCGAACTGAAAAGAGCAGTCGTGGGAATCAGCGAAAAAATGCTAATACAAGAATTAAATATGCTAGTTAAAAATAAATTAGTAAGCAAAAAAGTCTATCCCGAAATTCCACCGAAAGTCGAGTATAGTCTGACTGAATTAGGATTGAAGACTTTGCCGATAATAGATAAATTGGCTGAATTTGGATTGAAAAATTTAGTTTGATGATCCTAATATTAAGGCCGAACTTCTAGTATGCTAGGTGCTAAATGAGTTTGTCTTTAATTTCAATCTTTCGTTTTCTGATGCTTTATTAGGGGATTAGATTAGGTCTCTCAGTCATCGCTTTGACCTATATTCACCATTCAAGGCACACACAAAGTGTATAAGCAATAGCCGTTAGGCGTTTCAAACTATTGCAGTTGTTAATATTTAAGTTTTTACTTCTAATTAAGTTCTGTGTTCGGCTACTGCTCATACACCCAACCGTTGTGCCACATTGAGAATAACCTACTGAGTTAATTCAAAATTCAAACTGCAATAGTTGAATCATTTTGTAACCTTTTGATGATGATGGTGAGTCTAATGCCTGTGATTCACAAAAAAGAACTTCAAAAGGTATAAATAAAACAAGATGAAAAAGCTAAATAAAAAACGCAATAGGTATTTAGTATTAGGTTTTATTATTCTTACCTCTAACCTTTTATCGGGCTGGACCACTGCGCCTATTAAAGGACCTATTGATCAAAATTCCAAAAGTTCCGATGAAGAAAAAAAAATCGACCAACTTTTCGAGCAAATGAATCTTCAAGTGTCGCCAGGCGCTTCCGTAGTAGTCGTAAAGGAACAGAAAGTTGTATTTTCAAAAGGATATGGATTGGCAAACCTGGAATATGACATACCTATTTCCGCAAATACAAAATTTAATGTGGCTTCGATTTCCAAGCAATTCACAGCTTTTTCAATTGCATTGTTAGAGAGCCGGGAACAACTGTCATTCGAAGATGACATCAGGCAATACCTTCCTGAATTTCCGGATTTGGGCTATAAGATTTCGATCGGCCACCTCATCCATCATACAAGTGGCTTGAGAGACCAGTGGGAATTATTGAAGCTGGCAGGATGGAGACCTGATGATGTAATCACGGAAGATCAACTCTTAACGATTATATATAGTCAAAAAGCTCTCAATTTTGAGCCAGGCTCGGAATTTCAATATAGCAATACCAACTACACATTGCTGGCAAAGATTGTAGAAGTAATTACAAAAAAGAAATTCACCAAATGGACATCTGAAAACATCTTTTCTCCTCTTGGAATGAACAATACTTTCTTCTGCGATGATTATAAAATGATCGTTAAAAATAAGGCTTTGTCCTACGCTACACAAAAAGAAGGATATCAAAAGGAAATATTGAGCAACTCCACCGTAGGCGCCACGAATCTCCTGACGACAGCAGAGGACCTTGCACTTTGGGTTAAAAACTTTGAAACAATTGAAGTCGGAAACCAATCGATAATTAACAATATTCATAAAGCAGGAATTCTAAATAGTGGTAAGAAAACAGATTATGCTTTCGGGCTTGGAATATCTACTTATAAAGGCAGGGTATTGATCTATCACCCAGGATCTGACGGAGGTTATAAATCGTATATTGGGCGCTTTCCCAATGACAACCTAAGCGTTATTGTATTGAGTAATTTGGGATCATTTAATCCGGAAAAAACCGCCATGCAAATTGCTGATATTTATCTCAGTAGCACCGATGATCTTCAACTCAATTTGGAAGAATTTGAAGGTCGCTATGAAATAAAAAAAGGCTTTGTATTAAATATTTGGACATCCGAGAACCAACTAAAAGCACAAATTTTTGGCAAAAACGATGTTCACGATGTGAACCCGATGGAAGATTCGATTTTTGAAATTCCTTCTCTGGAAAGCATCATAATATTTAATCGAAACGCCTCTGGGCAAATAGATCAATTAACTATAAAAAAGGATGGGGTTGAGATGATCGCTCCGAAACTTGTTAAGGCTGAGACACAGTATGAACAGGAAACTATTGTCACCCCTGAAGCCAATATGCGTGAATATATTGGCACCTATGAAATAAAAAAGGCTCTAGCAATCATGATTAACTTGCAGGGCAATTTTTTGAAGGCCACTATTACTGGCAAAAAAGAGAACCATGATTTAATTCCGATAACAGTATCTGAATTCGAGATTCCAACACTGAATTCGAGAATCTCCTTTGAAAGTGATTCTCTTGGTCAGGTTTACCGGTTGATACTCAAAAAAGACGGTAAAACTATGGAAGCACCCAAAACGAGTTTGGTCAATTCGAAACAAGCGGACCTGAAAGAATATGCCGGCACTTACTATAGCGATGAGCTGAACGTCTACTACTCATTTGTTTTAGACAGTGGGGTACTCCTGGCAAAGCATCAAAGAAAGAGTGACATCACCTTAAAGATAATTTCACCGGATTTCCTGAAGGGAGAAGACCCGTTTAGGGATATTGAAGTTGTCCGTGATCCTTCACAAAACATAGCAGGGATTAAAGTAACATCGGGTCTTGTACGAGAACTGTGGCTTGAAAAAGTAAAATAGGGATCAGATTTACACACATCTAGAAATAGTAACATACTAAAATAAAAATCATGAACGATTTAGAGATCATTATGCAGTTGCTGATAATTGGAAGCTCGGTCACGCTCATCATATTCATTCTGGCCAAGTACAACTATGGGATAAAAAAAGCTGCGATTGAGAGGGGATTCAACCCAAATGAAAGAAAGAAGAAGTACACCTTTATGGAGATCGGCTGTATTGTATTGAGTCTGGGAATAGGGTTTGGGATTTCTTCCATTTTCACCACCATGATGTTGCCCGAGGATACATTTTATTTTTTAGTGTATGCCACGCTATTTTCATGTGGAGGCATTGGTTTGATGGCAGCTCATTTTATTCGTGCTCGTTTTGAAAAAAAATAATGACGATCAAGAATTTGAGATAGTAAAACAGATAGTCGCAGGAGATACTTCAAGATTCAAAGTTCTCGCAGATGCGTATAAAGATAAATCTTTGTCTCTTGCCTATTCTATTTTGAAAAACCACGATGAGGCTCAGGATGTGCTTCAGGATGCATTTATCAGGGTGTTCAAAAATTTGCACAAATTTGATTTTAAGTCATCATTTTCCACCTGGCTTTATCGCATTGTAGTTAACACATGTTATACAGCCCTTAAGCGCAACAAGAATAACTTTAAGAACACTTTTGAGAAAAATGACCTTAATATTACTTCTAATGAAGATAGTTTCGATTTGACAAAATCTAATGAACGAAAGGATTTCATCAATAGAGTTTTAAATACCTTAAAGCCAAATGAAGCATTGGTGCTTCGTCTATTCTACTTAGGAGAACAGAATACCAATGAAATAGCGGATATCACAGAATTGAGTGTATCAAATGTGAAAGTGCTTCTGCATAGAGCACGCACTTCGTTTCATTCGAACATAGATCAAATTTTGGGCGCGGAAAAAAAACATCTGTATGAGTAACAACGATGAAGTAACACGAAAATTAATAATGGAAAGCATCGCGAAAACTTCCGATGACTTTTCGGATCAACTGATGGAGCGCATAGAAAAACCGCGACCTGCTCGTATTCCAGTGTGGCACCTCTATGCTTTCATTGGTAGTGTGATTTTCATCTGCCTCATTTTACTAATTTCTGTCAAACTCAGGGCTATGAACTTATTTGAACATTTCACGGGCCTTAATCTGCCGCCTATGACGATTCAGATTCTGGTCGTAATGTTTGTCATTTTCGCTATTAACAAACTGAGAAGTTTAAAGCAGGAGACTGAAGAAAACGGGGCACAACACGAGTCTATGAACAATGGCGAGTTTGCAGAAAATTGAAATATTCTCGCTTTTTGCTATCTTTAGCAAGGGCGGAAAGTAAAGAATTATTAATTCGCCACAGTTTTTAGCCCAAGCGTTAGCTGTAATTAAAGCACACTTAAATAAGATTTTACAATAAAATAGAATTTGAATAGCAAGATGAATAGCGATTACAAGGTAGGCGATTTGATTTATGACGCAACTATTTATGATGGGTTAAATACCTTCCTATCTGATTTGCAATTTTACAAAAAGTGGCTTCCAAAAAATAACGATGCTAAAATACTTGAACTTTGCTGTGGAACAGGCAGACTAACACTGCCAATTGCAAAGGATGGATACAACATTTGTGGTGTAGATTACACTTCATCAATGCTTGAACGAGCAAAGGTAAAAGCATCAGAAGTTGGATTAGATATTAATTTCATTGAAGCAGACATTAGAACATTAAACTTGCAAGAAAAATTTGACCTTATTCTCATTCCGTTTAATTCAATTCATCATTTATACAGAAATGAAGATTTATTTAAGGTCTTTAAGGGTGTTAAAAGTCATCTTAAAGACGGAGGTTCATTTGTGTTAGATTGCTTTAATCCAAACATTCAATTTGTTGTTGAAAGCGAAAAAGAACAGAATGTAATTGCAGAATATACAACAGACGATGGAAGGGAAGTATTGATTAAGCAAGCAATGCGCTATGAAAGCTCAACCCAGATTAATCGTATAGAATGGCATTATTTTATAAATGGTAAATTCCATTCAATTCAAAATATGGATATGAGATTGTTTTTTCCAAAAGAATTGGATTCATATCTAGAGTGGACTGGATTTAATATCGTTCATAAGTTTGGAAGCTTTGAGGAAGAAGCATTTGATGATGATTCGGAAAAACAGATATACGTTTTAGTACCTAACAAATGACATCGACATTTGAGTCGTAGCCATTGTTTTAATTAAGAAATGTTAAATGAAACTAAAAACTTTAGAGAGAATAGATAAAAAAAGCATTTTAAACGCTTTTAACGAGTCATTTTACGACTATTTCCTCCCTTTTAAACTAACAGAGGAACAATTAACCTCAAAGATGATAGTTGACAAAATTGATCTTAATTTATCGGCTGGTGCTTTTGAAAACGGAAGGTTGATTGCTTTCATTTTACACGGATTTGATAACATTAATAATCAAAAAATTTGGGACAATGTATACACGTAGATATAATTAAAGAATTCTTGAAGCAACATAAAATCGATTTTAACGAACAATAATTACGGTGCTTTGAAAAGCTTCAATCTATTATCTTGGGATGCAGGGAATTCCGTGGATATCTATGTCTACTCCGGGCAGGTGTTGTGGGGAAATGAACCTATTCCTGGCAGATAGGTCGGAAAGAACTGCAGGTATTCCATGAAAGTAAAAAATTATAGACCCATTAAAAGTCCATAGGTGAAAACGGCTTTGTCCAACACAGTTTTAACCGCAATCCGGGTGAGGTTATTGGATAATGGGTGTTTTTTTGCCGGAATGCGTTTAAAACTCTTTACGTTAGCAACAACCAAAGAAAAGAACCATTAATTATTTTGAATCAAAATTTAGCCTTTTTATGAAAAATATATACAGTAAGTGCTCTTTAATAATCTTGTTTGTAATGTTAACTCAAACTTTAATTGGTCAAGAAATGATTTTGACCAATGAGTATAAAAAAGAAGTGATTGAAAAACTATCGATTTTGATAAACGATTTTTATATCTATCCTGATGTGGCCAAAAAAACTAGTATTCATCTAAATACTCAAGTTGAAGCTGGGTTTTTTAATCAATATAAAGACAATCAATCATTTGCAGAAGCGCTCACAAAGGAAGTCCAAAGTGTCAACAAGGATAAACATATGCGCATAATGGCAAACAAACCTTTTGAAGTTCCAGAAAACTCTCTAGAAAGAAAGGCAGAAATGCGGATGGATCAGATCAATAATTACCGAACCTATAATCATGGTTTTCGAGAATTGAAATTATTGGAAGGGAATGTAGCATATTTAGATATTAGAGGATTTGCAGAGATGGACAGAGCTAAAGAGATTGCAGATGCCTATATGAAATTAATGTCCCAAGCAGATGCGGTTATTATTGATTTAAGTAAAAATGGTGGCGGCAGCCCTCATATGGTTCAATATCTATGCAGCTATTTCTTTGATCAAAAGTTACATTTAAATAGTCTGTATTATAGAGAAGGAGATAGAACAGAAGAATATTGGACTTTAGAGGAAGTTGGTGGGAGAAAAATGGCTGATGTGCCTTTATTTATTGTCATAGGTGAAGAAACATTCTCTGGTGCAGAAGAATTCTCATATAATATGCAAACTCAGAAAAGAGCAATTTTAATTGGACAAACGTCTGCAGGTGCTGCGAATCCAGGAGGAACAAGAATGATTAATAAAGATCTTGGTGTTTTTATACCTACAGGTCGGGCTATTAACCCAATTACGAATACAAGCTGGGAAAATACAGGTGTTGTACCAGAAATCAAGACAACAAAAGAAGAAACATTTGAAAAAGTAAATGCACTAGCTAAAAAGGCAGCAGAAGATCGAAGAAAAAGTAAACTAGAAAACTATATCAGGTTACATAAAGAACTAAACACGTATCTTGATCAATACGAGAAAGGAACATCAGAGACTAATATAAGAAGCAGTATAACAAAATTGGTGAATGCAAGTCTTTTCGGTGAATGGGATATCAATAACTTAGGTTACCAATATTTAATGGACTTTAATAAGCCGAAAATTGCTTTATGTATTCTAGAATCAAATACAATACTTTTTCCCAACTCACCAAATGTATTTGATAGCTATGGAGAAGCTTTGAAAATAAGCGGAGATTTGAATGCTTCGTTATTGAGTTATCAAAAAGCTGTAGATGTAGCAATCAAAAACAATGACCCAAATCTTGATTACTATAAAAAAGCCTTACAAAAGATTATTGACGAAATGGAGTAAGGCAAGTAAGGTTTTATTCCTTCAGCTAAACAAATAAAGGCAGTTGCAACAACACGCTATAAAATATTGGGGGGTAAAGTGGTTATGCAAGACCAGTGCTTCCTGTTTGGTTTGGCTCGGCGGATACAGGAGTGGCTCCGAAAACCCCAACATTTCATAGCGCAAAATTGGCACCAAGCTGAAAAACCAAAATTATGAACATAACTAAATTATTATTCCTTTCAATTATTTCACTTTTATTTATTAGTGCTGATAAGCCAAATCAAACTTTTGATTTTAGAATTAGGACAATAACAGCAGGTATAACTTTAGAAAATCTTGATGATTTAAATTCAATAGAAAAGGCAATTGCATTTTTAGAAAAATCCAAAAAAGTATTTACAGATAATGGTTATGAAGTTCAATCAGTAAGGATTTCAACTCAAAATTTGCACGAGTTAATTTCAGGAAGCCCAACAAAACAAACCTTACAAAAACTGAAAAAGATTGATAAAGTATTGATTGAAAACAGTATTGATTTAGCTATTGGCGAACTTATATCTGGTAATCAATATGATGAAAACCTTGCTGACTGGACAGTTGAATTGATTAAAGAGACTTCTAACATAAATTTTAGTGTTCCTATTTCTTCAGAAAGTCTCGGAATACATCATAAAACAATAAAAACAGCATCTGAAATTTGTCTTGCACTATCCAAGAACAGTAAGGGTGGCGAAGCGAATTTTAGATTTACTGCTTCCGCAAATTGTCCAGACGGAATACCCTTTTTTCCCGCCGCATATCATAAAGGAAAAAACAGTTTTGCTATTGGATTGGAATATCCCAATCTCATCACTAAAGTATTTGAAAAATCTGATTGGGAGAATGCAGAAGCCAATCTAAAAAACGAATTGAACAAACAATTTAACCCGATTCAAATTTTAAGTCAAACTCTACAAACTTCTGATTGGAACTATGACGGAATTGATACATCACCTGCACCTGGATTAGATGCAAGTATTGGACAAGCAATTGAGACTTTAACAGGCAAACCATTTGGCAGTCCGACTACTTTGAGTGCTTGCTCAATAATTACAAAGGTCATCAAAAGTTTAGACGTAAAATCTTGTGGTTATTCAGGACTGATGCTTCCTATAATTGAGGATATGGTTTTGGCGAAAAGAGCAATGGAAGATAACTATACTGTTGAGGAATTGTTGTTGTTCTCGTCTGTTTCAGGAACGGGTTTAGATGTTATTCCTGTTGCGGGAGATATCACGAAAGAAACGATTGAAGGAATATACAGAGATGTAGCATCTTTATCGATTAAATATTTCAACAAAGCGTTATCGGCAAGATTATTTCCAATTCCGGAAAAAAATGCTGGCGACATTGTTGATTTTGATAATCCTTATCTGACTTCTTCTGTTGTTATGAAATTGAATTGACAGTATGAAGAAAAGGTACATTTGGATGTTCCTCAAAAAAAACACATACAACATGAAATTTAACATCCAATTAGCGAGTATCATTTTAACATTCATGACGCTTATTGCGTGTGGTGTCAAAACCGAAAGGCAAATTCCTGCTGTAGAATTTGACACAATTTCAAATCAAAACGAAAAGTTGTCAATCGTTCAAGTATTTAAGGAAAATGAACATCTGTCAATGAACGAAAGAATTGGCCTATTCTATAAACTAAAAAGAGAAAGTCCAACTACTTATGATTTTGAAAATGAAGATGCATTAAATTTTTATGGCTACCAATTGCTTTGGAATAATGAAGAGCAGGATGCCTTTTTGATCTTTAAAATGATAGTTTCAGAATTCCCTAATTCATCAAATGCGTATGATAGTTACGGAGAAATATGTCTTAAAATGGGCGACAAAAATCAGGCTTTGATAAATTACAAAAAGTCACTTGAACTAAACCCCGATAACTTCAATGCCGAGGATCAAATAGCGTACATACTTGACCCGAAACAAAAACCTGAAAATCCAGCGGAGAAGTTTTCAAAAGTGTATGAAACAGAAGCGTATCGAGAGGATTTAGATCAACTGGCAACCAAAATAACAGCCACTCATCCAAATGTTTTCAAATTCATTTCTGAAAAAAACTTCCGAAATCTTATTGAAGAAAAGAAAAAGGTAATTACAGAAGGAACAACTTACGCTGAATTCATGTGGCATTGCGATGAAATAATTGCCAGCGTTAACTGTTCGCACACATCAGTAAGCGGCTTTTATCAAGAACTGGAAATGTTGCCTGTAGAATTAAGTTTTCCAATGCAAACTCGCTGGATCAACGACCAATTATTTGTCATTGATCCGATGAACAATGGAAGTAAAGTAAAAATGAAAGCCGAAATCACAAGTATAAACGGAGAGCCAACAATTGATGTATTAACAGAAATATATAAGCATTTACCTTCACAGGGATACATAGAAACAACTAAAAGGCACTTGTTCAATGTATGGTCAACCTGTTTTATTCCTTATGCAATGGATTTCCCTGATTCCTATACCATCACTCTAAGTGGAAGTTCAAAGCCAATCGTATTGAACAAAGCTCAGGAAAAAAGAATACTACCTAAAGACCCATCAATTCAGAACTGCGAGAAGGATTTATGTTTGGAATTTTTAGAAAATGGCAAAACTGCCTTGTTAACAATTGGTTCATTCAATTATTATAAAGTCAGAAATAGTTATGAGTATTTTAAGGATTTCATTGACAGCAGCTTTGTAGAAATCAACTCAAGAAAAAGTAAGAACCTTATTATTGATGTTCGAAATAATGGTGGTGGCTCTCAATCGGCTAGTATTCACTTGTTAAGGTATTTAGTTGATAAGCCGTTTATCTATTATTCAAATGCTCAGTTCGAGGGTAAAAAGGAAAAAATAGAAGGAGAAGAAAGTGTTGGTCCTTATAAAAGCAGGTATGATGGGAACCTTTATTTTTTAATAGACGGGGTAGGTAACTCCACCACAGGACATTTTATGTCCATTGTAAAGGTGCTTAATCTTGGGACAATTATCGGAGAAGAATTGGGATCTAATCAATTTTGTTCTGCTGGTGGAAAAACATTTAGACTTTCACATACTAAGTTGATCTATACTGTTGCCGATAACACACACGAATCAATGGCAACCTCTCTTCCTGACGAAACTGGAATACTACCTGATATTTATGTAACACAAAGTGTGGACGATTATTTGAAAAGGATAGATGCTGTGAAGGAACATACGTTCAAACTGATTAGTAAAAATGAAAAATAGTATTTTAGTTATAGCGTTCATAATGCAGTCGATGGTGCTATTTGGACAAGACAAAGGTAATTTCAATTTGTTGGAGACTGATAGCACTTGGAATCAAGAAATTTTTCATTTTCCAATTCCCTTTGCTCCTGAAATTAAATTCGAGGGTTTTGAAGATGCCCGATTTCCAGAGTTTTGGGCTTATAAAGACAGCAGTGATTTTTGGTCGTATGTTTTTGTTTGGAGCATAAATAATCCAATGGATTTAACTACAGGTACTTTGGAAAGCAACATTGAAATGTATTTTAATGGTTTAATGAATTATCAAAGTTCAGTGGCTTTGTTTTTCAAAAAGGAAACCTCTAGTAATGTCACTAAGTATATTGGTAAGCTGAAAACATTTGATGCTCTTGTCACAAAAACGAGTATGACATTAAATGTTACTGCTGAATATTTTAATTGCGAGAAAAATAAAAAAGCATTTATTGTTTTTAGATTTTCACCTCAGGAATTTGGAGTTAATATTTGGAATAAACTTGAGAAAGTTAAGTTGCGTATGGATTTTTGCGATATATAGAATTTCCACACTCAAGTATGAGGTAAATATAAATTGTTGTCTTATCGAAATTAGAACAGTTAATCGAAAGTATTTGAACTCTGGACAAATGAAATCAATATCAAGTACAATGCTAGGCGATAACTGGCATACACACTCCGAAAGAAAGCAAAGCACTGGCTTCGTAGGACAGGTAGGTGGAATATTTAAAGTTCAGTTCTTCGAATGAAGTTCAGAGGTAAGATGCCCTGCCTGCGTATAGCTGAGAACCGTGTGTGACTTGAATCGACCTTAAAAGTAGGTCGAATGCTTTGAAATGGATGGAGGACTATTGGGGAATCAATAGGTGGGCCCTCCGATGGCGGCTTGCCGGAATAACTATCAAACTATCTTGAGCTTCTATCTATCTTATTCGACCATTGTAAATTGGTTCAACCTAAGTACTTTTAGTAGAAAGCGATTTACATACCTGTCCCGTTTTACGAGAGTTCTGTGGGAAGGTGAGGGTAAAATCCCCTCGCCTGGCCCGATTAGCCACCATTCAAGCAAATACCAATGAAAAAATCAGGTCTAATTTTAATTCTATCCCTCTTCTCTCTGATTTCCTGCTATAAAAGCAGTGTGTATATACCTGAAGGATTACGAAAGTTAACTGATGAGGAAATTTTAGAAGGATTCAGATCAAATTTCATAGCTGAAAACACAGTATTCAAGGATAGTTTAGGTAATGTACTTTCAAGAACTGAACTTCAAAAAATAGATCCTGATGATTTGTTTGGAGACTATTATGTAAGTTCAAATAATGAGTTAATTGAAGTAGTAATAAGAAAAGCTACCAAACAGGATAAGGAATTAATTAAAAAAATAAAAGTAGGAATAGAAGAACAAGAGCCTATCACCATTATTGGTATAGATTGTTCTGATATAAAGGAATCTTTGGAAACTGTCTATGAAGCAGATCAGGAAAATCGGCAAGGAGGTTCGGTGGGTAATCTTGAAATTGATTATAAAAATCAGCAAATCGTAGTGAGTACAATTGAAAATTGTGGATTCCCAACCGTTGAAGAACATGGATATAAAAGTGTAGAGGCTGTATTTCTAGTAATACAGCATGCAGGAAAAAGCTTAAGAGAGAAATATTTTCCTCAAATTAAAGAAAGTGCTGATCAGGGCGATTTACAGTGGAGCTTAGTCGCTTTAATGGAGGACAGGATGTTGATGGATAGAGGGGAAAAACAGAAGTTTGGCTCCCAAGTCATAATGAAGAGTGGAAGTAACACATGGACACTGTACCCAATACTAGACCCGGAAAATGTGAATAAAAGGCGAGCTGAAATTGGATTACAACCAATAGAGGAATATTTACAACATTTTGGAATTGAATATAAAAATGATTGACACCGCACTTCATTCACATTTCTCCACATTTCCCCAAAAAACACCCTGTACAGGAGGACCGAACGTAAAGAAAATGTCCGGTGGACATTTTTAGCGAAGGGGCCAGGCTGCGGGCTGGTTTCCTATCGTTTTATTCTTTTTCTTGCACACAGCCTTTTAGTTATTGAAATCGAAGATCCCGAGAAGCGAAGCGATTCGGGAACGACCAGCCAACTTCTTTATTCCTAGTCCCATCTGGAGCAGAGCCGATCGCCTTCTCCTAAAGTGCCTGTCCCGATCGCGCAGCGTATCGGGAAGAAGGATTGGGGTGAGGTAGTAGAAGCCAATTGTAAATTGGAAAAAACATTAGGGTGGAATTACAAATCCCACCCAGTCACCACGAGCGATGTGACTACACCCAGAGGAGATTCTTGAGGATGATTTGTGCTACTAGGATAAATAAGTCGCCGACCATCCTTATCCCAGGCAATTCCCTTGCCTGATCCGATTGGCTGCAACCGTACAAAATAACACCGTTAGCCGTCAGACAATAAAATTATAAAGCAAAAAAATGAAAAAATCCATTTTTACGGTAATCAGTTTTGTATTCTTTTCTACCAAGGTTTTTGCAACTTGGTCTATTATCATGATTGACCCAAAAACAAATGAAATAGGCATTGCAGGAGCATCCTGTACTTACAATTGTTATGGAATCGGAAAGATTATCCCTAATATGGGAGCAATTATAGTTCAGGCAATGAGTAACATTGAGGCAAGGGAAAAGGGTGCCGAAATGATTCTCGCCGAAACAACACCTGAGCAAATTATTCTCGCATTAAGAAATCCTGACTTTGACCCTGAAAGACAGCAATATGCGGTGGTAACTGTTAAATATATTGATAGTCCGGGTACATACACAGGGAATTCCACAGACCAATATAATGGCACTTTGACTAAGAGTGGCGTTTCTGTACAAGGTAATACTTTGACTTCTGATAGCGCATTGAAAACAATTATGGAAGCCGTGGAAAAGGGTCAAAATGAATCATTGAACATTGCTGAAATTTTAATGAGTGCATTAGAAGCAGGTTCAACATCAGGGGGAGACAAAAGATGTGGAGATCAAAGAGCGTCAAGTGCCTTTATCTTAGTCGCCAAACCGAACGACAAGAAACCATACCTGAACCTAAATATATTTGGTCAGAGTAAAGGAGGGCAAAATGCCGTTGAAATGCTACGTAAGAAATTTGAGAAATTTAGAAGAAAGCACCAATTGTAACACCATGAACTGAGAAAAACGGCAGCAGCGACATCGCCTGTCCCGAGCCATGAATAGCCCCCTTTGATCGATGGGATTATAGTTAGCGGATATTCTCGATACCCGCTAACTATAATCCCTTAACTCAAAACCCTAAATCAATGATCCAGATTAAGCAAACGACACTATTTCACAGATAGATAAGGGGAGCCAAACCAATCATCTACATTGCAGATCTGGACCAGGATCATGTCACTCACTTTCTGTATTAGTCTGTAAATGGCACAATGGGATGCAAGTAATTCTGATGACCAACCGAAAAACACCGCAATTTCCTTCACATTTCCTCCCATTTCCCCAAAAAACACCCTGTACAGGAGGACCGAACGTAAAGAAAATGTCCGGTGGACATTTTTAGCGAAGAGCCTGTCCCGTATAGCGAAGCGTATCGGGAGGCCAGGCTGCGGGCTGGTTTCCTATCATTTTATTCCCTTTATTGCTGATATCTTTTAGTTATTGAGAACTATCAGTTACTGCAGCCGATCGCCCTCTCTCTGTAGGAGAGGGAAGGGGTGAGGTAGACTTCACCAACTTTTATCACCCATCCGGGCTTAAATCACCCAACCCTATCCCTCCCCTTTAAGGGAGGGCACACAGCTCTGCTAGTAATAAAGCATTTACTTCAAATCAGTTTTCCGGTTATATTGACTAGTAAATGACCTACTCATCCAACCTCTTTTACGGAGCTTCAATATCCACGCATCAAAAAGCTAGAGAGCTTCGGAAAAATCTTACTCCAGCCGAAGAAATACTTTGGCAAGATCTCCAAAACAAACAGTTAGATGGGTACAAATTCCGTCGACAGCATCTGATACGCCACGGCGCACAAGTTCTTCAGATACATAGCCGATTTCTACTGCCATGAGCTGCGGCTGGTGATAGAACTCGATGGTGAAGTTCATAATGACGATGAACAGCGTGAGCATGACATCAACAGAGATGCAGTCATAAAGGAGTACGCGATCCACATTCTGAGATTCAAGAATGAAGAGATATTGACCGAGTTACCTAAGGTACTGGAATGTGTACGAACCTGTATATCAAGTATTAAATCAGAATACTGATTGCCTGGTACGGATTCGGTTGTTTCTACAATACCATCTTACCTTATGTGTAAAACATGCGTTTCATTTTAGTAGTGCCGATCGCCCTCTCTTTAAGGAGAGGGAGGGGTGAGGTAGTAAAAATACCCTATACATGGTATGTTCCCGTATCATTTTTTTCATTTTCTTGCACACAGCCTTTTAGTTACTGAGGACGACCAAACTACTTCTTATCCTTCACACCCATCTGGAGCAGAGCCAATCGCCTTCTCCTAAATGCCTGCCCCGCAGTATTGCGGGGAGCCTGTCCCGATATTTCAATCCCGAGAACAAAGTGATTCGGGAGCAGAAGCGTATCGGGAAGAAGGATGGGAGGAGGTAGGAAAGCAAATTGGTAAGAATATCCAGGTGGAATTAAAAATCCCACCCAGTTACCACGAACAATGTGACTACGCCAAGCGGGGGGTAACTTTTTGTATTCCCAAAAGCAACGAGACAACTTTTATGTAATAGATGGAAACTTTATTACAGGACAAGACCCGTCCGCAACCATATCTGTAGCACAAAAAGTTGTAGAAAATTTAAAAAATTAATAAAAACGCTTAAAATGAAAAAATCAATCTTATCAACAATTTTCTTCTTCGTAATTGTATCTACATATTGTCAAGAAAAAAATCAATCTGAAATACAACAAATTTCAGAAACCATAATGCTTTATATAAATGGTACGGCAAATGGTGAACCTGATAAACTAAAAAAGGCTTTTCATCCAGATTTTAATTTATACACAATAACAAGTGATAGTTTGTGGATTCGTTCAGGTAAGGAATACATAGCAAATGTGAAAAAAGGAGAAAAATCTAATCGAATTGGTCGAATAATTTCGATTGACTATGAAAATAATGCAGCAATTGCAAAGGCAGAAATAATAATTCCTAACTGGCGAATTTTTACCGATTACTTCCTGCTTTTAAAATACGAAGGAGTATGGAAAATAGTTCATAAAAGCTATACTTGGAGAGAATATCCGAAAAGCAAAAAATAACTGGTGGCAAACAAGGTATAATCGCAATAGGTGGGGAATTTCACCCCGAAGCTATATAAGCAGTCGCTTAATTAGATGAGATTTCTGGTCTGATCTGCGGGATGATCCCTTCTGGACATACTCCCGGAAACCACCAAGCACCTTTTGATTCTGATAGCAAAATGAGTGTGCTAGATGTGCGGGCTTTTTCTTTAAGAAAGTGGTGAGGTAATTTATTAACTTGCTCTCAGTAGACACCGAAGATCTGTTGACTACGCAATATAGACGCAATAGGGCAGCAGCAGTGCTGTAACCCATTACAAAAACTATGAAACTGAACCCCGTCTTTTACATCATACTAGTGCTTTTCAGTTGTAACCTTACTCAAGCCCAACAGAATAGCACTAAAGCCGAATCAATCCCATTGACTTTTGCCCGACAGGATGTAATTCACTCGAAATTTCTGAATGAAGATAGAAGGATAAATGTATTCCTTCCCGAGAGCTTTTACGAAACTTCAACCCAGCACACTTACCCGGTGCTTCTACTCCTTGAGGATGAGTTTTTTCTGATGACTTCAGGAGTCATTAAACATTTAAGTTCAGTTGAAAGAATGCCCGAAACCATCTTGGTAAGTTTAGTTGATGGCCCAAAAGTCCCAAAGCTTTATACCAACGGTAGCGACTTCTGGCCAAAAGATTGGAAACAACTACCGTTTGGTGAAAATCCAGACCCATTCACGGCGCACTTAAAGCAAGAACTCTTTCCCTATTTAAAAAACAACTTTAGGGCAAATGATTTTAAAATTGTAATGGGACTTTCGGGGACATCCACCTATGCTTTACATGCCTTTACTAAGGAACCGGGCCTATTTGATGCGCATATTGCTATCGCCTCCGGTGACATCCTGGGAATGGGATATAGTGAAGGCGAAAGTCTGATTGATGTCATTATTAATGATTTTGGGAATAATCAAAAAAAAACAGGATGGTTATATGTTACTTCCGCTGACTCAGATGGTAATGGCAATTCACCAATGATAAAAGAAAATTTGGAAGAATTAGAAAAACGGCTCTCTCCCTACCGTTCGGATGATTTTCACTTTATTTCGAAGATATTTCCCAATGAAGGACACTACGATGTTGCCCTTCCTGCTTTGGAAGAAGCGCTTGGACTACTATTCCCTAAAGAAAAATGGTTTGCAAAATATAGTGAAATCATTGAAGAGTCAGGAAATGCAATGAGGAACATAGACGATTATTTTGACGGGCTCTCAATGGAATATGGATTTAAAATATTGCCAAAGGCGGAGCGCTGGAATAGCGGGAATAGTCTAAGCAGAATAGGCCCCTATTTACTAAGAGAAGGCAAAACGGCAGAAGCAATTGAAGTCATTGAACGTTGGGTAGAATATCGGCCTAAATCAACATTAGCTCTAAGCGAACTGGCCAAAGCATATGAAAGCAGTAATGAGTTTACCAAAGCTATCTCTGCATTGGCAAAGGCGACTGAAATATCATCAGAATGGAGTGTGGAAGAATCAACTGACTATCAAACCAAAATCAACCAATTGAAAAAGAAATTGGAGGAGGAAAGAAACTGATTATATCATCTGAATTATAAATGGGCCTCATCGATCAGGATTGGAGAGCGGCTGCCACAAAGTATTTAAGATAGGTGCGGCATGGAGTGGGGGAAATGCCAGTGTAGTACAATCCCACTTATGATAGCTTGTCTTCATCTATCTAATAGCCTTCAGCTTCACTCCCATATCCCGCAGCATATGCAGGATCACCGTAGCATCCTTTTCCTGTTCCATCTCAATAAACTGCCGTAGAGCCCGGGAAAGCGTTTCGATTTGCCTAGCCTTAGTAATCCTTGCATGGGGAAATGGATTAGCGTTCTCAGAAATAATCGCATCTATTTTCGCATCTACCCGTTTCTCCAGATCCTTAAGCTCACTGCAAATTTCTGCCCAGTTGTACATGTTGTGAAGGGAATGACTTGGTGACAAATATCTGCTGTTTCGGGCCTAAAAGAAAATGACCAAGTAGGAGGTACGATAAGCTGTGTCAGATTTTAATTTCATTTCCACCCTCAAAAACCGCAAATTCCCCTCAATTCCCTCCCGTTTTCATGAAATATACCCTATACATGGTATGTTTTCCTATCATTTTATTCCCTTTATTGCTGATGTCTTTTAGTTATTGAGAACTATCAGTTACCAGAGCCGATCACCCTCTCTCTTCAGGAGAGGGCAGGGGGTGAGGTAGAACAGCCAACTTTTATCACACCCATCCGGGCTTAAATCCGGAAACCATCAAATACCTTTTGATTCTGAAGTCTTGGTGATAGTACTAAACAAGCACCCTCTCTCTTCAGAAAAGGGTTGGGGTGAGGGAGGAGGCCAATTGCAAATTGCTTAGGATATTTGGCAGGACAAGTCGTCAAGAAATCTTCCAGAGGAAGATTTTAGCCTAGGGCCAGATTGTAGGGTCAGCAAACTTCACCCAGTGCCATGAGCGAAGTGACTACGCCAATGGGAGCATGAGTATGATCGCTTTGCAGTAGGAGTAACCTGGCAGGGATGTTTTCTGGGCTATTTGCCTACTTATGAAAATATTGTCTTGGCCAATTTGCTGGATGTAGGAATGCGACTAAGCAGGATGGTTACCTCTAAGCACTCACTTCAGGAAGTGGGAATAGGCATATTGGCAGAATTGATCACTTCGGGATCCGGCAACGATAACAAACTCAGTGACACTGCTGCGGATGAAGTGGAAGATTGGTATAGGAGGTGAAAAAAGACGACCTCGATAAATTGCTTTACCAAGGCCCTCTTGAATGTTTTCACAACGGAATAATCCTTATTGTGAATTGCTTCAAATCAGTATTTCAAAGATAGTAGATAAACTCAAATTTGAAAATATATGAAAAAGATTTTAGGATTGGATTTGGGGACCACCTCAATTGGTTGGGCTTTTATTCATGAGCCGGAGAAAGAAGTCAAAGGAAGCCAGATCATAGATATGGGGGTTAGAATTGTTCCATTAACCTCTGATGAAGAAAACGATTTCTCAAAAGGTAATAATATTTCAGTCAATGCAGATCGAACCTTAAAAAGAGGCGCTAGAAGGAATTTACAAAGGTATAAGCAAAGGAGAAATGCATTAATTGAAATCTTCAAAAGTGAAAAATTAATACCATCAAATTTTCAATATGCAGAAGATGGAACATCATCTACTTTTTCAACATTGAAGCTACGATCAGATGCTGCTAATGAAAAGATTGAGATAGAAGATTTTTTACGTGTGTTGTTGCAATTGAATAAAAAGAGAGGATATAAAAGCAGTAGAAAAGTAAAGTCAGAGGAAGATGAGGGGCAAGCAATTGATAGTATGGGGATTGCTAAAGAGCTTTATGAAAATGAATTGACTCCAGGGCAATGGGTTTACGAGGCTTTAAAATCAGGAAGAAAGAATATTCCAGACTTTTACCGATCTGATTTACAGGATGAGTTCAAAAGAATAGTAAGTCATCAAGCTGAGTATTACCCGGAAATTTTAAATAATGTATTTGTAGAGGACTGGATGGGACAGGCTGCAACTCCAACTAAACAGTTTTTTAATAATAAGGGAATCCAATTAGCAGAAAATAAGGGGAAAAGAGATGAAAGAAAGCTTCAAGAATATCAATGGAGGTCAACGGCACTCAATTTCAAATTGGAACTTTCTGAATTAGCCTTTATACTCTCCCAAATTAATTCACAAATAAGTACTTCAAGTGGCTATCTAGGTGCAATAAGTGATAGAAGTAAAGAATTGTATTTTAATAGGTTAACAGTCGGCCAATATCTCTATAATCAAGTACAAATAAATCCACACACCCGATTAAAGGGTCAAGTATTCTACAGACAAGATTACTTGGATGAATTTGAGAAATTGTGGAGTGTCCAAACACAATTCCACTCAGAGTTTAAAGAAGAGTTTAAGAAACAAGTAAGGGATGTGATTATTTTTTATCAACGGAGACTTAAGTCCCAAAAACATTTAATAAGTGAGTGTGAGTTTGAAAAGCAGCATAAGGTAACACCTAAATCGTATCCGTGCTTTCAAGAGTTCAGAATTTGGCAAAATTTGAATAACCTAGTATTAATCAGGAAAGACAATCCTAATGAAAAATTTGAATTGGCTTTTGAGGATAGGAATTTCTTGGCTGAAGAGTTGGCGTTTAAAAACGATTTATCTATAAGCGATGCATTAAAATTGATGAACCTTAAGTCGAGTGAATGGGAACTGAATTTTCAAAAATTAGAAGGAAATAGAACAAATAACGCTTTTTTTGAAGCTTTTGCAAGGATTTTGGAATTAGAAGATGGAGAATCAATTGATCTAGCTAAAATGAAAGCTGATGATATATTAGATCAGTTTTCAGAGGCTTTTTTAAGATTAGGATTAGAACCTGGGTTACTCCGTATCAATAACGATCTTGAGGGAAATGATTATGAAAATCAGCCCTATCTACAATTTTGGCATTTGCTATATAGTTCTGAAGATGATCAGAAACTAAAGAAAAATTTGATTAAAAAGTATGGTTTCAAACCAGAGCATACCAAAATTCTCCTCAGAATAAGTCTTCAGGATGATCACGCATCTTTAAGTAGTAAAGCTATCAAAAAGATTATACCCCACCTACAGACAGGATTAATCTATGATAAAGCTTGTACATATGCAGGGTATAACCATTCTTCATCCCTGACTAAGGAGGATAATGATAAACGGGAATTAAAATCTGAACTTGAATTATTGAAGAAGAATTCTTTGAGAAATCCTGTTGTTGAGAAAATACTTAATCAAATGATTAATGTAGTCAATGCCATAATTAAAGACCCCGAACTTGGTCAACCTGATGAAATTAGAGTTGAATTAGCTCGTAATCTTAAGGCTAACGCCGAACAAAGGAAAAGCATGACTTCAAATATTTCAAAAGCAACCCAAGACCATGATAAAATAAGGTCAGTTTTGAAGTCTGAATTTGGTTTACCGAGAGTTACAAAAAATGACATTATTAGATATAAGCTTTGGAGAGAAACTGATGGGATTTCAATTTATACGGGGAAGCCGATTGAAGCCAGTAAACTTTTCTCTAAAGAATATGATATAGAACATATTATTCCAAAAGCTCGATTATTTGATGATTCATTTTCGAATAAGACAATTTGTGAAAGGCAATTGAACATTGATAAGGCCAATGTAACAGCTTTTAGTTTCCTTCAAAATAAATTTTCTCCAGAGGACTTTGATCAATATCAGTCTCGGATAAAGTCTTTATTTGGGAAATTAGGTAAAGCTAAAATCCAGAAATTATTGATGGCGAATGATAAAATCCCTGACGATTTTATTACTAGGCAACTTCAAGAAACTCGATATATCAGCAAAAAATCGAAAGAGTTACTTCTTGAGGTTACGAGAAGGGTTACTGTAACTACAGGATCAATTACAGATAAGCTTAGAGAGGATTGGGGGTTGGTAGATGTCATGAAAGAATTGAATTGGGAAAAATATGATAAATTGGGTTTGACTTATACCATTGAAGGAAAGAATGGGGAGAGGTTAAACAAGATCAAAGATTGGACAAAGCGAAATGACCATAGGCATCATGCGATGGATGCACTTACAGTAGCTTTAACTAAGCCTGCATATATTCAATATTTAAATAACCTGAACGCAAGAGATCGATTTGGAAAAAAGAGTACTGACATATATGCGATTGAACAAAAATATCTTGCCAAGGTAAATGGTAGAATTCAATTTATTTCACCTATTGAAAATGTTAGGATTGAAGCAAAAAAATATCTTTCTAAGATTTTGGTTTCCTACAAGGCAAAAAATAAGGTAGTTACTATCAACAAAAACAAGACTAAAAAGTACAAGGGGTTTAATGAACAAATTGTCCTGACTCCGAGGGGGCAGCTACACAAAGAAACAGTTTATGGCAAATCTCAATCTTACACTACAAAGTTTGAAAAAGTTGGTGGTTTGTTTAATAAAGAGAAGATAAGTACTGTTGCCAAAAGACAAGAAAGAGAGGCTCTGTTAAAAAGATTGGCAGAAAACAACAACGATCCAAAAAAAGCATTTACCGGGAAAAATGCCTTGAATAAAACACCAATCTATTTGGATTTGGAGAATAATACCAAATTGGGGGATAAGTTAAAAACTGTTTCCCTTGAACACAATTTTACAATTAGGAAAAATATCGATCCGGACCTAAAGATTGATAAAGTGATAGATGTTGGGGTAAAAAGGATTCTGGAGAATCGTCTAAAGGAATTTGGAGGTAATGCCAAGTTAGCTTTTTCTAATCTTGAAGAAAATCCTATATGGCTCAACCAAGAAAAAGGAATATCCATTAAACGTGTAAAAATCTCAGGCGTAAGTAATGCTGATTCACTGCATGTGAAAAGAGACCATTTTGGCAAACCAATTTTGGATAAAAGTGGCAAGGAAATTCCAGTTGATTTTGTAAGTACAGGTAATAACCACCATGTTGCAATTTATGAAGACCAGGACGGCAATCTTCAAGAACAAGTTGTTTCATTCTTTGAAGCAGTAGTTCGAAAAAATCAAAACCTTCCGATTGTTAATAAAACCCATCCATTAGGCTGGAGATTTTTATATACGCTCAAGCAAAATGAATTCTTTGTATTCCCTTCTATTGATTTTGATCCAAATGAGATAGATCTTCTGGATGAAAAAAATTATCAACTGATCAGTCCGAATCTATTTAGAGTACAAAAGTTTGGAGAGTTATCAAAATCAGGATTTTGGTTTAGGCATCATTTGGAAACTACTTTAAATAATTTAAAGGAATTAAAAGGTGTTTCATTTATAGATATTTATAGTAAAGATCTTTTAAGAAATATCAAGAAAGTTAGAATAAACCATATAGGAAAAATAATATATATAGGAGAGTTTTAAGAAATGAAACAATCCCAATCCTATCTTTAATCATGCCAACGGAATAGAAAATATTTTCCATGAGGAGGAGAACTATCGGTTTTTCTTGCAGCAATATTCCAAGTATCTTGGGTCGGTAGTGGATACTTATGCCTGTTGTTTGATGCCTAACCATTTCCACTTGTTGGTGGGGGTGAGATCAGAGTTAGACCTGTCAGGTTTTCAAAACCTGACAGGTCTAACCAAGCATCCTTCCAAAAATCCGGCTATCAAAGGTTTTACGGATTTTTTCAATTCTTACACTAAAGCATTCAATAAAAGATTTGAGAGAAAAGGCAATTTATTTATTCGCTCGTTCAGAAGAACGCCTATCCTCAATGAACGTCAATGGCAGGAAACTTTTCTATATATCCATATCAACCCAGTCAAACATGGTTTTGTCAAAGATCATATAAACTGGAAATGGTCTAGTGGGTATGCTTATCAAAACATGACTAAGTATTCTAACCTTGAGAGAGAATACTATTTGAATTTCTTTGACGGTAGGGAGCATGTGCAAAATATGATGAAGGTTAAAAAAGAATGGTTGATGAATAAAGATTTGGAATAAGTAAACACAAAGACCTGACAGATCTATTTAATCCATAATAATATGATTAAAAGAACCCTTTTCTTCGGCAACCCAGCTTACCTCAGTACCAAAAATGAGCAGCTGCATATCTCTTTCCCTGGGGCTGACAAGGCAGATAGGACAGTTCCGATAGAGGATTTAGGTATGATTGTGCTGGAAAACCAGCAGATAACCATTACCAATGGCTTGCTAGCGAAGCTAACCGATAGCAAAGTTGCTGTCGTATCCTGTAATGCCCAGCATCTTCCTGAAGGATTGCTACTTCCCATGCGGGGGCATACGGAGCAAACCGAGCGGGTGAGGTATCAACTGGAAGCTTCCCAACCGCTTAAGAAAAACCTCTGGCAACAGACTATCACCGCCAAAATCAAAAACCAATATGCCCTGCTGCTGGAAAAGGGAAAGGAATCCAAAAGAATGGAATACCTCTACAAAAATGTAAGCTCTGGGGACACGGGTAACCATGAGGCGCAGGCGGCGGCTATTTATTGGCAAAGCCTGTTTGATATAGCTGATTTTAATAGGGGACAAGCAGGGATCCCTCCCAATAATCTGCTCAATTATGGATATGCCATCTTGAGGGCGGTTATTGCAAGGTGCTTGGTTTCTTCGGGAATGTTGCCGGGAGTGGGGATATGGCATAGGAACAAGTACAATGCCTTTTGCCTGGCGGATGACATTATGGAGCCCTACCGACCCTATGTGGATTTGGTGGTGTCCTATATAGTGGAAAACCAAGATGAATATGCAGAGCTCAGTACTGATTTGAAAAAGGAATTACTCAATATTCCCGCATTGGATGTGAAGATTGATGGTCAAAAAAGCCCCTTGATGGTGGCGGCATCCAGGACGACATCTTCTTTGTTTGAATGCTTTGCCGGAATCAGCAGAAAAATCATTTATCCGGAATATGGATGACAAATATTTCTCACGTCTTAACCAATATAGGAGTTTGTGGGTCTTAGTTTTCTTTGACCTACCCACCGAAACCCGCAAGGATAGAAAGATTGCAACTTCTTTCCGGAAAAAACTGCTGGACGATGGGTTTGCCATGTTTCAGTTTTCGATTTATATGCGTTTTTGTGCTAGCCGGGAAAATGCCGAGGTGCATATCAAACGAACCAAGAAAAATTTACCGCCAAAAGGAAAAGTAGGGATTATGTCTATCACAGACAAGCAGTTTGGGATGATGGAGCTTTTTTATGGAACCAAACCACAAGAGACAGAAGCACCATCTCAGCAGTTGGAATTATTTTAAATTGGAAAAGTTATTTTACAAGACTAGGTAGGTTTTCAAAATCTGTCAGGTCTTTCTCTTTTGCCTCCAAAACCCTCTATTTTTTAATTTCTAATTTTGCACATAAATCACAGCATACCAACCACTTAACGTGGGGTATGCTGTGATTCTACTAGTAAAGTACTGATTTGAAAGCAATTCACAACAAGCAGGGCTTATCTCTGAAACTTCTTATTGCTGTGATTCTACTAGTAAAGTACTGATTTGAAAGCAATTCACAACTTAACAGGTGTTCCTCCCACTATAGTCCTAGCTGTGATTCTACTAGTAAAGTACTGATTTGAAAGCAATTCACAACATAACTTCGTTTATTCAAACGCAAATAGGCGCTGTGATTCTACTAGTAAAGTACTGATTTGAAAGCAATTCACAACGCTGCAGAACTTTAACATATTCTGCTCCAGGCTGTGATTCTACTAGTAAAGTACTGATTTGAAAGCAATTCACAACTACGATCGATGTCTAGAGTATCGATGAACTGCTGTGATTCTACTAGTAAAGTACTGATTTGAAAGCAATTCACAACCAGCCAGTTCACATTGTACTGCTCATGCAGCTGTGATTCTACTAGTAAAGTACTGATTTGAAAGCAATTCACAACACTCAGCTGACAAAGGCACGCAGTCCGCTGCTGTGATTCTACTAGTAAAGTACTGATTTGAAAGCAATTCACAACCAGGCTGTCCCTGGCTATCATATCGTACAAGCTGTGATTCTACTAGTAAAGTACTGATTTGAAAGCAATTCACAACAGGGCGCTACTTTACAACTTTTAAGGCTTTGCTGTGATTCTACTAGTAAAGTACTGATTTGAAAGCAATTCACAACTGATTATGAAACGGTTAAAATCACCCACCAGCTGTGATTCTACTAGTAAAGTACTGATTTGAAAGCAATTCACAACAGCTCCAGTCTGATAACTCATCAGCTAACCGCTGTGATTCTACTAGTAAAGTACTGATTTGAAAGCAATTCACAACACACCAATTAAACGACCATGAAAAAGTTAAGCTGTGATTCTACTAGTAAAGTACTGATTTGAAAGCAATTCACAACGGGCTGCTGAAAGCTTCTGATAAATTCCTCGCTGTGATTCTACTAGTAAAGTACTGATTTGAAAGCAATTCACAACCCAATCGGATTCCAAACGGCCTAGAAGATCGCTGTGATTCTACTAGTAAAGTACTGATTTGAAAGCAATTCACAACACTCGAAGAAATTGGTAAAACACTCGGATAGCTGTGATTCTACTAGTAAAGTACTGATTTGAAAGCAATTCACAACTAACATATGTATCAGGGTTATCAGGCATCAGCTGTGATTCTACTAGTAAAGTACTGATTTGAAAGCAATTCACAACGATAAGTGATGAACATAACCTGAATCCTTAGCTGTGATTCTACTAGTAAAGTACTGATTTGAAAGCAATTCACAACGTAGATAGAAAGTCATTCCATCGACAAAAAGCTGTGATTCTACTAGTAAAGTACTGATTTGAAAGCAATTCACAACTAACCACTGGTTGTAACCAAGTTAAAAACCGCTGTGATTCTACTAGTAAAGTACTGATTTGAAAGCAATTCACAACTTCCAGATAGCGAAGTCCCTTTTAATACTGCTGTGATTCTACTAGTAAAGTACTGATTTGAAAGCAATTCACAACTGAGTAGTTTAACAATCTTTGAAATCATTGGCTGTGATTCTACTAGTAAAGTACTGATTTGAAAGCAATTCACAACAGTGACCGCCAATCTACTTTCTCTGCTTTAGCTGTGATTCTACTAGTAAAGTACTGATTTGAAAGCAATTCACAACTCTCTCGCTGGTGACTGTACACGCCATCGAGCTGTGATTCTACTAGTAAAGTACTGATTTGAAAGCAATTCACAACGATGAACTGTTTTCAATTTTTGACCGAAGGGCTGTGATTCTACTAGTAAAGTACTGATTTGAAAGCAATTCACAACTCTCACCTTGTCCTTTTATGTTCAAGGTCAGCTGTGATTCTACTAGTAAAGTACTGATTTGAAAGCAATTCACAACGTTCACAGATTGATCATGAATATGATACGAGCTGTGATTCTACTAGTAAAGTACTGATTTGAAAGCAATTCACAACTGAGATTGCTTCGTCGTACCTCTTCGCAATGCTGTGATTCTACTAGTAAAGTACTGATTTGAAAGCAATTCACAACTAACGGGAGGTGATGAAGGCAAAATAACTTGCTGTGATTCTACTAGTAAAGTACTGATTTGAAAGCAATTCACAACTGTAAGCTTCTGCACCCTCCACATCATAGAGCTGTGATTCTACTAGTAAAGTACTGATTTGAAAGCAATTCACAACCATTATCTTCATGCAGACGGTACTATTGAGGCTGTGATTCCTATATGCTGCAATCCCTAGTTTGATCTTCTATAGAGTAGTTGCCTAAAGATTCTGCGCTAGCGCTGCTGTATGCTGAAGCTTCACTTCCTTACACAGCTGTTTTATTTCCTCTTTAGTGAGAACCGAGCCATACGTCTTTTGCAGAACACTCTTATGGCTATTGTCCAGTTTGAAATTAATTGAATTATTTAGCCCTAATTCGATAGAATATCGGGATGTAAAATTAAATTCCTCATCACCTTCCTTTTTTAACCCAGAAAATAAATATGCAAGCATGAATTAAGAAGTGTCTTCAGAAATGATTTGGCGAATAGTCTCAATTTGATTTTCATGATTATCTTCATCATCTGAAGATCCAAGCCACTTTTCATGTCTAAAGTAAAAATCATCGAATGCACTACAGGTAGCAATAAATTCCTCCCATAGAGGTACGACTGAATTGTCATAGAACTCCAAGATCATTGATTTTGACCGAACAAATGGTTTTTTGCTATTAGATTCACTAATCATCTTTGCCTTCAACAATGCAATCTCCTTATCCAAATCATCCTCTTCTTCTATACTTTCTCCTTTTGCTCCTGAGATCATGATGTCTAGGGAGCAGATCAGGTTGGAAGCAATGTATTCGAAAAAGGGTTCGATTATTCCTGCATCGGCTTGGCGCAAAGTGGCAAAATAATTTAGCTTGTCTTCGGTTTTGATGATCAATGGTGGGTAGCCAAAATGAATCAAGATGAAATTCATTAGAATACGTGCAAGCCTGCCATTCCCATCATCAAAGGGATGGATACGGATAAATCTATAATGGAATGCCGCCGCAAGAAGGATAGGAGTGACATTAGGTTGTGTGCTTTCATCACGGTACCATTCTATAAGGTCATGCATTTGGGAGGGTGTCTCTTCAGGCGATGCAAACCTGAATACCTCTCCTGTTTTAGTCAATACATGATTCGGAACTGATTTATACTGGCCTACTTGAATCCAGCGTTTGGTACGCTGTCCATCGGGAGTGATGGCATCCACTTCATAGGGTTCTTTGAGCAGTAGGGTGTGGAGTTCACGGATAAAACTTTCCGTCAAAGGATAGTCCCCTTTGACCACATCCATAACCCACTTGATGGCCTTATCATGGCCTGTAATTTCGAAATGATCCTTTAGGGGTTTGCCCTGAGCAGTAATTCCGAAAAGAATCAAGGCCTTAGTTTCTCCAAAGGTCAGCGAATTTCCTTCCAGATTATTGGAGTGATAGTTCCAGTCCAGTCGGAATTTCTGCATGATAAGCTCTTCCCGCTCCTTAGGAATAGGGCGCAGTTGATCCAGTTCATCTTTTAACGCTGTTGCATTGGTAAGGGAATTCATTTTTATATATCTATACTTATTCTTTTTTAGTTATTCTTTACTTTGATAGAGGACTTCAGAACTTCCAGTTTTTCTTGGCTTCCCTTTAGCTGACTTTCTAAATTTTTGACTTGGTCAGAAGCTCCTTGATACATATTTATAACTCCATGGTTACCTTCATAATTGTTAAAGGTGTTATTGTATGTGGCTTTGTCCTGATAATTGAGAATGAATTCGGGTGTGACTCCAAAAATATCTGATAATTCCTTAAGTCTTGTCAATGTGATATCAGCAATATTGTTTTCAATATTACTGTAGGCTTTTGTGGAAATACCCAATGCTTTAGCAACATCTTCTTGTCTTAATCCCGCTTTGTCTTCTCTGATCTTTTTTAAATTTTCTCCTACATTAAGCATTTTTCTATAGTTTAGTTAGAAATAGATGTCGTTTTCCTTTAATAGGGCTTCAAGCAACGAAATCCTTTTTCTTTCACTTGTAATGAGTTCTTTTTGCAAATCACATATAATTTTTAATGTTGATTCACTGCTTGATTGATCAATCTTTATTGTTCCCCAGTTCCCCTCGTTGTTGTGAATAGTATTATAGAAATCCTTCTTTCTCTGTTTATAAGTCAATATATCCAAAGCACTACATTCTAAAATTTCAGCTATTTGTTCTAATCTTCTTAGAGTAATATCAGCGATGTTATTCTCAATATTAGCATAGGCACGGGTAGTGATATTTAATTTTTCCGCTACATAGCTACGCTTGTAGTTTTTTTCAAACTCTCTAATTTCTCGTATGTTGTCACCTATTCTCAAAATTTACAAATTAGACATCAAATTGAATATTGTTTTCAAGTAATAGCTTCTCTAGCTTGGGGATTCTTTTAAACTGTTCAAAGTAAAGCTCTTTGTAAGCTCTTCTTATTTCTTCCTGATCAATGCCTTGAACATTAATGATTTTACCTTGGTTTCCATTATTGTTGTTAAAGTAATTTCTTATCCCCTTAGGAGCTTCATCAAGAAGAATCAGGTCAATTATATTCATAGAGAAACTATTTGCAATAGCATCTAGCACACTAAAGAGGAAGTCTCCGCCATTTTCTATCTCAATATATTTTTCTTCACTGATTCCAATTTCTTCGGAAACAGCTTTTGTTGATATTCCTTTTTGAATCCTTAATCCTTTGATATTGCTTCCAATATTCATTCTCCTTTTGTTTTATTGTTATAATTCAAATATAGTAAACTTCCAGTAAAGTAAGTTTAACTTCCTGTATAGGAATTCATTTATTTTTCTTGCCATTTGATAAGTCTTTAATTTGAGACATGACCAATTGCTGGATTCCAACATCAGAAGTGTTTCAAATTTACATGTTTCGGTGGATTCATGATAGAATGCAGTTGGTTGATTGTATACTTTCCGGAATGAAATCGAACCTTATCGGCTTCTCTACTTTTGACACTCTATTTAGAAGAAAGCCCAAAAACCCAATCTAAGGGACTGATTTTTATCGCCGATTAAGGGCAGGTGCACATCCCTGAGCAGATCGGTTACTACACACTCACGTCAGCAAGCTATGGATAGCTGGTAGAGCTGACATCATTTATTTCTTAGTATTCATTATTGCTGGACTATCGGTAGACGGTAGGGTGCCTGCCTGCCGTAGGTAGGTATCTGGTATCAAGTAGCAAGAGGGTAGAAGCTAGAAGCAAGAGATTGGAGATTGGAGAAGAGAGATTGGGGTTCATAATCTCATGGAAGATAGTGCTAAGCACGTTGAGATTGCTTCGTTCCCGACGAATCGGGACAGGCTCTTCGTCCTCCCGCCTCGGCGGACAGGCGCAATGACGGTGCTCTCATCGGTCACCCGACACCCGACATCGGACTTCCACCATAGCGTAAAGGAGCTACTGCGCTTCGACTTTCCGCCGCGGCGGATGACAATCATCGGTCACCCGACACCGGACACCCAGCATCAAAACATCAAAAGCATGAAAAAACAAATACTCACATGCTTCCTGATACAGCTATGTCTTGTCGGAAGCACACTAAAAGCACAAAGTAAAGTTGCGGAGTCACCTCCAGGCACTGATTTGGTTTATCAGCCTGGTTTCCCAGGGCAGGAGGACGGGAGTCCTTCTGCTCGCTTGGGAGAGGGAACGCTTTACTTTGAGCTTTCCAAAAGTCAGGATCTGGATTCCCTCACACTGAGGTTTTGGGATCACCTGATCAGCGAAAGAATGAACGTGACCCCGGGAACCAAGAAAATGGTTCCGGGTGCCGAGGGGAATATGTTTGAAGGAAGTATGAAGTTTCAGGTCTTCACTTCGCCCTTTCCCAAAACAGATACCCATGGGTATTTTTCTGTCAATTCCGGTAGGGATAAGCTGATCAGGCAGTGGATCTATTTCCCGGAAGACAGGGTAAGGATTCGGGCAGACCTTGCAGCAGGAGTGCTCCTCTTTGGAGGTCCCGATGCTGCTTTTTATCGGCTTCAATATGAGGTGGACAGGGCGTTCAAAGAAGATCAGTTCAATGCCAATCCCATTCTGTTTTCATCAAACAGGGAGTTTTACCGTTCGGATTCCCTGTCTGAAACACTATGGCAGCAATCCCGAACCAGACGGGAAGACCTCTACGTGCAGATGCAACTGATCAGCAATGCCGAGGAGGGATGGGATGAATTGGAAAAGTATATTTCCTCCAACTGGCTGGAACATCCGGCTACTGGGATTCTGGATCGGTACAGCACGCTGCTTTCTGCCGAACGCTTAAATCTGGTAGAAGCTGCTATCAAGGGACAGTTTCTTTTTACGGCCATCAATAAAGCGGATCTGGCATGGCCTGCCATTCAACAGGATTCCGAAAAAATGGCAAAACTCAAGGAATGGGTGGATGGCTTTTATTTACAGGATCAGGAATATTCCCATCCGCTACTGGCACAGGCGGTCTTCCAGTTTTCTCTGATGGAAGCCCAGGCTACCCAAACGCCCATTGAGCAGGTTTACCGAGAGTTACCCAATCCTCTGAGGGAGGAAGTAATTGCCTTTTACGTCCTGGATAATTTTAACAGAATGGAAAACAGGTTGCCGGGAATCATTTCAAAAAACCTTCCCTTGCTGCAATCCGAATGGATAAAATCCAGATTTGAAAACCTATTGGCGAATGTCAGGGATCCATTTTCTGCCGGGGGCATTTATTTACCCGATGGAAGCCAGCTAGATCCTGCTATCATCCAGGGAAAGACCGTATTGATCCATTTCTGGATTTCCGGTTGTAAGTTTTGCCTGGAAGAACATCAACGGGTTATGGCTGATCTCAGCGAACGATACCAAGGATCTGAAGATGTCCTGATCATGACAGTGAACGGGGATGCCAATAAGGAAAATTGGAAAAGGAGCCTGGCCACAGGAAAATATGCCTCGGAAAGTTCCCTGAATACCTGGGTGCCCCTGAATACCGGAATCTTACAGTCCTATTCAGTTTATTCTTACCCTCAAAAAATGATCATTTCCAAGGACGGTGCCATCCAGCTACAGTCCATTGTGCGGATGGAATTGCAGGATCTGATCAACCGTCTGGAACATGCTTCGGAGTATACAACAGACGTCCTTTCATCAACTAATCAGTAAATTTATGAAACGATATATAATCTATTTATTGCTGATGTTCAGCATTTGCCAATCGGGATTTTCCCAGACTACCGAACTGAAAGGCAGGGTATCTGATGATGCCGACATTCCCTTGCCAGGCGCCTTTGTCAAGCTTGCAGATTCGACCTATTCTGCCATCTGTAATGAGTCAGGTGAATTCTCCTTACAGGCTCCGGCAGGTACCTACACATTGCTGGTTTCCTACATCGGAATGGAATCCCAGGAAATTGAAATCACCCTGCCCATGGAAGAACGCTTGGATGTCCAACTGATCCCTCAATCACTGGATCTTGCATCTGTGGAAGTAGTTTCCACCGGTTATCAGCAGATCCCTAAGGAAAGGGCCACAGGTTCCTTTGCATTTTTGGACGAAGAGCTGGTGCAAAGAAAAGTAGGAGCCAATGTGTTGGAAAGATTGGGGGATGTGACTTCCGGTTTGATTTTCAACCAAGGTCCACAGGCTGCCAATGACCCCATTTCCATCCGTGGGCGGAGTACCATTTTCTCCAATACCCAACCGTTGATCATCGTGGATAATCTTCCTTACGATGGACCTATGGAAAATATCAACCCCAATGATGTGGCAAGCATCACAGTACTTAAAGATGCGGCTGCAGCTTCCATCTGGGGTGCCCGTGCCGGAAACGGTGTGATTGTAATCACTACCCATCGAGGAGGTGAAAGCCAGCCTCTGCAGGTAAGCTTCAACTCCAATGTCACGATTAGCCAGGCAAGGGATTTGTTTTATATGCCCCAGATGTCCATTCCGGATTTTATAGGGATTGAAAAGCAATTGTTTGAAAAGAATTTTTACCGATCTACTGAAAACAATGCCAACAAACCCAAGCTTTCCCCCGTCGTGGAAACGCTTATTGCACTGAGAGATGGGAAGATCACCCAAGCAGGAGCAGATGCAAGGCTGAATGGCTATGCACAGTCGGATATCCGCAGGGATATGGAATCCCATTACCTCAGGCCTTCCGTCGCACAGCAATACGCACTATCGCTGAGGGGAGGAGGAAAGGTCCATAGCTATCATTTATCCCTGGGCTATGACCGGTCTGATGCCGATATAGTAGTAAATCCTTCTAACCGCTGGACCTTGGCTGGAGGAAATCAATGGAAATTATTGGAAGGAAAATTGGAAGCAGGGCTGGACCTGAATTTTGCCCGACAGCAATCCAATAGCAGAACGGCTCTTCCCAATGGCTATGCCTATGAATCCCTGACTGATGAGGCGGGTAATCCTACTGCGATCATCCAGAATTACAATACCCGCTACATCGAATCAGTAGAGGGGCTAGGCTTGTTGGATTGGAACTACGTTCCGCTGAATGAAATCGGGAAGCTGGACTACAGCACAGAAGCCTATGACTTCAGGGTATCTCCCTATCTGAAATGGAATATTACCCCTGACCTGAATCTGGGAGTCTATTATCAATATTGGTCCAATAAGGCTTCAGGGAGAACCCGAAACAGCCAGGAGCTCTTCTACACCCGTGACCTGATCAATAAATATACACAGAAAGATGAGCAAGGAAACCTGAGTTATCCGGTTCCCATAGGAGATGTGTTGGATGTCAGCGAAAACAACTCCTTTTCCCATACTTTCAGACCCCAAATGACATACGCTAAGGTATTTAGTGGAGTTAACTTTCTGAATGTCCTGGCAGGAGCAGAAATAAAGGACCGTCAGGGCTTGGGGTTTTCGGATCGCTTTTATGGCTATCGGGATGATCTGGGAAGCAGTGTGCCGGTGGATTGGATCTCGCGCTTTCCCATGTATTATAATCCTGGTTCACAGGTGAGTATTCTTTCTGCTCAGTCCCACTCGGGATTGACTGACAGGTTTATATCTTATTATGCAAATATTGGGTATGATTATGCTCACCGCTATTTCCTGTCCTTAAGTGCCAGGAAGGATCAGTCCAATATTTTCGGGGTAGAGAGCAACCAACGGGGAGTTCCTCTATGGTCTGTGGGAGGAGGATGGATTGTTTCGGAGGAGAAGTTTGCGTCTGGAGCCAACATGCCCTTCCTGAAATTACGCGCTACCTATGGCTACAGTGGTAATGTGGACAAAAGTCTTTCCTCTGAGGTGACCGCCCAATTTGTCAATTTTCAGTTTTACGATGTGCTTCCTCAGATGCGTGCAGCGGTCTTGGTCAATCCACCCAATCCTGATTTGAGATGGGAGAAGGTTCAAATGACCAATCTGGCCCTGGACTGGGAAACCCAGAATGGCTTTTTTGCAGGCAGTCTGGAGTATTATTCCAAACATGCCAGCGATTTGTTGGGGGAATATTCAGTTCCTTCCTCTTCGGGTAAGAGCAGTTTTACCGGGAATTTTGCCGAGACCCAGACCCGTGGGGTAGATCTCAGCATGCAGGTAAAGTGGTTACGGAATTCCTTTCAGTGGAGTACCAATGTATTGTACAGCCATTTGAAGGAAGAAGTGCTGGATTTTGAGAAAGAGCCTACTGTGAATAACCTCTTAGGATCTGCCTTCCTGGCAGCGCCATATCCTGTGGTGGGAAGACCATTGTATGGGATCTATACCTATGAATGGGCAGGCCTTTCTCCTGATACCGGAAATCCCAGAGGTTTTCTGGACGGAGAAGCCAGTGAGGATTACCGAAACATCAGCAGAGCAGCTACCATCGAGAACTTACAGTATCATGGTTCGGCCAGACCTACAGCTTTTGGAGCGATACGGAATGATTTTTCCTTCAAGGGATTTAGCCTTTCTGTCAATATATCCTATCGACTGGGGTATTACTATAAAAGGAGATCTATCGATTACTACACCTTGTTAAGAGGCGAGATCGGCCATGGGGATTTTGATAATCGATGGCAGCAGCCAGGTGATGAGGAATTTACGCAAATCCCTTCACTTCCAGCTTCTGCAGATAGCAGAAGAAATTCCTTCTATTCAAATTCGGGTGCATTGGTCGAAAAGGGGGATCATATCCGATTGAATGATGTCAGGTTTTCCTATTCATTTTCAAAGGTGAATATGCCTTGGTTGCCCTTCCGCACTGCCCAACTGTATACCTATGCCAATAACTTGGGAATTATATGGAAGGCATCCAATGATGCGCTGGATCCCGACTACCAACTGGCAAGGCCTTTACGATCCTTTGCGCTTGGTTTAAAACTGGACTTTTAACAATCAATACTGGGTAAAAGGAGGAAATGAATTTTCTTAATAAGGTTAGTTGAATTAAACCCAAATGCCTCCCGGTCAGAATATCTGACCACCCTTTTTCATTCCTAAAAATTAAAGAATATGAAAGCAATAAAAAATAAATTCCTGCTACTGATAGCCGCATTAGGGTTGATTTCCTGTGAGGGTTTTCTGGATGAAAAACCGGAAAAATCCATCTTGGTTCCCCAGACAGTAGAAGATGTACGGGCCTTATTGGATTATTATACCAACTTGAATGACAATGCCCTGGCCGATTTTATTATGGCAGATGATTGGGTAACCGAGGATGCAAACTGGGAAAGCCTGAGTCCATGGGAACAAAATGCCTACCTCTGGAAGCAGCAGGTGTTTGAACCTTCGGAACGCTCCACAGATTACACCAAACTCTATCGTAAAATCTTTACGGCCAATGTTTCTCTGGAAGTTTTGGAAGGTTTGGGGACAGGGACCGAGGTCAGAAACTTACGGGGAGAGGCTTTATTTATTCGTGCTTTGGCTTATTTCCAATTGGCCCAGCTGTTTTTGCCTTCTCCGATGCTTGGAGGAGAAGAGATTAAATTGCCGGTCAAGCTCAATCCGAATGTCAACGAGCCTTCCCAATGGTGGCCTGTCTCAAAAGTAGTGATGCAAGTAGAGCAGGATTTGGCAGAGGCTTTTGAGTTAGTGGGCTCAAGTTCCCAATTTAAAAACAGACCCGATAAGCAGGTGGTAAAAGCAGTTTTGGCTCGGCTCTATTTATACGAAGAACGGTGGGAAGATGCCTTGAATGCAGCTAACTATGTACTGGAGCAGGGAACCGTATCCTTACTGGATTACCATGAAATGGACAGCACGGCAGCTTATCCTTTTAGCTTGTTTAACTCAGAGGTAATGTATTATGGGATTACCAGTAGCTTTTCGGTGACAGCGAGTTCGGCCACCTACATCAATCCGGACTTGATGGGGAAGTATGAGCAAGGTGATTTGAGAAGATCGCTTTTCTTTACGGAATCAGGAGAAAAATTCCTTTTCAAAGGTTCCTACAATGGAGATTATAATCTATTCACAGGGATTAGCCTACCGGAGATGTACCTGAGTGGTGCAGAAGCGTTGGTCCGAATGGATAGAGTCCGGGAGGGCCTGGATTTGATGGCTATTTTGGCAGAGAAGAGATATCAGTCCATGGATTTTTGGGAGGGGAACCTCTCCAAAAATCCCTTGGATTTGGTTCTGGAAGAAAGACAAAAAGAGTTGGTATTTCGGGGTACTAGGTGGATGGATATGAAGCGGCTGCATGCATTAGGGGAATTGGATGATGTTCCTACCAGAGAAATTGCAGACCAGAATTATCAATTGACAGGATCAGATAAACTGTATCTGATCCTACCTAGTTATGAATTGGAACTGGAGAATAACTAAAAAAGCCCGGGCTCATGAATCCCGGGCTTTACAAGTTAAACTACTTAGTCAGCAGGAGGCAGTGTGCCTCTTTTTACAAACACCTTGTCTTCATCAGGGTTGATGGGATTTCCATTCACTGCATCATGAAGACATTCTGCATCTGTCAATTGATCACAGGTATAGGTACTGGGTCCAGGAGTTATTCCTGTGACATTGTACCATTGACCCGTAGCCTCACCGTATTGGTTCATGGCTAAATCCTTTGGACCAAACGCAAAGGCAAAAGTTGCCGCCAGCACCAAAGCGAGTGCAGGCAGCGATTTGATTAATTTATTCATCGTTATGTCCTGTTTTTTAACAGATCAAAAACAGGGAAACCGTTTGGGTATCGAGTGGAAGCTTATTCTTTCCATTCGGTACGTGGTTAAAATGCCTACTCTGATTAAGGGTTTTCGGCTTCTCCCTTCATACATCACCCAGTGTAGTTTGGAGTCTCCACTTCCAGACTCGGAGACAGGTGATGTGGTTATTGGTTAGATTCTCATTTAGCTATTTTTTTGGGGTGGGATAATGCCTTTTCCTGCCCCGTTTTTACACTGGGATTTTTATTAATATGTAATACTTTATCAAGTTTATTAGTTAAATTTGGTTCATAGAGACAGTACGCTTCTATGCTAATTAAAGCTTAACACCCTGAGAGCCTGAGGTATTTTCCTCGGGCTTTTTTGTCGGGACTAGAGGTTAACCTTTAACTCCGCTATTCGAATAGCTATTGTAGGATTTCTACTCCGACAATTGACCCTTCGGCCCTAACTTAGCGCAAGAGTCTCCTTACTGGTGCTGTGAATATTGCATTCTCCGGACTGCCTTCAAACTTCATTATTCAAACTCTACAATTCAACATTCATCATATAATTGAAGAGGGTTTTGGTTAAAATATTGTCCTTTCCCTCGCCACGGTAGGCAGGCATCCTCCTGTAGTTACTGTCATGTCCCACAGAACCTGTAGGCAGTAGGGAAACGGCCTTTGATCTTTTTTCCATGGGTTTCACCCATGGCTCCGCCACGGCCAAGTCATTCAAAGTTTTACCCCTTCAGGGTAATTCCTCAATCTTTAAATTCTCATCAATCTCTCCGTACCACCTCTTTGCTCCATAACCTGTTAACCTTTAAACTTTTAACCAATAACCTCTCTACTCTCCGTGTATCTCACATTTTCTCAGTGCCTCTCTGTGCCGCAACCCCCACACCGCTAATCCAATCAATCCCAGATTCATCCAGAAGTGCTCTGCCCATCCTAGGCTTTCCATAATCCCAGCGCAATTACAGGGAACTCTGGGAAAAGCTCCCACCCAGATCAACCCCACATAGGTGGTGAAGACAGTGAGGAGGAGGATACTTGAGAGAAATCCCCACCATCTGGTGACTGAAAAGAGAAGGAGTGAGGCGATCAGCAACTCTACAATAGGTACCGCATAAGCCAGTACTTCTGCCAATTCATCTGGAAAAGTCTGATTGTGGAAAGCATTTCTGCTTTCATCCCAGCTGATGAGTTTATCCAGACCGGAATAGACCAAAATTACAATCAGTAAAAAACTGCACAGATGGATCATTAGAGCAGTTAAGTCTATCGGTTTGTTTCTCAGTTTTTTGACATAACCTTTCATTTCTTCTAGCTTTAGTCTTCAGATACAGGATGTAATTGTATCCTAGTTAAAATTAAACCATGATTACCTCATGTGCCTCCGACGGATGTCGGAAATGAGAAATGTTGCCCATATCTCCGACATATGTCGGTTTTTTCAGCTAAATATTTAATTCTCTGACTTAATCCCTTGGTTCAAACCACTCTGATAATTAGATTAATAGTCAGGATTTGGTTCAAAAGTGATTGAATTTTAATTGCTTCACTTTTTTCCTAATCCGGATAGATTGTTTTATTTAATCGATTTTGGCCATGGAGGATAAGTACAAGAAACTGTTGATTGATGATATCGGCCGGCTTATGGCATTTCCTGAGGAAGCTTACAGGTTAGTGTTTTCCGAGCTGGAATTAAAGAGTATAAAGAGAGGTAAAATATTGAAAGCACAGGGAGATTCCGATACTGTCAGCAGGTATCTCTGCGAAGGATTTATCGGGTCTTACAGATTCAATGAAACGCAACATTTGTTATCTGTGATTTACCGGCCTACAGACACTGTTTTTGATGATCGTTCTTTCCGTACCGGGATTCCCAGTGACACCATACTCAAATGCATTTCGGATGTCGTTTTTTATGAGTTCAGTCTCGATTCAGAACGGGATGTTTTGGAAAGGTACCCCCGGTTTGTTGAATTGGCCCACAAGATCAGCTTACGCATAAATGAGCGGAATGCTATTGTATTTGAATTAAGTAAAAAAGGCCTTGAAAAAGGGTACGAAGAATTAATGATGCTTTTTCCCGGGCTGGAGCCAGCTATCACCAATGATGATCTGGGAGCATTCTTCCGGGTAAGCCGACGAACAGTGGAGCGTTTTAAGCATGATCTTAAAAATAAAAAACGATGAAACTTCCAGATTTTCCCGTCGCTGTTTATACAGATTCGCAAATGATAGATGAGGTGGTATTAGGCTGGGCAGAGACATGGTGAAACAACAGTGATAATGAAGTAGATTGGGTGATTTTATAGCGATGCTCAGTTCAAAAACTGAATTGGTTTGAATGCTACCTCTTTCCACAAATGGAGAAGAAAAGGATTGAAATCATCGGTAAATTATTCTTTTGCCTTTTCATCTTGGATGACCTGCTGGATCTTATGGATGAAGCATTTGTTGAACCCGCATTATGTATTAGCAAATCTACTACGGCTTCAAACCGCCTCAAAATCAGTCGCTATGCTTCACTTTTCGCTCCTGCCTTTGCCGGCAGGCAGGCTCACCGTCCCGTACGTACGGGGCGACTCGATCTCCAAAGTGACTGATTTCCTTGCAGTTTGAACCCTTCCCGATCCGCCGCGGCGGACGGGACAGGCTGCTACTAAGCCTAATGCATAGTCCGGGTTGAAACGCTTTTTGTGGAGATGGAGCAATCTTTAAAAATTGTTTCAAGGGAGACTTCCAACGGATTACAAAAAGCTGAGAGATGTTGCCAGGTGATCAATGAGATTTTGATTCGGTTGAAGGAATTTATGACAGGATATACATTCCCTGATACTGAAGAGGAAATTCTGTTCTTCAAAGAATACAAGCCCATGCTCTTTAAGGAATTGATTTTTTATTCAGAACTCACTTACATAGAAGCCAAAAAGCCGATTGGGCAAAAAGAACAGATCAAAAGTTTTTATCCCCATGTGATGGATCAGATACAGGAGTTTTTCGCGAGGAATCACCAACTCTACATCTATTACCAGCTGGGAAAAAGTGATCAGGATGAAACACTGTTTTTGAGGAATTCCAAGCCTGTATCTCTGATCCCGGACTATTCCTTTGATTTTGACCCGGTTTTTTCGACAATCAACAGCAGCAAGCTTGCCAAGATCATGGCGTATGAAAGCCTGACGGATCATATTCGGAAAACCATCTACAGGCTA
>NZ_JAXRUT010000020.1:0-122601 GCF_035156405.1 Algoriphagus aurantiacus | reverse complement strand
ACCTCTTCCCATCCCGAACAGAGAAGTTAAGCCCTGCAGCGCCGATGGTACTGGGGTTACACCCGGGAGAGTAGGTCGCCGCCTCATTTATTCTAAAGCCCTTTGGTTAATCCCATCGGGCTTTTTTGTTTTATACCACTTATCATTTTTCTCCTAAGGCTTACAATAGTGGATTTGTGCTGCTGCTATATAAATGGAATGTTATAAAGTATCCAGTAGAATTGTTGGTTTATGAAGACCAGAAATGGCAAATATCCACATCTTAACATTGAATCTTCATTTTCTTTATTTTTTTAGAATTGAAAGTCATAGTGGTAGCCTTGTTATAGAGATAAAGCTAGTATGCATATAAATGATGATTTTGACTGAATTTATTCCCTTTCAATCTCTTATTAGGATGCAATAAAGTGCCTTTGGTTTGTTCTTTTATCCAAAGTGAATTCTGGTCAGTAAACCTGACTTTTGTCAGCTTTTTACATGTATTTGCTCAGTTGCTGGGCTTTGCCAATAGTATAGTTTTGCGGTCAGAACGGAGAGGCAAATAATATTCGTTTTAGGCGCTTTCACCCTCCTACTAGTAGGGAGAATCTGCATGCTAAAGGCCTTTTCGCTAACATATTGATAGAAAATTTAGTAAAATTGAAGGTAATGAAGCCTGAAATATCTCCAACTCGCGAAGTAGCATGTTTTCACTGTGGTGAAAACTGCAATGAGTTGGTGATTCTATCGGATGATAAGAATTTTTGCTGCCAAGGCTGCAAATTGGTATATGAAGTGCTTTCTGAGAATGACCTTTGTAATTATTATGATATTGCTAATCATCCGGGAGAAAGCCAACGGAGAAAGGGGCTCCAATCTAATCGATTTGATTATTTAGATGATGAGGAAACCGTTAGTCGTATGCTTGATTTTCAGAATGAATCTGAAAGTCATATAACATTTTTTATTCCAATAATTCATTGCGCATCCTGTATTTGGCTCTTGGAAAATCTCCATCAAATACATTCAGGTATATTTTACAGCCGTGTTGATTTTATTAAGAAGAGGGTTCAGATTAAACTGATACGTGATAAAATAAGCATTAAAGAATTGGTTAGCCTGCTATCCACAATCGGCTATGAACCTCAGATCCATCTTTCAAACCTGGATAAGAAAGATGGCGTGGGACTTGATAAGCGCTTAATCTTACGACTAGCGGTAGCAGGTTTTTGTTTTGGGAATATGATGTTATTTAGTATACCTGAATATTTCTCCGAAGCGGATCTAATTGATTCTTCTTTTCGGGGATTGTTTAGTTATTTAAATGTGATTCTGGCAATTCCTGTGGTCATTTATTCGGCAAGTGATTACTATCGCTCAGCATGGAATTCACTAAAGCAAAAGCAAATTAACATGGATGTTCCAATCGTTCTGGGAATCCTCGCGCTTTTTGTTTATTCACTTTGGGAGATATTCGCTTTTCAACGCTCCGGTTATATGGACAGCCTTGGTGGACTTTTGTTTTTTCTACTGTTAGGGAAACTTTATCAGCAAAAGACCTTTTCAACACTTGAATTTGATCGGGATTACAAGTCTTATTTCCCAATAGCTGTTACCAAAATTGTAAAAGACCAAGAGGTTGTAATCCCCCTTGCAAAACTTCAAGTAGGTGATGTGATTCTGGTGAGGGATGAGGAATTGATTCCTGCGGATTCCCTTTTGCTGAGTTCCTTGGCAAATATTGATTATAGTTTTGTAACGGGAGAGGAAGTCCCAGTACCAAGGCAAAAGGGAGAATTAATCTACGCAGGAGGCCGCCAAAAAGGTAATGCAGTCTTATTGTCAGTTCAAAAGCCACCTTCTCAAGGGTATCTAACTGACTTGTGGAACAATGAGTCTTTTGCAAAAGGAGAAGGAAGATTACTGGAATCTTTGGCTACCAAAATTAGCTCTGTATTTACATGGTCTGTGCTAGCTATTGCGCTGGTAGCATTTTCATATTGGGCGTTAGTAGATTTTTCTATTGCGATTAAAGTATTTGCCTCAGTTCTCATAGTGGCTTGTCCCTGTGCATTGGCCATGTCTACTCCTTTTACATTAGGAAACACGCTAAGGATTTTTGGGAAAAGTAAATTTTACCTTAAGAATGCGAGTGTGGTCGAGCGGCTAGCTTTAATTGATACCGTGATATTTGATAAAACCGGTACACTTACAGATCCTGCAAATGCCAAGATTTGCTATAGGGGAGAAGTGCTTTCTGAAGAAACCAAAGCTCTGTTGAAAACCATGGTAGAGCGATCCACGCATCCACTCAGCAATCGAATTAATCTTTGGCTTGGTAATCAAACAGGTGTACCGCTTGAAGAAGTGAGAGAGATAAAGGGGGCTGGTATCCAAGCCGTTTTCAAGAATCAAGAATTTAGACTGGGCTCCGCCACGTTTACAGGATTTAGAAATAGAATAGAAAGCCAAAATGGCAATATCGTCTGTTTATCTGTGGAAGGACAGGAGCTAGGATATTTCCTTATCGAGTCTGGACTTCGGGAGAAAGCTTCTGAAGTAATCGATCAACTTAAGACTGATTACGATCTCCATGTATTATCTGGTGACTTCCCTCATGAACAAACTTATTTGGAGAAAAAACTGGGAGAAGAGATTAACTATAACTTCAAACAGAGTCCTGGCGATAAGCTCACTTATGTAAAGAAGTTGAATAGTACTCATCATACATTAATGATAGGAGATGGCTTAAATGATGCAGGGGCATTACAAGAAAGTGAAGTCGGTGTAGCCATTTCGGATCGAGTGAGTCATTTCTCACCAGCAAGCGATGCTATTATGGATTCGGAAGTATTTGGAATGATTCCTCAGTTTTTAAGTTTTGCGAAATCTAGCAGACTTATTATCAAAGCAAGTTTTTTGTTGAGTTTATTATATAACTTAATAGGCGTTACCTTGGCAGTTCAGGGACTTTTGAGTCCTGTGATTTGTGCCATCTTGATGCCACTTAGTAGTGTGTCAGTGGTAGTTTTTACGACATTGTCGACAAATTTTGTTGCCTGGAGAATTGGGCTTTTAACTTCAAAACTAGTATAGTATGGAGGTTATTTTTCTATTAATTGCAATTAGTCTGGTACTGGCAAGTACGTTTTTGTTCCTCTTTTTCAAGGCTATGAAAGGCGGACAATTTGATGATAATTATACTCCTTCGATAAGGATTCTGTTTGAAAATAATTCGAAAAAAACAAAAAAAAATCAATCACCAAAACCGAAATCCTATGAATGATGCTACTCTGGAGAGGTTCCTATACGACAATAAAATTGTCAAGTATTTTGGAGCTGCGACGATTATCTGGGGCGTAATTGGGATGCTTGTTGGCGTACTTGCAGCGACACAGCTTTTCTTACCTGAAGCCAATTTAGGTAATCCCTATACTACTTTTGGAAGAATTAGGCCACTTCATACAAACGCTGTAATTTTTGCGTTTGTAGGAAACGCAATATTTGCCGGGGTGTATTATTCCATGCCTAGGTTGCTGAAGGCACCGATGTGGAATAAATCACTTAGCTGGTTTCACTTCTATGGCTGGCAACTGATCATTCTTTCTGCAGTGTTAACCTTGCCGTTAGGCCTAACCAGCTCTAAGGAATATGCCGAATTAGAGTGGCCAATTGATATAGCTATTGCAGTTGTCTGGGTGGCTTTTGGAGTCAATATGATTGGTACTATACTCACTCGTAGAGAGAGACATATGTATGTGGCTATTTGGTTTTATTTGGCTTCATTCATTACCGTAGCTGTCCTTCATATTGTTAACTCCTTAGCCTTACCTGTTTCATTCTTAAAATCCTACTCTGCTTATGCGGGGGTGCAAGATGCCTTAGTGCAGTGGTGGTATGGTCATAATGCAGTGGCATTTTTCCTAACCACACCGTTCCTAGGGTTGATGTACTATTTCCTTCCAAAAGCAGCAAATAGACCGGTTTATTCTTATAAGCTCTCTATTATTCACTTTTGGTCGTTGATTTTTCTTTATATGTGGGCAGGACCCCATCATTTGCTTTATACAGCATTGCCTGAATGGGCGCAAGTATTAGGAACAGTTTTCTCAGTAATGCTTTTAGCTCCCTCATGGGGAGGTATGGTGAATGGGTTATTGACTTTGCGTGGAGCATGGGATAAGGTGACAAATGACCCCGTGCTGAAATTCATGGTAGTAGCCATCACTGCCTATGGTATGGCTACTTTCGAAGGCCCGATGCTTTCATTTAAGAATGTAAGTGCGATTGCCCATTACACAGATTGGATAATAGCACACGTGCACGTAGGAGGACTTGGATGGAATGGATTCCTGACATTCGGCATGCTCTACTGGATGTGGCCAAGATTATTCAAAACCACAATCTTTTCTACCAAACTGGCAAACGTACACTTCTGGCTTGGAGTGCTGGGAATCATTTTCTATGCCTTGCCAATGTATGTGGCGGCTTTGACTCAGTTCTTGATGTTGAGAGAATTTGATGAGATGGGTAAATTGGCGTATGGAAACTTCCTACAGACCGTAGTGGAATTAGTGCCTATGTACATGCTGAGAGCTTTTGGCGGATTGTTGTACGTAAGTGGTGCAATCCTGATGATGTACAATATGTTCAAAACTGCTCAGCAAGGGGTGTTTCAAGAAACAGAAGAGGATTCTGCTCCTGCTTTAACAAAGAACTATAATCCTGTCGGCGAATACTGGCACCGTGCATGGGAAAGAAAGCCAATTTTCTTTGCTGTATTAGCTACTATTGCTATCCTGATTGGTGGGGTTGTAGAGATTATTCCTACTATTTTGGTAAAATCCAACGTACCTACCATCAGTTCTGTTAGGCCATACACAGCACTTGAACTTGAAGGAAGAGATATCTATATCGAAAATGGTTGTGTAGGCTGTCACTCTCAGATGATCCGACCGTTTAGATTTGAGACTGAGCGATACGGAGAATACTCCAAAGCGGGGGAATTTGTATATGATCGCCCATTCCTATGGGGCTCCAAACGTACCGGCCCTGACCTGCATAGAGTTGGAGGGAAATATCCGGACAGCTGGCATTATTTCCATATGGAAGATCCTCGCAGTATGTCTCCTGGCTCATTGATGCCGCCTTACCCATGGTTGTTGACCAATGAGTTGGATTATTCAGATCTACCTGCGAAAATCAGAACTATGCAAAAGCTTGGCGTTCCATATCCTGAAAGCTATGATCAGCAAGCAGCGTCCGATCTGGAAGCTCAAGCAGGAGGTATAGCTACCAACTTAAAAGACGCAGGGGTCGAGGTAATGCCAACCACTGAAATCGTGGCATTGATTGCTTATTTGCAGCGATTAGGTACTGACATTAAAGTCTCAAAATCTAATTAATCGGAGAAATCATGTACAAAGAAGTATTAAGATCAATGGAAAATGTAGAGATATTCCCGATTATCTCTCTAATCATATTTGTCCTCTTTTTTATAGGGGTTGCTATTTGGGCTATGAGAGTCCCACAGGAGTATGTTGACCATATGAGTTCTCTGCCAATGGATGATGACAATGAATTAACCGACAACCAGCCATGAAAAAATATTTATCATTTCTTGCTTTGAGTGGTCTTTTATTTTCTACTCCAGCGTTGGCACAGGACGAATCTGTGCCAGGAGGATTAGGAGCTATGGATTCTAATCAGATGGCCCTTTTAATTATTATCGGTGTCATAATCGGAGTGATTATTTTGCTCTTGATTCTTATGATATATCTGATGTCTTTTATTTCAGCGGTTTTCCGAAAGGAGAATCCTGAAATGGTAGATGCACCAAGTTGGTGGGCATCATTTAAGAAGCGGTTTGTCACAGGAGATATCAAAGAGGAGCAAGCTTCAGAGAAGTTGATGTCGGATCATTCGTATGACGGAATCCACGAGCTTGATAATTTTATGCCTCCCTGGCTTCAATATGTCTTTTTAGGGACAATATTTATTGCTGTTTTCTATTTTGGCTATTATACAGTTTTGGGATATGGTAAAACAGGAGTTGAAGAATATCAAGAGGAAGTTCGGATTGCTGCTATTGAAGCCGAAGCCCGAGGAGTTAGTGCTATGGCATCAATTGATGAGACAAATGTAGAAATTGACAATTCGGATGTAGGTATTAGTGCCGGTAAGACGATTTTCGAAGCTAACTGTGCCGCTTGTCATGCTGCAGATGGAGGAGGGGGAGTTGGTCCAAATCTGACCGATCAATATTGGATACATGGGGGAGATATTAAAGATGTCTTCAATGTGATAAAATATGGAGTAATCGAGAAAGGAATGGTACCTTGGGAGGATCAATTAAGCCCGCAGGAAATACAACAAGTGTCCAGCTACATTCTCACCTTTCAAGGAACTAGTCCTGCCGTACCAAAAGCTCCACAAGGGGAATTATTCACAGGTGGTAGCGAAGCTGCTCCTATTGATAATTTGGCCCCAGGCGATAGTACAACTGTTGCTGCGGATACAACTGCTATTGCAGAATAAATTAACACTGCCGGGAATTTCGTAATTCTCGGCAGTAAATAGCCTACCACTATGGCAAAGAAGAACCCACATTTAAATCCTGAAACTTTCAGAGATGCACTAGCTACTGTCCAGGATGATGGGAAGCGGAATTGGGTTTATCCCAAGAAAGTCAAAGGCTATTTCTACAAATACAGAACGTACTTCTCTTGGCTGTTATTGGCCATATTATTTTCAGGACCTTTTATCAAAGTAGATGGAAGGCCATGGCTACTATTCAATATTTTTGAAAGAAAATTCATCATTTTTGGAGCTGTATTCTGGCCTCAGGATACCTATCTGCTGATTTTTCTATTGCTGATTTTCTTTGTTTTTATTATTCTCTTTACGGTAGCTTTTGGCAGGGTATGGTGTGGCTGGGCATGTCCTCAGACTTTATTTATGGAAATGGTTTTTCGAAAGGTTGAATACTTTATAGAAGGGGATGCCAATCAGCAACGAGCGTTAAACGCACAGTCTTGGAATCAAGAAAAAATCACAAAGAAAACTATCAAGATCACCATTTTTGCAATAATCTCTCTCTTGATTGGACATCTGGTGATGGCTTATCTCATAGGGATAGATCAAGTAATGACTATAGTCTCCTCACCGCCTACTGAGCATATGGCTGGTTTTGTTGGGCTTTTGGCATTTTCGGGCATTTTCATGTTTGTGTTCACGTGGTTTCGTGAACAGGCATGCATAGTGGTTTGCCCCTATGGAAGACTTCAAGGTGTGATGCTGGATAATAATTCCATCAATGTGATGTATGATTATGTCCGGGGAGAGCCACGGGCACCCATTCGTAAAAATGCGGCCGATAATATAGATAAAGGAGATTGTGTGGATTGTAGTCTCTGTGTTCAGGTATGCCCGACGGGTATAGATATCCGTAATGGAATACAGATGGAATGTGTGAACTGTACAGCTTGTATAGATGCCTGTGATGAAGTTATGGTCAAGGTAGATCGCCCTACAGGCCTGATCAGATATGCATCAGAGAATAGTATTAACCAGGGCTTTCAAAAGTTACTCACCGGCAGAGTTAAATCTTATATTGTTGTTTTGGTTTTGTTGATCGCAGTATTTGTATCTCTGATTGCTACGCGAGATGATATTTCTGCTACTATTACTAGATTTCCGGGTATGACATACCAAGAACGCGAAGACGGCATGGTCACCAATCTTTATCAAATAACCTTGATCAATAAAACCTTTGAGCCGCAAGAGGTAGAACTTAAGTCGTTGGCTGAAGGAATAGGTGTTGAAATAGTTGGTGTGCAGCAATTGGTATTAGAAGCTCAGTCTAAATTTGAGGGTAGATTCTTTTTGGTGAGAAATCAGAATGAAGTAAAGGTGAACCAGGAGAAAGTAGAATTAGCTCTTTTTCATAAGGGAGAGGAAATCGACCAAATAGAGACAAATTTCACTGCTCCGGTAAAATAAGCTTGATATTTAACTAAGGAAATCATGAATTGGGGAAAGGGAATAGTACTTACTATTATAGGGTTTGTAGCACTGATTATGACTATGGTGATTATATCTGTGCGAATGGATGGAATTGAGCTGGTGACTGAAAATTACTACGAGGAAGAAATCAAATACCAAGACAGAATCGATGAATCCAAATCGGCAATGGAACTGGACAGAGAAGTAATCTTTTATAACCCTCAAAACCAACTAATTGAACTTGACCTTCCCAATGGAGCAAAAGGTTCTTTGCAGCTTTTTCGTCCTTCTGATTCTTCCTTGGATCAGAATATCAACGTGGAAGTCACCCATTCAGGAAAAACGGAGGTATCGCTAAAGGAGCTGAAAACAGGCTACTGGAAGGTTCAGCTTAGTTGGTCTGAAAATGGAGTTGATCATTATCAAGAGAAAGAAATCACTATCTAAATGCTTTGGACTGCCTTCTTACTTGGGTTTCTGGGCTCATTTCATTGTGTTGGAATGTGTGGTCCGATTGCTTTATCGGTGGGAGGCAAAGGTAAATCATCCTTCTTTTATCATAAAATACTTTATAATATTGGACGTAGCATCACCTATGCAGTTCTAGGCCTACTCGTGGGTAGCTTAGGTTTTTCGCTATCATTAGCAGGAGTGCAGCAAGGTTTTTCAATTGCCATTGGATTACTGATCTTGATTTTGGCACTTAGTCATAAAAAAGCCGATCAGTTCTTAACTATTCCAGCTCTTTCCGGAATCGTAAATTGGGTTAAAAGACAGTTGAACCGGTTTCTCCAAGCTGGTGGATCTTTTGCATTTCTAGCTACGGGATTAGCCAATGGCCTTCTTCCCTGCGGCATGGTTTATATGGCTTTGGTGGCTGCTTTAGGGTTGCAAAGTCCCCTATTAGGAGCAACATACATGTTCTTTTTTGGGATAGGAACGATTCCGTTACTGCTTGTCCTGATGTACTCAGGCTCTTTGGTCTCTTTTCAAATGAGACAAAAATTCCAGAAAGCAATTCCTTATATCGGTGCGCTTATAGGCATCCTTTTTATTTTTAGAGGATTAGGATTAGGAATGTTCTTTAGTCCAGACCTTCAAGTATTTGATTATGGGAATAAGCAGATTGAGATCACGATGTGTCGCTAAATCGTTTTGCTGAATAAAACTTTTTTGTTTTGATTTTCTGCAAGTCTAATATCGATTTGAGAGCAAATATTCCGAATGAAACTCATCCCTTCCTCGCTCACTTTGACACTGGAATTATGTATAGAAATAAGCCCGTCCCCTTCCATTTCCTGAAGATTCCAAATCTGAGTTTCTGTAAACTTTTCCCAAATTTCGGTGGGTATTTCAGCTTGCTTTTTACAAATTAAATCAAGAATTATTCGTCTTATCTGAATATCCAAGTCTGAAAGTTTATGTCCTTTTTGTAATGTCCAATTGGCATTTAATGCTTCTGATTGGTATTTTTCAATTCCTTTTTCATTTTGGGCATAGGCATAATAGATATCACTCACACTGCTTGCTCCCAAGCCAATTAGCATTTTGGAAGGCAAAGTAGTGTATCCCATAAAGTTTCTATGCAACCTCCCTTCATTTTTAGCTATAAAAAGAGCATCATTGGGAAGTGCAAAGTGATCCATTCCTATTTCCTCGTAACCCATTTTTAACAGGAGAACTCTACCAAATTCATATAATTCTCTTTTCTCTTTTTCCGCAGGGAGAAATTTCTCAAAGCTTTTCTGAGCCGGAAATGCACTTGGCAAATGTGCATAGCTATAAAATGCAATTCGATCCGGTTTCAACTCAAGAACCTTGCTGAATGTGTCTTCCATGGTTTCCTGCGTCTGATGCGGTAGTCCATATATTAAATCAAAATTGATAGACGTATAACCTAAGATGCGAGCAGAGTCAGTAGCATTTTTTACCTTTTCGAAAGGCTGAATTCGATGAATTGTTGTCTGAACTAGCTCGTTGAAATCCTGAATACCATAACTGACACGGTCGAAGCCTAAGTCTTTGAGTGTCTTTAGATGTTCAAAACTTGTATTGTTTGGATGGCCTTCAAAGCTAAATTCTGCATTTGGTGAAATCTCAGCTCCTACAAGTATTGTTGAAATTAGCAGGTTTAGTTCAGATGGTTCAAAAAATGTGGGAGTTCCTCCACCAAGGTGAATTCCAGCAATCTTTGCCTTACCTGCAAAAATCGCTTTGTAGTTATCCCATTCAGCCAAAAGTGCCTGGATATAGGGAGCTTTTACGTTATTGTTTTTGGTTATCCGTTTATTGCAGCCGCAGTAGGTGCAAAGGCTTTCGCAGAAAGGCAGATGTATGTAAATAGATATACCATCTTCTTCGCCAAAGTCTTGAAAAGCCTTCTTTACAAGTTCATTCCAATCATTCGAATCCAAGTTGTTTTCCCATAAAGGAACGGTAGGATAGGATGTATATCTAGGAGCTTGGCTATTGTATTTTTTAACTAATTCGGCTGAGATTTGCATATAGATTTCCTTTATGCAAAGTAAGCCTTTAATGTTCTTTCAGAGAGTGATATCTGAAATGCCTGAATGTGACTAAAATCATAAACTGAATATTTTTCCATTCCTTGAACAACCTAAAATTAATCGAGCAGGAAGTTATTAAGGAAAGTACTTTTCAGGCCAAGCCAAACAAAGAATAGAATCAATCCCCAAAAGAGATATATACGATAGTAATCGGCAGTTTCTTTGTAGCGGTTTTCGATTACTTCGGTTTTTTCAAGTGTATCAATTCTATCGAAAATAGAAGCTAAAGTACCTTTATCGGCGGCTCTAAAAAATTCCCCATTTCCGATTTTTGAAATCTCCCGCAGTGTGGATTCATCGAGATAACTCTCTACCATTTGAGGCCTCCCAAAGAAATCTGTGCCATAAGGGACCAAGCCGTCTTTTCCCATGGCGATTGTATAAAGCTTTATATCCAAGGCTGAAGCAAGGTTTGCGGCAAATAACGGATCTACATTTCCCGCATTGCTTTCTCCGTCACTCAAGAGGATCATTACTTTGGATGCTGACTCAGATTCTTTCATCCTGTTTGTACCAGCAGCTAGTGCAGAACCTATTGCCGTTCCTTTAGCTTCCATCATGCTAAATGAAATTTCCTTAACAAGGTCTGTGAGCAATTCATAATCATTAGTCAAAGGAGCTAGCGAATAGGCTTCACCAGCGAAAACAACCATTCCTATTCGGTCACCAACACGACCATTTATGAATTCGATGGCTGTAGCTTTTGCTGCCTCTAAGCGGTTTGGGGTGAAATCCTGCAGGTCCATGGATTCCGAAATATCCAGTACAAGCATGATGTCTATTCCCTCAGTATATTGTTCTACCCGCTCATTGCTTCGCTGAGGACGAGCTAGCGCAACTACCAGCATGATTAGAAAGAGGTAGAAAAAACCTGCAGGGATAAGACGTAAATAAGTCCAAGGATTGTTATTTGCTATACGCTTGGGAAGGGAAAGCTCCAAAACTGGCTTTTTCAGGAACTTCACGAAGGTTCTGAAAAGTATGAAAAGAGGAATTATCCAGATTAAATTGAGTAAAATCGGATTCTCCCATTCGTAGCTCTTGAAGGTCTCAGGCAGAAACCAGGACCAGCTAAAGAATTCAGACAGCTGCTCTCTCATGCTTGATTTTGGTTTGTTTTTCCTGGTAGTTGCGTCTTGCCACTTCTAGAAGATAAGTTGTTGCTTCTTCACTTTTTGAAGATTCTCCTGCGTAAATGATCAAATCAATAGCTCGAAGTGCTTTGAAGATTTCTTGATTATCCAGCCGAATCCCTATTTCACTAGAGGTCCATTCTTTCACTGGGAGCTTGGTGATGCTCTCCATATAGCCTTTCCATAGCCCAATCACTTCATCGGCAGACTCAATTGATGGATTTTCCGTAAGAAGTGCGGTTTGGGTTTTCCATCTTTTCTCAAATTGAGCCCAGCGCCTTTTCTCTAGTCTTTCCTTCCAGTACTCCTGGATTTTGTCCGCAAATAGGAAATAAAGAACGCCTAATAAAAGAAGAATTCCGCCGAGGATAATTCCTATAATAATCCAGTTGAAAGACTTTTCGAGTGGTTGATAAATATTGTTTTCCTGAAACACCAACTGTTCAGGAATGCTATCTAGGGTAAGCTTTAACTTTAATTCTGCCTCTAACGGGTAGTGCACCACACTATCGTATCTGGCTAGTTCATATACTGGCAAAGTCAAGTAAGAACTTGGATCCAGAGAGAAATTTGAGAGGTAGTAAATTGTGCTATCCTGAGTTACACTGTCCTGCGTATTGGAAATGAATGTTTTCTTTTCCAATAAAACCAATGGCGAAAAATCGAAGGTAGAATCAGGGAAGATAAGTTGTGTCGAAGCAGGGTAAGTTGCTTTCAGCACATAGCCTACCCGCTCTCCTATCTTAGCAGAATCTTGCATGAAATAGCCGTCTACAGTGATCTGCTGTGCATTGCTCAGGAATGGTAGAATAAGAAAGAAAAAGAGTTTGAGCGTTTTAGCCACGTTTCATGCTTTTGTTTCGGTACTTAAATAGCTCGAGAAGCGGACCTACGATATCTTGAGAGGTATCGATAGCTAGATAGTTTATTTGGTTCTTTTTGCAGATATCCTTTAGATGCTCCCGCTCGGAGGTAAAGGTATCTGCTATTTTTTTAGAAAAACTTCCAAAGGCGGTGTTCACCCATGTAGTTTTACCTTTTTCTTTGTCGAAAACGGGGATAATTCCCAATGAAGGCAAGACTGATTCACGCGGGTCAGTGAGTTGAATAGCGACCACATCATGACGCTCTGCAAGTGCTCGAAATGGGCGTTCGTACCCTTCGTCGATGAAATCGGAAATTATGACGATCACTGCTCTTTTCTTGATAAGATTAAGAGCAAACATGAACATGGAGTTCAAATCTGTTTTCAGAGAGATGTTCTCGTGATCAAAGATTCCACGGATCATTTTCACACCCTGTTTACTCCCTTTAGATGGGAGTATCAATTTTTCTCTTTGATCTGAATAACTGATAAGGCCAATCTGACTTCCTTCAAACACAGCTGCGAGGGTCAATACCCCAGCAATGATCTTTCCCTGATCAATTTTCTTGTTACCTGGCTGACCGATATCCTGGCTACCACTTATGTCTAAGAGAAAGAAAACGGACTGTTCTTTGTCTTCACGAAATGTTTTGACAAAAGTCCCGTGTCCCTTAGCAGATACTTTCCACTCAATCGTACGGATATCGTCTCCATACTGGTAAGGACGAAGATCATCAAACTCCAACCCTGACCCTTTGAAAAGTGACTGGTATTCTCCCTGCAGGTGATTATTAGCCACCTTTCGGATCATGATTTCGTATTTTCTGAGCTTGCTGAATAATTCGTTCATGAATGGTGATTTGAACGGCCTAAGTTATGCTTCTAAGCTGAATTATAAAATTTCACTTACATGAAGGGTGGGGAGATTTTCCGTTAAAAAAACCTAATTTTGGCCTGTGAAAAGATTTCTAATACTAAGTTTTAGCATCCTCGCTCTTGCAAGTTGTGGTTCTGGCAATAAGCCAGAAGGGTTATTACCTCAGGATAAGATGGTGGAAGTGCTAATAGATATTCATCTTACAGAGGGACTTACGAGCGCAATGCCTGTAGCCTATGATTCATCAATTGTGCTGTATAATTTGCTGGAAAAAGATGTTTTTGTCAAACATGAGGTGAGCGATTCGGTTTTCACCCAGAGCATGTTGTATTATCTCCGCGACCCTGCTGAAATGGAACAGATTTATTCCCGTGTGGTAGATTCTCTTATAGTTAGAGAATCTTCCGGAGGAACTATAGACCAATTCTAATGCTATACCCACGCAATCTCGAACAAAAAGTAAATTTCCTTAAAGTCAAAGAACTACTAAAAGTGGAGTGCTCTTCTCCGCTTGGAATGCAGTATGTAGATCGTCTGGCTTTCTCTTCAGATTATAATTTAGTCACCAAATTACTTGACCAGACAGAAGAATTCCGCCAGATTTTGATTTCTGGTGAGTTTTTTCCCTCTTCCAATTTCACCAACCTCAATCCCTATTTAGAGAAAGCGAAGTTGGAAAATGCTTTTCTTGATGTAGAGGATTTTTATGAGATAAAACTTTCGCTGGATACACTCAGAGGCTGTATTTCTTTTTTTCAGAAAAGAGAAGAACAATATCCTGTACTAAGCCAATTACTTGGTTTGCTGATGGATCTTGACATGAGTCTGCTCAAATCCATTGAGCTGATTATCGATGAGAAAGGCAAGATGAGAAGTAATGCAAGTAAGGAGTTGCAGCTAATTCGAACTCAGATTCTTTATGAAGAAAGCCGCTTACGCAAAGTAATGGAGCGGGTTTTCAAAGAAGCAAGAGCCAAAGGGCTAACTACGGAAGATTCTGCGATTACTGTTCGATCAGGAAGACTGGTGATACCTGTAGCTGCCGAAAACAAGAGAAAGCTTCGTGGATTTATCCATGATGAGTCGGCCACAGGACAGACTGTATTCATGGAGCCAGAGGAAGCTTTGGATATCAATAATGAAATACGAGATCTAGAATACATGGAGCGTCGGGAGATTATCAAGATCCTGATTCAATTGACTGATAAAATCCGTCCAGCTATTCCAGCGCTGAGGAAGGCTACCAATTTTCTGGGTTTGATGGATTTTATTCGTGCCAAAGCAAAATTTGCGCAGAAAACAGATAGCTGCCGACCCGAGATCACTAAGGAAAGACAGTTAACTTGGACTAAGTCCAGAAATCCAATTTTGGAAATGGCACTGAAGTCTCAAGGGAAAAATATTGTCCCACTGGATGTGAAATTAGGAGGTCATGAGCGATTGCTAGTCATCTCGGGGCCAAATGCTGGTGGAAAGTCAGTCACCCTGAAAACAGTCGCATTGCTTCAGTACATGCTTCAGTGTGGCATATTGATTCCTGTTCATCCTGATTCTAAAAGTTCTCTCTTTGATAATTTCTTTATAGATATCGGTGATGAACAAAACTTGGAAAATGACCTAAGTACCTACAGCTCTCACTTGATGAGCATGAAGCATTTTTCTCTTTTTGCGAATAAAAAAACAATCCTCTTCATTGATGAATTCGGAACGGGAACAGAGCCGCAGTTTGGTGGAGCGATTGCCGAATCCATTCTTTTGGCACTGAATAGACTGGGTGCTTATGGTGTAATTACTACGCATTATGGGAATTTGAAGCAAATTGCAAACAAAAACCAGGGAATGGTGAACGGCGCCATGCGCTATGATGTGGACAAGTTAGAGCCGCTTTATCAGCTTGAAATAGGCAAGCCGGGTTCTTCTTTTGCGTTAGAGATTGCTTCAAAAATCGGTATTCCTAAAGAGATTTTGAAGTATGCCAAAGAGCAAATTGGTGAGGAGCGTGTTCGCTATGACAGGTTGCTGACGCAAGTAGAAAATGAGAAAAACCAATACTCCACCTTATTGGCTGATGTCATAGCCAAGGAGCGTTTGCTGAAAACCCGCCTTCAGGAATATAATGAACTGAAAGAGACGATGGAGACAACAAAAAAACGCTATCTCCAAGAGGCAAAGCAGGAAGCGAAGCAATTGCTTGATCAGGCAAACAAGAAGATAGAAGCCACCATCCGCGAGATCAAAGAAGGCAAGGCAGATAAGGAAGCTACGAAGCAGGTCCGTAAAGATCTGGAGGAATTCAAGGAAAAGGTGAAGCCGGAGAAGAACATTATCAAAAGTCCTGAGATTAAGGTCTTGGCTGGTAAGATTACCGTAGGGGATTGGGTGAGAGTCAAAGACAATGGTGCAATAGCAGAAGTACTTCAGGTCAAAGGAAGTGAAATTGAAGTTTCGATTGGAGAGCTCAAGTCAAAAGTGAAACTTTCCAGATTGGAGAAAATATCACAGGGTGAAGTCAAAAAAGAAAAGAAAGCAGCTGTCTCCCGGAGTGGATACAATACCAATGATAAAATGATGGATTATTCACCTAATCTAGACTTACGAGGTAAGAGAGGTGAAGAGATTCTCTCATTAATCCAGACATTCATTGATGAAGGTTTTATGCTCGGATTGAAAGATCTGAGGATTGTACATGGTAAGGGCAATGGGATTCTGAGAGATTTGACTCGTAATTTCTTGAAAGAAATGAGCCAAGTCCAACATATGGAGGATGAACATGCTGACCGTGGCGGAGCGGGAGTTACGCTAGTGACATTAAAATAAAAGGGAAGCGATTTCGCTCCCCTTTTTGGTCCAAGTGGTTTTTTAATCTATTGCTTTAGCAAATTGAAAGTATAGCTACCTGCCACAGCCGAAACGGCGTTAATTCTAGCCCCGGGAGCTGTAATAGTAAAGTTGAGGGTTAAATTATCATTGTTTTGGGTGAAGGAGATTTCTCTTCCAGCGGCTGGTTTGACGCCAGATAGCATGAATTTATCGAAGTTAGTCCCTGAAAAAGTCCAAGTGTTTGTGGCATCAAAAAGATCATTGTTATTTATTGAAGTGTAGGTCTTTGCAGATCCTGATTTCAATACCAGTTCAAACTCCATATACAAATCCGTTACCGCCACTCCGTCGCGCAATACAGATCCTCCTCCAGCTATGCCCCAGGCTTGTGAGCCAGTGCCAGTCAAAGCTTCAGTTGCAATCTCCTCAACTGTTTTTACAGGTGGATCAGGGTCTGGATCTTCTCCACCACAACTTTGAATTGTAATCAGGCCGAAAGTCAGAAGGAATAATCTAAAAAAAAGTGATTTCATATGCTTAATAATTATACCAGACATTTTAAAGGTAGCTATTTAAGTTTAAAGCTGTTTTTGACTTATAGTCTTCTAGGGCAATTTTTTGTTGGCAAAATTCATATTCCCGTGGTTCATTTGAGCAAACCACTAGAATTCTAGTCTTCCCGTATTGAGCCATCATCTCTTGATACCATTCAATTCCTTTGCGATCAAGATTGGATGTAGGTTCATCTAGTAGAATAAAAGGTACATCGGAAAAAAGAGCCAAGCCTAATTTCAAGCGTTGTTTCATTCCCGAGGAAAACTGTCCTACAGGCTTAGAACTATGCTGCGTAAGGTAAAGCTGCTCAATGATTTCTTTTGAGGAAATCCCCTTCAGAGGTTTTTTGAATTTAAAATGGAAATTGAGCAATTCTTCTAGGCTGAATTCTTCAGGAACTTCCATGTAGGGAGCAGAAATACACAAGTGAGAAAACCAATCTGTCTCCGGGATTGATTTCCCATTTACTATATAATCTATTTTTCCTGAAGTAATAGGAATTGCTCCACTAAGACATTTCAGTAAAGTGGATTTTCCTGAACCATTACTTCCGGTTATAGCTAAAGAATTGCCCTGAGATAGTTCAAGGTTTAGATTTTTAAAAACCCATTCGTATTGGAAGCGTTTAGAGGCTTCTTCTAAGTGGATTTTTAGCATATTTAATTGATGTAGCCTTTCATCACGCCGCGCTCGGAAGAGCGAATGAAATTCAGAATTTCATCTCTTTCTTTTGTTGCAGGTAGATTCACTTCGATTTCTTCCAAAGCCCGACTGTTGTTCATGCTATTTAGGAAAAGGTATCTATATACTTCCTGGATGTGGGCAATAGATTCACTTGAAAAACCTCGTCTTCTCAGTCCTAAAGAATTTACACCTGCGTAAGAAAGTGGTTCGCGGGCTGCTTTGGTGAAGGGAGGGACATCTTTCCTGACTAAAGAACCACCTGAAACCATGGCGTGCATTCCAATTTTCACAAATTGATGAACAGCACTGGATCCACCAACAATCGCCCAATCATCAATGGAAACATGTCCGGCGATTTGCACAGAGTTTGCAATAATAACATGACTTCCGATCACACAATCGTGCGCCACGTGTACGTAAGCCATTAGCAAGCAGTGGCTTCCGATGACAGTGGTCTGCTTCTCTACTGTGCCTCGGCTGATAGTAACACACTCTCTGATCGTAGTATTATCTCCGATCATGACAGTAGAATCTTCCCCTTGGAATTTCAAATCCTGAGGAATTCCTGCTATTACAGCTCCTGGGAAAATCTTGCAATTTTTTCCTATTGTTGCTCCCGAAAAAATAGTGACGTTTGGCCCGATCCAAGTATTATCACCAATAGTGACATTCTCACCGATCATTGTGAAAGGATCTATATGAACATTTTTTCCTATTGTTGCTTTTGAGTCAATATGAGCTAAAGTACTGATCATGATTCTTTTCGGGTTATGCTTGCTGTCATTACGGCCTCACATACTAGCGTATTTCCGACATAAGCTTCACCACGCATTTTTGCTATACCTCTTCTTATCGGGGCCAAAAGTTCACATTTAAAAATGAGAGTATCACCAGGAAGAACCATTTTTCTAAACTTACAGTTTTCAATTCCCAGAAAATAAGTCCAGTAATTTTCTGGATCATCCACTGTACTCAATACTAAAATCCCACCAGTTTGAGCCATCGCCTCTACCTGCAATACGCCTGGCATCACCGGATTGGCAGGGAAGTGCCCCATAAAGAAAGGCTCGTTAATCGTTACATTTTTTACTCCTGCTACTACTGTATTGTCTAGATAAATAATTTTGTCTAGTAACTGAAACGGATACCTATGCGGCAAAATGCTACTTATCTGATTGATATCCATTACTGGAGGGAGTTTTGGATCGTAATATGGGATATGCGAAGAGCCAAATTTTTCCATAGCACGTTTTAATTTTTTAGCGAAAGCTACATTGGCAGCATGACCAGGTCTGGCTGCTAAAATTTGAGCTTTTAATGGACGTCCTACTAGGGCCAAATCTCCAACCACATCAAGTAACTTATGTCTAGCTGGCTCATTACGGTAGCGTAGATCGACATTGTTTAAAATGCCTTCCTTCCTTACCTCAACTTTTGGCTTATTAAACATCTTAGCCAAGTTAACTAACTCCTTTTCCTCAACTATTCTATCCACCACAACGATGGCATTGTTCAAATCCCCACCCTTTATCAAGTTAGAGTTGTAAAGCATTTCTAGCTCATGCAAAAAGCAAAACGTACGACATGAAGCTATTTCTGATTTAAATTGTCCAATATCTGTAATAGAAGCATGCTGACTGCCTAGCACTGGAGAGTTATAATCTACCATCACAGTCACGCGATAGTTGTCAGTAGGCAGAGCCACCATTTCCACTTCGCGGGTGGAGTCTTTGTATTGAATGCTTTCTTGCACTTCAAAGAATCTTCGTAGCGCATTTTGCTCTTCAAGTCCAGCTTCTTCCAGGACTTCGATAAACTGAATAGAGGACCCGTCCATAATAGGAGGTTCAGGACCATCCAATTGAATAAGAACATTGTCTATCTCTAATCCAACCAATGCTGCCAAAACATGTTCTACCGTATAAACCCTAGCACCATTTTGCTCCAAGGTAGTTCCTCTTGATACATCAACCACTAGATCGCAATCAGCGTCCACGGTTGGTCTGCCTTCCAAGTCAACACGTTGGAATTTATATCCGTGGTTTGGAGGTGCAGGAAGAAATGTCATGTTAGAAATCACACCGGTATGGAGGCCCACTCCGGATAATTCCACCTGTTTTTTAATGGTGTGTTGTTTTACTTTCATCTGATTTTTTACCGTTCAGCAAGCTAAGGGCTGCAAATTTACTGCTTTTTTTCTAGTTCTCTTATGCGGTCTTCTATTGTGCCTAGCTTTCTGAAAATAGAATAAGATTTTAGGAAGGTTTTCATATCGAATCCAATGTACCCAAATAAGGTGGTTCCTGGTTTTGTAATGGACTTGCTTACACCCGTATTGGCGCCAACTGTTGTGTTATCTGCGATAGTTATATGTCCCACAATTCCCGCTTTTCCCGCTATTACGCAGTTTTTCCCGATTACTGTTGAGCCTGAGATGCCAGTTTGTGAGGCGATGACTGTATTCTCACCGATGACCACGTTGTGTGCGATTTGTACCAGATTGTCGATTTTCGCGCCTTTTTTGATCAAGGTAGATCCCATAGTAGCGCAATCTATCGTGCTATTTGCGCCCACACTCACATTGTCTTCTAAAATTACATTTCCTATTTGTGGGATTGCCTTGTACGTGCCATCTTCTTGTGGTGCAAAACCAAACCCATCAGAACCCACAACAGCTCCAGGGTGAATTTCACAATTATTGCCTATTATCGTGTCAGCACATATTTTTGCCCCGGCATGAATGATTGTATTGTCACCTATCTGCACACGATCTCCGATATGCACATGACTATATAGCTTAACTGATGCTCCGATTTTACAGTTTTTTCCTATATATGAAAATGCTCCTCGATACGCTTGCTCTCCCATCTGAGAGGTTGAATCCATAAAAGAGGGTTCTTCGACACCTACGATGCTACTCTTCATCATCATAGCATAAGCCTCAAGCAGTTTAGTGAAACCAATATATGCATCCGCCACACGGATTAGATTGGTTTTAAGCGCTTTGGTCGGAATAAAGTTATCAGAGACAATTACTGCGGTAGCCTCCGTTTCGTAGATATAATGAGTATATTTTTCATTAGCTAAAAAACTTATGCCTCCTTGTTTGCCTTCCTGGATTTTATCCAATCGGGATACTTTTTGGCTTTCATCGCCTTCTACTTTTCCCTGTAGGATTGCAGCAATTTGTCCGAGGGTAAATTCCATAAACAATATAAACGGAGTTAATAATTTAAATTTAGGCTTTTGGCCTTACATACATAGTGTTTCTCTACGATTTTACTCATGACTTTGATATTCGGTAAGTCAGCTGCTTGAGCTACATCAATTACCTTTCCCTTTTTAGTCAAGATATTGATCCTATCTTTTGCCAAATACCCATAGTTGCTCACAGCTCCATGAGAAAAGAAATAATCCAAGTCACCTATTGGGATCTGAAGTTTGGCAATCGTCTTTTCTTTTAGATGAGCTATTTCCTCGGCAGAAAAGGGCTCGTTTGTCAAGGTGATCTTGAAAAGATTTCGCGTCAAAAACATCTGAGAAATGTTCCTCAAGACATAGTCCGGATGGTTTTTCCAAAGCTTTACAGCTCCCCAGATATCCAGATCATCCATTTCGAGAAATAAGCGTAAAAGAGCTGGATTGGTTCGGAAATCAGACAAGGATATATCTCGGTTCAAAAAGAAATCAAATTCCTCAGTGATTGTAAACCGTGTGCCTGATTGACGTAGAAACCTCGCTCGTTGTATAAGCTTGATAAGCATTTTCTCTGCACTGACCGTGGTCTTATGTAGGTACACCTGCCAATACATCAGGCGTCGAGCACTCAAGAAATTTTCTATTGAATAGATCCCTTTTTCTTCAATGACCACCTGATCATTTTTCACATCCATCATTTTGATGATGCGGTCAGCACCGATAGTTCCTTCGGATACACCGGTGAAAAAACAATCGCGCTGTAGGTAGTCTAATCGGTCAATGTCTAACTGGCTGGAAACCAGTTGATGGAAGAATTTTCGTTCGTATTGATTCTTAAATATTCTTAAAGTAAGGTCAAGTTTGCCACCAAACTCTTGATTAAGGAGTTCTATACTTAATAGAGAAAGCTCTTCATGGGGAATGCCCTTGAGTAGGCTATATTCTAAGGCATGCGAAAAAGGCCCGTGTCCGATGTCGTGCAATAGAATAGCAATTAGCGCGGCTTCATATTCCTTATCTGTGATTTCAGTGCCTTTTATTCGTAGATTGTCTAGTGTAATGCTCATCAAGTGCATTGCCCCAATCGCATGATGGAAGCGGGTATGGAGAGCGCCGGGATAGACAAAATCAGTCAGGCCCAGTTGTTTTATTCTCCGTAATCGTTGAAAATAAGGATGGTCAATAATCGTNAGCGGGTATGGAGAGCGCCGGGATAGACAAAATCAGTCAGGCCCAGTTGTTTTATTCTCCGTAATCGTTGAAAATAAGGATGGTCAATAATCGTAAAAATCAACTCGCTAGGGATTGTGATAAATCCATAAACCGGGTCGTTTAGAATCTTCTGGCTTTTCAAGGAGGCCTTTTTTGTTTGCCTCAAAAGTAATTATAATTTTAAAAGAAACGGAACCTGAAATGTCTCAAAAATTCAACATACTCTGGGCTGACGATGAAATCGACTTGCTCAAACCTCATATTCTTTTTTTAGAACAGAAAGGATATGCTATTACTACTGTGAATTCTGGTGTGGATGCTATAGAGGAGGTGGAATCCAAAAATTTTGATGTGATCTTTCTGGATGAAATGATGCCTGGAATGACTGGACTTGAAACTTTGCAGCAAATCAAGCAAATCAAACCTCAAGTACCTGTGGTAATGATCACAAAAAGTGAGGAAGAACATATCATGGACGATGCGATTGGTGGCAAGATCGCGGATTATCTGATCAAGCCAATTAACCCAAATCAGATTTTGCTCTCTGTGAAGAAGCTGCTTCAAAATAAGCAATTGATCGACGAACGCACTACCCAAAGTTATCAGCAAGATTTCATGAATATAAGCATGGCTTTTGGTGATGCGGAGGATCATCAAGATTGGGCAGAAATCTATCGAAAGTTGACGTATTGGGAAATGCAGATCGATGATACTGAAAATAAAAACATGCTTCCTGTATTAGAATCTCAGAAGATTGAAGCGAATTCCAATTTTTGCAAATTCATAAAAGAGAATTACTTAGACTGGATGGAAGAAAAAAATCCAGTGAAACCTCTGCTCTCTCATCAGGTGATGAAGAAAAAAGTTTTCCCTCAGCTCAAAGAGAAAAAGCCTCTTTTCTTTATTGTGATTGATAATTTCAGGTTAGATCAGTGGGAGGATATTGAGTCAATCATTGCGCCTTATTTTAATATAAAAGACAAGGATACCTATTATAGTATTTTGCCTACTACTACAGCCTTTGCGCGGAATGCGCTCTTCAGTGGTATGATGCCCATGGATATGGCACGATTCTATCCAAATTTCTGGGAAGACGAGGATTCAGATGAAGGTAAAAATAACTTCGAGGAAGAGTGGTTGAAGATCAATTTGGAGAAAAACCGACTTTCAATCAAGTCTAGCTATAACAAAATTATTCAAGCCCATCAGGGCAAAGCTGTACTGGAGCAATTCCATACTTTTCTTCAAAATGACCTGAATGTATTGGTTTACAACTTTGTGGATATGGTTTCACATGCGAGGACGGATATGAAAATGATCCGGGAACTAGCGCCAGATGAGTCAGCTTACCGATCTTTGACTACAAGTTGGTTTGAGCATTCCTCTTTATTTGAATTATTGAAAAAGATCCATGATGCTGGAGCCGAAGTGATCATCACCACTGATCATGGAACTAAGCGAGTGAATAGACCCTATAGAATCATTGGAGATAAAAATGTGACTACAAATCTCCGGTATAAGCAAGGCAAAAATCTGAATTTTGAACAAGGCAAAGTTTTTGAAATCAAAAAACCTGAAGACGCTAAGTTGCCTAGATTGAATGTTTCTTCTACGTATGTGTTTGCAGTAGAGGATTATTTCTTTGCATACCCCAACAATTACAATTATTATGTGAACTTCTATAAGGATACCTTTCAGCACGGCGGTGTATCTTTGGAGGAAATGATCATTCCGATCGTTCATTTGTCACCTAAATAATTGAGCATTTGACCCACTTTACATACGAGCTAACGGATATTGAAAAAGCGGTTAAGGTTGTGATAGGAGCGGCTGCTGATGAGAAAGTCTGGGTGTTTCAGGGCGATATGGGAGCTGGAAAAACCACTCTCATAAAGGCACTTTCCAAAGCATTTTCAATCACAGATCAAGTAAGCAGCCCTACTTTTGGGATCGTAAATCATTATGAAAATCAAAGCGGTGAGATTTTTTATCACTTTGATTTTTATAGGATGGATGATCCTACCGAAGCCTTGGATATCGGAATAGAAGAGTATTTTTATAGCGGAAATTATTGTTGGCTAGAATGGGCTGAAAAAATAGCTGCATTTTTGCCTGATAACTTTTTCCTAATTCGGATCAGCAATGACTCCGAGACAAAACGAAGCCTAAAATTACAACACATTGAGAATGCCAGCTGAAATAGATCAACTAACAGCCGTGGGACTAATCCCAAAAGAATCTCCATCGAAGGTTAGAAACAGAGATCACTCTTTGGTAATTGGACTGCCTAAGGAAGTCTCAACTCAAGAAAAGCGCATAGTAATCACCCCAGAATCGGTTGGGTTGCTTTCAAATAATGGTATAAGTGTAGTCGTGGAAGCAGGAGCTGGCTTGCAATCAAAGTTCTCAGACCAGGATTTTTCGGATGCAGGCGCAAAAGTCACCAGTTCCAAGAAGGAAGTCTTTGAGTCACAAGTAGTATTAAAGATCGATCCACCTACAGAGGAGGAGTTGGGCTTTATGAGTACTGGCAGTTGTTTGATATCTGCATTGCAGCTTGAACGACAAAGTCAGGAGTTTATTCAAACACTCAATCAAAAGAAAATCACGGCTGTGGCATTTGAATATCTGGAAGATAAGGTAGGTGGAATGCCGGTAGTTCGGGCAATGTCAGAGATTGCCGGAAGTACTGTAATGTTAATTGCTGCAGAATACCTGTCTAGTGAAAACAATGGCAAGGGGTTAATAATGGGAGGGGTGACGGGAGTGCCGCCTACGCAAGTTGTGATCATAGGAGCTGGGACCGTTGCAGAATATGCTGCAAGAACCGCTTTGGGATTAGGTGCAAATATTAAGGTTTTTGATAATCATATATATAAACTCCGAAGGCTAAAACAGCTTCTCGGTCAGCAGATATATACTTCTACGATTGACAATTTCAGTTTGAATCAAGCGCTTTCTGAAGCAGATGTGGTAATTGGTGCTTTGCGGGCAGAGAAGGGTCGGAATAAAATTGTAGTATCTGAAGAAATGGTAGCCAACATGATGCATGGAAGTATCATTATTGATGTAGCAATTGATCAGGGTGGTTGTATAGAAACAGGAAGGATGACATCACATGATGAACCTGTGTACCAGGTACATGATATTATTCATTATTGCGTCCCGAATATAGCTTCACGTGTAGCTAGAACTGCGTCTTATTCTTTAAGTAATATTTTTACACCACTTATTCTTCAAATGGCAGACTTAGGCGGTGCCGAAGAGATGATTTTCAACTACAAATGGTTTTTGAGGGGAGTGTATACTTATAGAGGGAGCTTGACTAATGCCTATCTAGGTAGGAAGTTTGGTATCAGCCATAAAGAACTTCAGTTGTTATTGGCTGCTAGGTATTAGTAATTAAGAGAGAAGATTTTGTCTTAAAATAAACTCTAGCTGATCATTTGCCTTGATTAATGCCTTAGTTAAAATCTCGTTTTCTTTGCGGAGTTGATATATTTCGTAGGCATTTTTGATAACAGTCCTTAGATAATCTTCTTCCCAAGGCTTAGTTAAATAGTGATAAACTTGACCTTTATTGATCGCGTCAATTACAGCTTGAATATCAGTATATCCAGTAAGTAAAATCCGAATTGGGTTTGGGTAAGTAGGAATTATTGATTCTAAAAATTCAACACCGGTTTCACCAGGCATTCTCTGATCCGTAATAATAATATCTATATCCTCTTTGGAAAGAATTTCCCGGGCTAACGGAGCGTCAATTGCAAGGAAAATTTGATAGTCTCTTCTGAAAGTTGCCTTGAATGCCTGAAGATTATTTTCTTCATCATCTACATAGAGGATTTTAATTTTTTCTTGAGGCTTGGTTTCCATCTGACAAATTTGTCTAAAATCTATCGATCCGTTACAATCAAATAGATTTTTTTATAAAAATAAATCTATCACTAATTTATGAAATTGTGTAAAGTATAGTACAAAAAAAAAGTTATACTATAAAGGGTATTAAAAAATTGGACTTATAGTTGAAAAAATTAACTTTACTCCACTTTATCACCCCTGATAGTAAAAAATGTTTAGTAACACACAGATTTATCTTGAAGATCAAGTGTTTCCATTGATCTTTAAACCAACAGATTTTTCGGATTCAATGATTTTCAAGGAGTTGTTTAATAGTCCCGAGGTCCGCTTAGTTGATCAGTTAGATGATCAAGTAGGAGAACTGCTGAAGGCTATTAACCCTTCCAGATCATTTTCAGAGACCGAATTATCAGCTTTGGTTACACAGTTTTTTATTGACCATCAAAGGGATAGCTATGGCAATTGGGTTTACTTTCCCTGGAAGAAGGTACTTGTAAGGTTACTTCCTGAAGAAGATTTTATTCGAGTAAGGACGCAACGCAACAATTATAAAATCACTCCTTACGAGCAGCAAGAGTTAAGGAAAAAGAAAATTGGGCTCATCGGACTCTCTGTAGGTCAAAGTATTGCGTTTGCTATAGCTTTAGAGAGAGGATGCGGAGAATTGAGATTGGCGGATTTTGACACGTTGGAATTGAGTAATCTCAATAGAATCAAGGCTGGAGTGATAGATCTGGGAGTTGAGAAAGTTGTTTTGGCCGCGAGAGAGATTTCGGAAATTGATCCCTACTTGAAAATCACCTTGTTCAGAGGCGGTATAAGCGAATCCAACATCGAAGACTTCCTGTCCAACGGGGGAGATTTAGACTTGTTGATCGATGAGTGTGATAGTTTAGATATTAAAGCATTGGCCAGAGAAAGGGCGCGGGCTAAGAGAATTCCTGTTCTTATGGAAACATCAGATCGTGGAATGTTGGATGTAGAGAGGTTCGATTTAGAGCCTAAAAGAGAGATTTTTCATGGCTTAATGGGGAACCTAAATTATTCAAATCTTCAAGGCCTGACTAGCCAGCAAAAAGTCCCTATGGCCCTAAAAATAACGGGTATCAAAACTGTTTCTACCCGAATGAAAGTCTCCTTGCTAGAAGTGAATCAAACCTTAGCTTCATGGCCACAACTTGCTTCCGCAGTTTATTTGGGAGGTGCCTCAGTTTCACATGCTTCACGAAAGTTGCTACTTGGTGAGAAATTAGAATCTGGGAGGTATTATGTAGATCTTGATGAATTAATTAAAAAAGATCACGAAACAATTTCTTTTAACACAAGCAAATCTGAAAAAACTGAGGCTGAATTTATTCGTCTAGTTCCAAAAGGTGATCTCACTTCTGCCTATATATTGGCTAAGAAAGAACTGATTTTTTTGATTGAAAAGGCAAATACGGCTCCTTCAGGTGGTAATTGCCAGCCTTGGAAATGGATATTTGATCAAAGAGGAGTGCTGCATTTGATTCATGATAAAGATAAGAGCGAGTCTTTTTTGGATTATCTAGGAACTGGATCCCTACTCGCTTTTGGTGCAGCATTGGAAATAATCAAACTAGTCACTGCTGACTTGAGCATAGATATTACTGTCCACTATCATATTCATGATTTTGGCGAAGATGCAATAGCATCAATTGTCTTTAACTCAAAATCGGATAAGCCGATTTGTATTTCTAATGGTAGTTTAGTTAAGGGGATAGATCTGAGATGTACTAATCGCAAAAATGAAAAGAGAGAGCTTATAACTCCTGAGGAAATACAGGAGTTCAAATCTTTAGCCAATGAGCTTGGAATTACTCTTGAAGTGAGCGATTATGTCGAAGATTTAGAAAAACTTGCCCCAATTCTTGGAGGAATGGATCGCTTGCGTTTATTACATGATCAAGGGTATTCAGATTTCATGAATGAAATCCGTTGGTCTGATGATGAAGCTAAAGACACAAAAGATGGTATTGATATAGCCACGTTAGAATTGGGAAACACTGAGAGAGCCGCTATTGGGTTAGTTCGTGATCCTGGGACAGTTGAGTTTTTCAGGAAAAATGATTTGGGGTATGGATTGACCAAAATTTCCGATCAAACGATACTTACATCTTCAGCAGTCATGATGTTAGAGGCTGATGAATACAATCCAGAGGCCTTTTTAAAGTCAGGTGCAGCCTTACAGAGGATTTGGATGAAAGCAAACCTATCTGGATTTAGTATTCAACCTGTGTCAGCCTCTTTATTTATTTTTCATAGAGTGAATCGCCAGGAGAATACAGGGTTTACACCATCAGAAAAATCACAAATTTTACATTTCAAAAGCCAACTCAATACTATATTTAATCTCAATAAGCTAAGGGAGGAGATGTTTATGGTAAGAATAAACAAAGCAAGTGATCCGTCAATGCGTGCTTTTAGAAGGGATGTTTCAGAAAGCTTGATTATTCTATAGATCAAATGTTTAAACTTATTGCATTTAAGGCAGTCGATGACCCAGAAAGGTGTCAAAAGTTTATAGAAGGACACACTCAGGTACTTGAAAGTATCGGTGTGAAAAAAGTCACTTCTGCCAATAACTCATGGGTAATGAATCCTGATGTGATAGTGGTAATAGTGGAGTCTGTTGAAGATAGTTTGATCTATGGCGGAGCAAGAGTTCATAAAGCTAATTCTCAATTTAAACTACCTATAGAAGAAGCAATAGAAGATCTTGATAATTCTATCAAAAACATTATTAGTGAGGATATAGATTCGGGTACAGGTGAAATCTGTGGCTTATGGAATTCACGAAAAATAACAGGATTAGGGATTGGAGCTATATTTATGTCAAAAGCATGTCTTGCATTAGCGCCAAAGTTAGGTCTCACTTCTCTGTATGCTTTGTTGGCGCCAACCACCGTCAAGTTAGGGCATGAAACTGGTTATGAGATTTTAACCCAGATTGGCAATAATGGTACTTTTTATTATCCAAAATTGGATCTGATAGCTACCGCGATGAAGTTACATGACGCTATTAACCTTCCCCTAACTTCTCCAGAATTTAGAGAGTCAGTGGAAATGATTCGCAATAATGATCGATTAGTGATAGAGGAGAATTATCGTGGAAGAAAAGTAATGCTTGAATATACATCTTACATAGAATGACAAAAATATTTTTATACCTCACTTGTTTAGCTCTTCTTTCTTCTTGTGCTATGAAGTCTAATAAGCAGGATTTTAAATTCTTGGGCTATGTCTTGGAATCAAAATCTGTAAACGATATAGAATCTTTTATTGATTACGATTCTGATTCACTTTTGCCTATCAATAATCAGTACATCTCATTAGGACATTTTGAGAAATCTCTTTATATAAAACTGATAGTTAGGGATGATCTGTCAGACGAAGTTTTCCTAAGCTTTAGTAACCCGATGTTAACTGATATTGAGGTTTATGATGCTAATGCTGAGCTTGTCGCCTCACTTGGCAGGATGAATTTTGTAAAGGATGATTATGGGAGCTTTTTTAATATTACAAGACTTTCTCTGAAGCAAGGATTAACCTATTACGTTAAAATAAGTAGTTATGGAAGTGTTACAGTGCCCATTGACCTTTTTGACGAAAGTGATTTTCAGCTAACAATAGATGAGAGGAATGTATTGTTTGGGGTGTATTTCGGTATTGTTGTTGCCATGTTTTTCTACAATCTATTTCTATGGTTCTCCACTAGGGATAAGATATATGGGATATATATTACCTATATCTTAGTTGTAGGGATGACACAGGGAGTTATAGCAGGGTATTTAGATGTTTATCTTTGGCCAGAAAGTGTGTTTTTGAAACAAAATTCTTATTTTTTATTTACCGTTTTAGTAAATATAGTTGGGATTTATTACTCTCTTAAGTTTTTGATTATTAAGGATTTCAATAAAAAACTGTGGGATGTAGGACTGTCTATTATAGGTATTTATATTTTAGTTTTTTTAGCCTTCTTGTTTGATCTAGGATCTATTAATTCACGAGTTCGGGTTTTACAGGTGTTTTTAGGAATAGTCCCTTTCTATCTCCTTTTCATCTCTATATATAGCTTTAAAAAGGGGTATAGACCTGCTAAATTTTTCCTGATTTCTTGGTCTTTGTTAATTACGAGTATGATTATTTTTTTACTTACAGATCTAAATATTTTACCCAATAATTTCTTCACCAATTATATATTTACTTTTGGTTCTGCATGTGAAGCGCTTTTACTTTCTTTTGCGCTAGCCGATAAAATCAATATCCTTAAGAAGGAAAAGGAAAAAGAACAAGCAGAGCGCCTATTAATCCTGGCAGAAAATGAACAACTGGTTCGCGAGCAAAACATAATGCTAGAGGACAAGGTTAAAATTAGGACTGATGAACTTGAGCAAGCACTTCGTAATCTTCAGAATACCCAGAGCCAGCTGGTAAATCAAGAAAAAATGGCTTCCCTTGGTCAACTGACTGCGGGAATTGCCCATGAGATCAATAACCCTATCAACTTTGTAAGTTCTAATATCATGCCGCTGAAACGGGACTTAAAGGACATTATGGAAGTAATAGAGTTTTATAGAACCACAGGAGCAAAGGAGTTTACATTGGATTCGCAGAAACAAGCCAAGCAACTTGAGGAGGATTTAGAGCTTGATTATGTCTTGGATGAAGTGGAGCAATTGCTAAAAGGAATGGATGATGGTGCTAGGAGAACAGTAGAAATAGTAAAAGGACTCCGATTATTTTCCCGTGTAGATGAACAGGATATGAAGAAGGTGGACATTCACGATGGGATTAATAGTACGGTTATCTTATTGAACAGCACGATGCCTCCCAAAATCCGTGTCATTCGCGATTTCGCTGAGTTGCCTTTGGTAGAATGTTTAGCGGGTAAAATCAACCAGGTATTTATGAATATCATTAATAATGCAGTTCATGCCTTGGCTGACCATATAGAGACCATTGATGATCCTAAAATAGAACTTAGGACCAGATCATTAGGAGATTTTGTTACTATTGAAATTATAGATAATGGTCCAGGTATGCCTGAACAAGTGAAGCAAAGAATCTTTGAACCTTTTTTCACTACCAAAGCTGTTGGTAAAGGAACAGGTTTGGGGCTTTCAATAGTTTATTCTATTATTGAAAATCACAAAGGAACGCTGGAAGTAATTACGGAAGAGAGCCAGGGGACTACATTTAAAATAACCCTTCCTATTTATCAAAGTACCCAACGCTATGAATGATAAAATTCATGTCCTCTATATAGATGATGAAGACAATAATCTAAAGTCTTTTAGAGCTACTTTAAGAAAGGACTTTAAAATTTATACCGCCATTCATGCTGATGAAGGGTTAAAAATTGCCAGAGAGCAAGAAATCCATGTGGTTATTGCTGATCAGCGAATGCCAGGGATGACTGGTACGGAGTTTTTCGAAGAGTTGGTTAAGTTCAATCCTGATCCTATCCGAATATTACTTACTGGCTATTCAGATATAGCTTCCGTGATAGATGCTATCAATAAGGGAGAGGTATATCGATTTATAGATAAGCCATGGAATATCGAGCAGATTAAAAATTCCATCAAAAATGCTGCAGATATATACTTTATGCGGCGAGAACTGAAGGATAAAAATCTAAAACTCAAGAAGCTTCATTCTGAGATGAACCAATTTGTTTACAGTTTATCTCATGAATTAAGAGGTCCGCTGATGAGTATTTCAGGTGTGTCGAAGCTGGCCAAAATGGAACTCAAAGATCCTGCTGCTAATGAGTATTTTGACATGATAGATAGCGCAACTGGTAAGTTGGACGACTTCATCTACAAAATGCTAGACTTCTACAGGTCCACTAAAATTGACAATAAAGTTTCCGAAATTAATTTTAATGATGTAGTCAATCAGCAATTAAGTGCCTACAGATTAAAGTTTATGATTGATCATATTCAGATTGATATTCGTATCAACCAAGCGCATGCTTTTTTCTCAGATGATTCTAAAATTCGGGTAATACTCAATAACCTCTTTAGCAATTCAGTCCAATTCCAGAAAGGAGATCAAAGTGACAACAAGATAGGTCTGAGTATAGATGTAGCCGAATCAGAGGCTATCATTACCCTATCAGATAATGGAATAGGAATAGAGGAAAAACATCATCTTGATATCTTTAATTTATTTTCCCGAGCTACTCAAAAGAATGTTGGGACAGGTTTAGGACTCTATATGGTCAAAGAAGCCGTAGAGCAAATGGGAGGGAAAGTTAATTTGGAGTCTGTGTTTGGAGAAGGGGCTACGTTCAAAGTCACCTTGCCAAATATGAAATAATAGGATGTTTCTGGGCATTTTCACGCTAAACTGTATCTTTGCACGTGCTTTGTGAGAAGCTTAACTTTTTACTAACTAATTCAAAATATTATGATTAATCCCTGGCATGACGTCAACATTGGGAAAAATGCCCCTGAATTTGTAACAGGTGTCATTGAAATACCTAAGGGTAGCAAAGGAAAGTACGAGTTGGATAAGAAAACCGGCATGCTGATGCTAGATCGAGTGCTCTTCTCTGCGGTTCATTATCCTGCAAATTATGGATTTATTCCACAGACTTTCTGTGAAGACCATGACCCATTAGATATTCTGATTATTTCTCAAATCGATATTCCTTCCATGTGTTTGGTAGAAGCCAAAGTGATCGGTGTGATGCGAATGATTGATGGAGGTGAAGCAGATGATAAGATCATTGCAGTAGCTGCTGGTGACCAGTCGGTAAATTATATCGATGATATTGACGACCTTCCTCCGCATTTGATGAAGGAAGTACATAGATTCTTTGAGGATTATAAGAAACTCGAAAATAAGGAAGTGAAAGTAGAAGACTTCCTCGGTAAAGAAGATGCAATGCGAATCATAAGAGAAAGCGTTGATCTTTACGATTCAAATTTCCGAACTAGAAAATAATGGAAAGCCTGAGATAGACCTCAGGCTTTTTTACTTTTCACCTTTTGTTTACTGGCTTTTTTAGCCAAGTAAGCCACCAAGTCTTTATAGGCTTCATGCTCGTGATTGGATACAGAGATGGATTGACGGTCTGTGAAAGCAATGGTTACCTGCCGGAATTCTTTTTTATTTGCTAGCACGATTTCCTCTTCCCATGCTAGAATCTGGGTAACTGGATATGTTTTGCTGTATCCTCTCAGGGGCAATTTGACTATGATCTGGTCTCTTCCTGCTGTAATAAACCGGTATCCGGCAAGCATTTTTACCAAAAGCATCAAGATTACCAAGGTGATCAGGGTGCAGGCAATCAGGTAGAACCAGATTCCAAAACTCCCTTTGTAGGCAAAGTCTCTGAGGATAAATATCAACCCGGAAATAAGAATCAGCAGCACCAGGCTTAATGAAATGTAAGTGGATAATTTTGGTTTAATAACCAGCATTTGAATTTTGGATTTCTATTAATTTCTCTCGTGCAAAAGTCTCCAATTCCTCGAAAAAAGCGAAGAATATGACTTGAAATTCTTCTTCTTTCTCCTGTAAAGTAAGATGTGCCACTTCCATTTTGGAGTCAAAGCGCGTTCTGCGGGACATTCCAATTAGTGTTTGTTGGATGCCTTCAATTTCTCCGTATTTCAAAAGCCAATTGTCCTGCACCATCCATTTAAACATGCTTGCAAAGCGATCTGGGAAATACTGTTGGTAGCGGTTTAATGTAGCAAATGTGTTTTGCGTAAATTCTGCCAAGGGTAAATCGGAGTATTTTGACCAATTTTTTGCCAGGAAGTAATCAAAGTAAATATCTGTAATCACCGTGGAATAATGACCGAATTTAGGCCTCAGATAACTCTGCCCTGCTCTTACAAGCGAGTGTGAATCGGTAAACATGTCTATTTCCCGATGGAGTTTAATGCCATTCCGGACTTGCAAAGGAAAGTTATTCATCATTTTCCCCTTCACAAAATCCCCAATGAAATTACCTACTAGCACTTCATCTTGGCCAAATGAAAGATATGCGTGTGCTAAGTAGTTCATAGGAATTGCTAGGTGTGGAAAACACGGATGGTTTTCATTAGTTTCGGGCTAAAATACACATTGATGGACAAAGTCACGGAGGAATTAAAGAAAGGTCTGAAACTTTTAAAACTGGAATGGCAGGAAGATCTCGCCCAATACAAACAGAAATTTCTAAATTCCTCTCTCGCAGACAAGAAAAAATCAGGAATCACCTGGCATCCAATCCAGCTCAAAAAGAGCAAAATTGGAATGGGGGAGCGGCTGCTGGTAGAAGTGGAGCGCTCAGATTCTAACTATGCTTCTGCATTTAATTCCGGCAAATCTGTATCATTTTTTACTACTCATGAGTCTTATGATGCTTCCGATAACCGGGTGAATGGTGTGATCAATTTTGTAAAGCAAAATACCATGACCGTCACGTTGCAAGCTGATGAATTGCCAGAATGGATGCATGGCAGTAAGCTGGGAGTTGATTTGCTCTTTGATGAGGCTAGCTATCGGGAAATGGAGTTCGCACTGAAGAAAGTTATCTCGTCTGAAAACAAGCGGGTTGATGAACTGAAAGCTATTTTGCTGGGTGAAAAAGTGCCTCAGTTTTCTGAAATGCGCATTTCTCCAAAAGCCAATCTCAATTTCTCGCAAAATCAAGCTTGTGAACTTATCGCAAATGCGAAGGATGTGGCGGTAGTCCATGGCCCTCCTGGTACAGGAAAGACAACCACCTTGATCGAAGCTATTCAGGATGCCGTGATCGCTGGAGAATCAATTTTAGTGTGTGCACCAAGTAATGCTGCGGTGGATTTGTTGGTAGAGAAATTGATTGATCGGGGAATTGAAACGCTACGTCTTGGACATCCAGCTCGGGTGGAGGAAAAAATTCTTAACCAGACCTTGGACGCCAAAACGGCCTTTCACACAAGCTACCGAGATCTGAAAAAGCTTCGCAAAGAAACCGACCAATACCTGAAACTTGCTAAACAATACAAACGCAACTTTGGTCACGAGGAGCGAGCTCAGCGCAAGTTGATGTATGCAGAAGTTTCCCGGCTGCGGGAGGCATCCAAATCGCTGGAAGAATATATTCAGTACGATATTTTTCAGAGGACAAAGGTTATTACAAGTACACTAGTCGGCGCATCGTCTTACAATCTGAAAGGGATGGAATTTGACGTAGTCTTTATTGATGAGGCAGCCCAGGGATTGGAAGCCGCGACATGGATTCCGATCTTGAAGGCCAAGAAGGTGGTTTTTGCAGGCGATCACTGTCAACTGCCGCCAACTATCAAATCCTATCAGGCAGCAAAAGATGGGCTTGCCGAGACGCTTTTTGAGAAAGTGATCGCTAGAAAACCCCAAGCCGCGCAAATACTACAGGTACAATACAGAATGCCTGAAGTGATTATGGGCTTTTCTAATGAGCAATTTTACGATGGGAAATTGATTGCTGATGAATGTACGAAAGCTCATGTTTTTCCAGCAGAAAATGCGGTCATAGAATGGATCGATACAGCCGGAGCAGGCTATACTGATCAGCAGGAGACAGAAAGTCTGAGTACCTTCAATCCTGAGGAAGCCTTATTCGCGGCTAACTATCTAAATGATTTGGTGGAAAGAATTGGGATAACCAATTTCCAACAAGAAGGTTGGACTATTGGACTGATTGCGCCCTATGGAGCGCAGGTGCGGAGATTGAGAGCATTGATTTTTGATACGGGCGATTACCCAAGTTTGCATGCACTTAAAGAGCTAATTACCATAGATACTGTGGATGGGTTTCAAGGTCAAGAACGGGATCTGATGATGATTTCCCTTACCCGGTCTAATGAGAAGGGGGAAATAGGATTTATGGCTGATGCACGTAGGATGAATGTGGCCTTGACCCGTGCAAGGCGCAAGTTGGTGCTGATCGGAGATAGCAGTACGCTGGCTCAGCATCCATTTTTCGATAAATTACTTCAGTATTTTGAGAAGCATGAAGGGTATAGGAGTGTGTGGGAATTTATGGGGAATTGAAGAATCAGAAGATTTTACAATCCCTATTTCATCAATTCTTCGAAATAGAATTCTTCACTTTGTAATGATAGCTCAGTGTGCTGAGGACGTCTCCATAAGCGTCCGCTGACTTCAATTGCTCATCGGTTACTTTCTTCCCAAGAAGCCTGCAAAGCAATAAGCCGTAAACTCCATTCAGGCAGATTTGAATTTCATTTCCCAAGTCTTGGCCTTCTGCTTGCATTACTGCTTCGAGGATAAATGGTTTGGCCTTTCCATAAGCTTCAAAATAGGTTGGGTCAGTTTTGAGCAGATTCCAGTGGATTTGGGCTAGCTCAGAAACTATCACATTCAATTCCTCCAAATGTCCTTTTTCCAAAATATCCTGAGATTTCATCTGGGCTAGAAGTTTTAAATACCAAACTGTTATCTCCTTTTTCGCATCCTCCGAAACGGGATATTTCTCCACTACAAAGGTTTTGATTTCATCAGCATTTCCTTGGTAAGATCGGATCAGGTCCTCCATTTGGTACATGTAGATAATGTATTCGGCAATATTGTTGGACTTTTTGTTTTCGGCTACTGACTGCATTTTACTGGATTTTGAAAGTGCAAAGTTAGGGAATACTGCACTATTGCGAGGGAAGAATGACCGAAGCAATCTTTAATACCTTGAGATTGCTTCGTCGTTCGTCCCTCACTTCTCGCAAAGACGAAGGTCACTAGTCGAATTGGGTCGTCGAAACTTGATCATTGAGTTTGAAAATTCTCTTATCTACTAGATATTTACTACTTTTGCGCCAAGAATGGATATGCAAAAAATAAGGAATTTCTGTATTATAGCCCATATTGATCATGGGAAAAGTACATTGGCGGATAGGTTACTGCAGCAAACCGATACTGTCGCAGATCGCGATATGCAGAACCAGTTGTTGGATAATATGGATCTGGAGCGAGAACGTGGGATCACGATCAAGTCCCATGCGATCCAAATGAAATATACTCATGAGGGGGAGGTTTACACGCTCAATCTGATTGATACTCCAGGTCACGTGGATTTTTCATACGAGGTTTCCCGGTCTATTGCTGCCTGTGAAGGTGCTTTGTTGATCGTGGATGCATCTCAGGGTGTGGAAGCACAGACTATTTCCAATTTATATTTGGCCCTTGGTCATGATTTGGAAATCATTCCGGTATTGAATAAAATTGATCTTCCTGGTGCAGATCCGGAGGCAGTTGCAGACGAAGTGATTGACTTGATCGGCTGCGATAGAGAAGATATTATTTTAGCCTCCGGCAAAACAGGTGTAGGTATTGACGATATCCTGAAAGCTGTGGTGAATAGAATTCCTGCTCCAAAAGGAGATCCGGATGCACCGCTTCAAGCGATGATTTTTGACTCGGTTTACAATCCATTCCGCGGTGTGGAGGTAATTTTTAGAATTTTCAATGGTACGTTTAGCAAAGGCGATAAAATCAAATTTGTCAACACAGGGAAGGAATACGAGGCGGATGAAATTGGGATTTTGGGACTAAACCAAATACCTCAGCAAACCATGAGCGCCGGTAACGTAGGTTACCTGATCTCTGGAGTAAAAGTAGCCAAGGAAATCAAAGTAGGTGATACCATCACACATATTAAAAGACCTTGCGATAAAGCTATCCAAGGTTTTGAAAACGTGAAGCCAATGGTTTTTGCAGGTATCTATCCTGTAGAGACTACAGACTATGAAGAGCTTCGCTATTCGATGGAGAAGCTTCAGTTGAATGATGCTTCCCTAGTATGGGAGCCTGAGACTTCCATGGCTTTGGGCTTTGGATTCCGTTGCGGATTCTTGGGAATGCTTCACATGGAGATTATTCAAGAGCGTCTGGAACGTGAATTTGATATGACTGTGATTACCACGGTGCCTTCGGTTCAGTTCAAAGCGCTGATGACCAATGATACCTATCAGGTAATCAATGCACCATCAGATATGCCGGATCCAACGAGGATGAAGCATATCGAAGAGCCTTATGTGAAAGCTTCCATTATCACTGCCTCTGAATATGTAGGAGCAGTGATTACACTTTGCATGGACAAGCGTGGGCAGATCAAAAATCAGATTTACCTGACTTCTGAGCGTGTGGAACTTACTTTTGATATGCCTTTGGCGGAGATTGTCTTTGACTTCTTTGATAAGCTGAAAACTATTTCAAGAGGCTATGCTTCCTTGGATTATGAACTGAAAGGCTACGAAGTTTCACACATGGTAAGACTTGATGTGATGCTAAACGGTGAGCCGGTCGATGCACTTTCCGCAGTAGTTCACAGAGATAAAGCATACGATTGGGGCAGAAGACTTTGTGAGAAATTGAAAGAACTTGTACCTCGTCAGATGTTTGAAATCGCTATTCAGGCAGCAATCGGACAGAAAATCATTGCCAGAGAAACAGTGAAAGCTTTGCGTAAAAATGTATTGGCGAAGTGTTATGGTGGTGATATATCCCGTAAGCGTAAACTCCTGGAAAAGCAGAAAAAAGGTAAGAAGCGAATGAGACAAGTCGGTAACGTCGAGGTGCCTCAGGAGGCATTTATGGCCGTGCTGAAGTTAGATTAACTCGAAGATGGTTTCTGCCACTTCAACATTCAATATTCATCATTCGGTGTTCATTATTTATGCATTTTAATATCGAATGTAGAATACTGAATTTCGAATAATGAAGTAAAGTTTTATCACGGACGCTAAATATCAAATAAAGAAATAATTCTCTAAGGACGAGCTGCTAAAAATATTTGCCCATGGAAAGGAAATATGATTTAGAGAATCGATTAATCGAGTTCGCTGCTGCTATTATTTCCTTTACCGATTCCATGGTGAATTCCAAAGCTGGAAACCATATGGCAAATCAGCTTCTCCGAAGTGGTACTTCACCAGCTCTGAATTATGGGGAAGCGCAGTCTGGAGAATCCCGAAAGGATTTTTCCATAAGATGAAAGTGGTGCTGAAAGAACTGAGAGAAAGTGGTGTAGCCATCAAGATTATTGAAAAAGCTAAGCTTCATCTGGATAGTCAAGCAATAGTTGGTCTACAGAATGAATGTAACCAGTTGATTTTAATCTTTGTTAAAAGTGTGGAGACTGCTGAACGAAATAATAATTAAATAGCTTCTAAGATGCTTTATAATATAATTCAAGGGTTGGAGTTCCAGAGGATCTCGTAAATCCAAAATCGTAATTCGTAAATCAAATGATCTTAATTGACGGGAAACTCACCTCATCACAAATCAAATCAGAAATTGCTGCTCGGGTAGCGGAAATCAAAGCCGAAGGAGGCAAAACTCCCCATCTAGCGGCTATTCTCGTGGGCAGTGATGGTGCCAGCCAAACTTATGTGAATGCAAAGGTGAAGGCTTGTGGAGAATGTGGTTTTGAATCCACCTTGGTGAGATTGGATGACAATGTCTCTGAAGCAGAACTGCTGAAAGTAGTTGCTGATATCAATGAAAATCCGTCAATCGATGGATTGATTGTTCAGCTTCCTTTGCCTAAGCATATTTCTGTGGAGAAAGTGACCGATAAGATCAAGCCTGAAAAGGATGTGGATGGTTTTACCCCTGCAAACGTAGGACGTATGGCTTTGAACTGGCCAGCTTATGTGGCGGCAACTCCTTATGGGATCATCGAATTGCTTAAGAGATACAATATTGAGACATCAGGCAAGCACTGCGTGGTGATCGGTAGAAGTCATATTGTTGGAAGTCCGATGAGTATTCTCATGGCTAGAAATGGCTATCCTGGAAATGCAACGGTGACACTGACTCATAGCCGAACTGCCAATCTTCCGGAAATCACCAAAACTGCTGATATCCTGATCGTAGCTTTGGGCAAACCTCATTTTGTCACTGCCGATATGGTCAAGCCTGGTGCGGTGGTAATCGATGTGGGAATCCATAGAATCGAAGATGCCAGCAAGAAGTCTGGTTTCAAATTGGTTGGAGATGTGAAGTTTGACGAAGTAGCTGAGATTGCTTCTGCGATCACTCCGGTGCCGGGTGGAGTTGGACCGATGACGATAGCGTCTTTGCTATACAATACGCTCTTGGCGGCAGAAAAGAAAGTTTACGGGTGATAGTTAGTTCTGTTCGTGGAACACGAACAGAGGCCTAATGGTAATTCCAAAGAAAATAAACGTAAAAGGTTTGAATCGGATTTGCATGGAATAGGCAAGTCGGGTACTTTTGCAATCTGTTAACCCGCGCACGTGGTGAAACTGGTAGACACGCCAGCTTGAGGGGCTGGTGCTTTAAGTAGTGTGGAAGTTCGAATCTTCTCGTGCGCACATAAAGGTCTTGATCGTTTATTCGGTTGAGGCTTTTTTATTTATAATTTTGGATATTTAACCGCGGTGGACGCAGAGTTTTTCGCGGAGGTCGCTGAGTTATCCTGCTTCTCCAGAAGCTGGACTTGTTTATTTTCGCGTACCTCGGCTTGTGGCTGCCTTGCAGGACTAACAAATAGAAATAGGGAAACGTCTTGCACGAACGGTGGAACGGAATAGTTTTGTTTAGGCTTGTAAAGGTATATTGCCATTGAATATTTAAAGAATAATTATGACTCTATCTCAAGAAGATAATTTACTACTTCAGGCTCATTTCACTACCGTTTTGTTGGTTGAATTAAAGAATAACAATTTTTTCGAATCAGATTATTATGACCAAATGAAATTTGGAGATCCATTTATAAAAAATTCTTTAAAGCAAATACAAGTTGATAATCAAGGTGCATTACTAATGACTTTATATGCAATGTTAGTAATGCCTAAACAATTGTTAGAGAATCAATTTCCTGCTGAGTTCGATAATTTAAATAAATTTATTGATCTAATTAAATTGAAAGCCTCTTCAACCTACGAATCCGATTCAAAGTCTATTGATTTTGTGAGACATATTCGTAATGCTGTTGCACACGCTAGAGTCACATTTAAACCGAATGTTTCTGTAAACTTTTTAGATAAAAATGAAAGTGGTTCTAGAGTATGTGAAATAGTTGTCCCACTAAGTGGTATGGGTTATTTGTTAGAGCAGTTTCAAAATATTTTTAGGAGATATGTAGGGCATTTGCAAGCCATTGACAGGAATGATCTGAATCCTTAAAGAAGTATATTTTTCCACCAACCCCTTCCCTTCTCCCCGTTATTTTCCTTACATTTTCAGCCTAATTACTGACTTATGACTCGTTTATTTGCTTCGGCTATCTTTTGTCTTACTTTTCTGGCTACTGAGTTTACTTTTGCCCAAACAGCCCAATTTCCTCTTGTAAAGGGGTTTGGAGGAATCTATGATGTGCCGGATGCCATCGAAAGGCCAGATGCAAGCTTGGATTATTATATCTTAGTGGATATGTCCACGGGTGGTGCAGAAAATGCTGAAATCAGTCGTTGGGTAGATAATGTGGCTCGCATGATGAATCTTCATGGCCTTGCTGGTGTTTCTCAAGAGCGTATGCATGTGAAGGTAGTCGTTCATGGTGGGGCGATCTTCACTTTGCTGAATAATGAGGAGTATAATAAGCGTTTCAATACAGACAACCCAAATCTTCCAGTGTACGAGGCATTGGAGGCAGCGGGTGTAGAGGTGCTCGTTTGTGGGCAATCCTTGCATGCCAGAGGCTTCAAAAAAGCTGATTTATACTTAGGGGTAGATGTGGCACTTTCGGCCATGACCACTGTGACTACGTATGTACCAAAAGGTTATACTGTCTTTAAATTTTAATATCCAGTTGGAATAATTATTGGTTCCTAGGGTAATGTGTTTTTGATGAAGAGAAAATTCCCAAGTTCCAGTACAGCAGGGAAAGTCGTTACCAGCTTTTTCATATCCGCCATTTTCCTGATCGGAATGGCAGGGTTGACTTTTTATACTCAGAATAGGCTTCTTGATACCATGAAGGACCTGGCTTCGCCTAATCAAAAACTTAATCTTCTTATTGAGCTTCAGGCTGAGATTATCCAGATTACGCAAGTGGATCATTCCAGAATTGATGAGGACTTTAGGGTTCAGGATTCCAGTATCATTTCATTGAAGAAAAAGCTAAGGGAATTAGGCTCATTAGCCGAAGATTCCCTTGAGAACTCCTATATCCATAGCGTGCAAACTAATTTGGATACCCTTATCGTAGGGTTTATTAACCTGTATGAAATAAAGACCAACCTGGCGAATCGGAATTTCACACAAGAAGCACTCAATAAAGTGGAGCTTGGAATTCGAAGACGTGCAGCTAGTTTGGAGCTGCAACCTATAGAAAAAATCAATCCTAAAGACTATCTTTTTAATGAGCTTCAGCAGGAGATTACTTCCCGTCAGGAAGCCAAGTCTAATAAGGAAGAGCAAAAGACAATTATTGCAAAGGAGAATGACAAGTCTATAGCGTATTTGCGCGACTTGCAGAAACAAAATCTCCGTGACCCCAATTTACCTCCTGAGCAAACCTTGGATAGTGTGTTATACAATATTAAAGGGGTAATAAATAGAGTCAACAGAGAAGAGTCTTTGCAAAGACAAAGACTTGCTAAAATGGAAGCTGATATTTCTGTCAGCCAAAGCGAGATCATCAATACAATTCAAAATCTGGTAACCACCCTTCAGCAGCGCGCCGTAGTGAAATCTGATAGGCAAAACGATTCGGCCTATGAGCTGACCTACGATATGACCTATATCTTGATCATGATTGTGATCTTGGCAGTAATAGGAGCGGCTATTATGGTCTATTCAATATTGAAAGAGATCAAAATAACTAAAAAATATCAGGAAAATCTTGAGGCTTCCAGACAAAAATCAGAGCAGCTTGCGAGATCCAAGCAGGAGTTTTTGGCTAATATGAGTCATGAAATTAGAAATCCTCTTCATGTGATTCAGGGCTATAGGTCTGTGCTAGAAAAGTCTGAGCTGGATTCCGGTCAACAATCTCACCTGAGAATGATAGGTTTTGCTTCTGATACCCTAATGGAAATCGTAGATGAAGTACTGGATTTCTCAAAGTTGGAGGCGGGTAAATTGAAGTTGGAGTCACATCCATTTGATCCGGAATTGCTTTTTTCCTCTTTGCAGAATTTCTTCGAGTTGCAGGCTTCCGAGAAGAAAGTCGATTTTGAATGGTCGTTGGATCTTCCTGAAGATAAGTGGCTGGTCGGAGATCAACTGCGACTCAAGCAAATACTGAATAATCTGCTAAGCAATGCATTTAAATTTACTTCAGAAGGGTCAATCTGTGTAAAAGTGGGGTGGGAGAAAGATGTACTAACTGTGGAAATTAAGGACACCGGTATCGGAATGTCTCCTGCAGTGCTTGAGAAGGTATTCCGGGAATTTGATCAGGCGGATACTTCGATCTCAAGAAAATATGGAGGGACTGGACTAGGCTTGGCGATTGTGCAGCGCCTGGTATCTCTGATGAAGGGTGAGATTACTGCCTCAAGTGTGGAGCATGGGGGTACTTCCATGTTGGTGAAATTGCCAATGGTTTGTACCGAATCTCAGCAAGTAGAATTCAATCCGGATGAAGTAGTTTCTCTTGAGCTGTCTGGGGTAAGAATCCTTTTAGTGGATGATGACAAGGTGGGTATACGATATTTGGAAACTATTCTTAGTTACTTTGGCGCATCGATCATCTCCTATCCTGGTGGAACCAATTTCCGCGATAAGTTTGTAGAGATTGATTTTGATCTTGCGATTTTGGATATACAGATGCCTGAGTTTTCAGGTTTTGATGTTGTAAAAAAGTTACGATCTATTGACAAGTACAAGGAAATTCCGATTCTAGCGATGACGGCTAATGTCTTTGTGGAGGAGCGAGAAAAAATGATGGACAGTGGCTTCACGGAGATTATTTTCAAGCCTTTCCAAGAGCGGGTTTTGATTGAGTGTTTGGGTAAATTTTTCCCAGATCATGTAGTGAAAGATACGCCTATGAGTAAGAAGATTAGCGAATCAGACAGCAGTTTATTTCAGTTGAAAGATTTGGCGAGGTTCTGCATGGGGGATGAAATATTGCTACAGGATATAGTGCGGGAATTGGTGATAGAGACCCGAAATGATCTCAACAAGATGAAAAAGGCCAGATTGAATGATAACTATGACCAGATACTTGAGATCTGTCATCAACTTGGAAGTCGACTGGGACAAATAAAAAGTTCTGCCGGCCATACTGCCAGAAGGGTGGAAAACAGTTTGAAAATAGGAAATAAAAATGGTCTCAGTGATACGCTAAATCAGCTAGATGAGGAAGTAAACATCTTGCTGACTGCGCTTACCGAGACCATCAAAAACACAGCAAGCGTAGAAAGTTAGTCTAGACCGTATTTTTCCATTTTACTGTAAAGCGTCTTACGATCCATATTGAGAATTCGTGCTGTTTTCGACTTGTTGAACTTAGTGTCCATCAGTACTTTTTGAATCAATTCCTTTTCTTGCTCTACCCATTGGGATTTGTAATCTTTAGGAGAAGGTAAATCTGCCTTGCCTGATAAGGAGTTATGACTTCCCCTTGTCCCCTCTATGCTAGGATATGCTTCATACAAATCCGCAGGCAGCGCTTCTTTCTCCACATGAGATTCCGATGATAGGAGTACGGCGCGTTTGATAATATTACGTAATTCCCGCAAATTGCCTGGCCAATCATAGCCAAGAAATATCTCCCAAACCTCAGGAGTGAAGCCTTTGACACTTTTTCCGAGTCGCTCATTACTCTCTTCCAAGAATTGATCTGCGAAGTCTTCGAGATCTTCTTTTCTGCTTCGAAGCGGAATAGCACTTAGTGTAAACTCGTTCAACCTATGGTATAAATCTTCTCTGAAATGTCCATCTCCTGCCTGCAATATTAGATTGTCATTTGTAGCTGCTATAATTCGTACATCGATTTGGATTTCTTTATTGCCACCTATTTTCCGAATTGTTCTTTCTTGGATTGCTCTAAGTAATTGTATCTGAACTTCATAGCTTAAGTTTCCGATTTCATCCAGAAATATAGTGCCGCCATTTGCCATTTCGAAGTGGCCCGTTTTATTTTCCAGTGCTCCTGTAAAAGCTCCTTTTACATGACCGAATAGTTCACTTCCAGCAAGTTCTTTGGGCAAAGCTCCGCAATCTATCGCGATAAAAGGGCCGTCTTTTCTGGTGGAATAATCATGAATTCTTTTTGAAATAAATTCCTTTCCTGTCCCGGTTTCTCCCAAAACAAGAACACTCAGGTCAGTTGGTGCGACCAGCTGGATATGCTTTTCTAGTTTTTCAGCTTCTATTGAGCTACCAATTACATAGCTACTGTTGAAATTTTTCTTAGGAGAAGAAGAGGGGATAGCGGTAGTATCGACTGACCTGGTGTCAGGTATTTTAGCTGATAGGGATTCTTTCACTGTTGCCAAAAGCTCATCGGGGTTTATTGGTTTAGTGATATATTCGAAAGCCCCTAATTTCATGGCCTTGATAGCAATTCTTATATCCGAGTAGTGAGTGATAAGAATAACCTGAGTTTGTGGATAGTTGCTTTTTGACCACTGAAGCAATTCCATCCCTGTTCCGTCAGGCAATCTGAAATCGGCGATGATCAAATCGAATTTAGAATTGCTAAAAAGTTGTTGAGCTTCTTTGACCTTGATGGCAGTCTGAACTGTAAATCCATTTTTCTCCAGGAAAGTTTTAACTATCCTTGAATAAGTCAGGTCATCCTCTACTAATAATATATGCTTCATGAATAACTTTCTTTGTAAAACCAATTAACAAAAAAAGCACCAGACAAGTGCACGATGCATTATAACTTGGGTAATTGGGCAACTAATCTCGAGTTTCTATCCCTTAACGATAATATTTTTTCGCGATTTCCACTTCAGGTTTGTAACCTAATAGGACTTCGTTTCGAAATGTGCCATCAAAATGCAACATTTATCAAGCTTTTAGGATACGTAAGCCAGAAGTCTTATTATGTGCAGCTATTGCTGCTTGATTAGTTTGGCTAAAGCTTCTAGTTCAATTCATCACTTATCTTTTTGTCGCAGGTTATGGTTTTCATGTTCCTGCTACGTTTGTGCTTGCTGTGTTCTCTGAAATGGTAGATCGAAGACGAATGACCCAAAAATAAATTTAGAAATTTAAACAGCTTTCAACAGATGTGAAATGGATTTTGGATTCCAGGGAAAACCAACAATTATCAGCCCATATTACCTTGGCTTAGTTAGTTGTCCATCCTTGTGCCGACTTCGATTATCGGGAGATAGGACTGATTTAGGCTGAATTCAGGAGTAGTGATGTTGGAATGTCCTTATAAAATCCCTTAAAAACTACGCATAAGTATGCATGGTGCTCATTTGAGATAGATCAAAATAGGCTCTGATTTCCAAATTTATTGGAAGTAAAGAGAACTTATTTAGCCCAGATTATCTTCAGAAAACAACTACCTTTGAATCTTCAAAATAACATTTGCCAGACTCTATGAGTGACGCTATCAAACACGAATGCGGCATAGCAATGATTAGATTGCGAAAACCTGCCCAATATTACATTGATAAGTATGGAACAGCAGCTTTTGCCTCTAACAGGCTCTATGTTTTGATGCAAAAACAAATCAATAGAGGTCAGGATGGCGCGGGTGTCGCCAATGTCAAGATTGACACCAAGCCTGGGACTCGATATATCAGCAGATATAGATCAATTGAGCCGTCAGCCGTCAATTACATCTTTGACAAAATCAACCGTAAATACAAAAAAGCCAAGAAAATCGGAGGCCATGATGCCCTTACGGATGGTAATTGGCTGAAAGAGAATATTGCTTTTACTGGGGAAGTTTGGCTTGGGCACCTGAGATATGGGACGCACGGCGAAAACTCGATAGAGACTTGTCACCCTTTCCTAAAGCAAAACAACTGGAGAAGCCGGAACCTAGTAATGGCTGGTAACTTCAATATGACTAACGTAGAGGAGCTTTTTGACAAGCTTGTGCAGTTAGGTCAGCACCCTAAGGAGAAAACCGATACCGTCACAGTGATGGAGAAAATTGGCCACTTCCTTGACGAGGAAAATCAACGCATTTTTGATAAGTACAAGCACCAATTCTCTAATGAGCAGATCACGCAATTGATTGAAAATGAATTGGATATGGCTAGGATACTCAGGAGATCTTGTAGAGATTTTGATGGGGGCTATGCTATGGCTGGTATCGTCGGGAATGGCTCAGCCTTCGTGGTGAGAGATCCTTCGGGCATTCGTCCCGCGTATTATTATGCTGATGATGAGGTGATTGTAGTTGCTTCTGAAAAGCCTGCTATCAAATCGGCATTCAATATCAATTTTAATTCCATCAAGGAGATTCAGCCTGGCCATGCCTTGGTTATCAATAAGGATGGCTCATATGCAGAATCAGAAATTATGCCTGCTAGGGAGAAGAAATCATGCTCGTTTGAGCGGATTTATTTTTCCAGAGGTACTGACCCAAATATCTACCAAGAGCGGAAAAACCTCGGTAGAGCTTTAATTCCTCAGATTTTGAAAGCGATTGATTTCGACCTTAAGAATACTGTGTTTTCCTACATTCCAAATACCGCTGAAACTGCTTTTCTTGGTATGATTGAAGGGTTGGAGGATTATTTAGCAGCTAAGCGTAGAGAGGTGTTCGTGGATGGTAAGCCACATATGGGTGATTTGGATGAATTGCTGAATTTCCGTCCCAGAGTAGAAAAACTCGTAAGCAAGGACGTGAAATTGCGGACTTTCATCACTAATGACGAGGATCGCGATACGATAGTAGCCAATGTGTATGATACTACCTATGAGGTGATCAAGTCGGGTATTGATACGCTTGTAGTGATAGATGATAGTATTGTCCGGGGTACCACACTTGAGAAAAGTATTCTAACTACACTCGATAGGCTAAATCCAAAGCGCATCATAATCGTTTCTTCAGCTCCTCAGATCAGGTTCCCTGACTGTTACGGCATAGATATGTCTAAGATGAAGGAATTCATTGCTTTCAGAGCAGCTTTGGCTTTGCTTAAAGAGAGAAAAATCGAAAACACGTTAGATCAGGTGTATGATTCTTGTGTAGCGTCACCTTATTCTACTGAAAATTTTGTAAAAGGTGTTTACAACTCTTTTACCGATGATGAGATATCTGAAAAAATCTCCGAGATAGTAACCAATGAAGATATTAAGGCTGAAGTGAAAGTGATTTACCAGACAGTAAGCAACCTTCACAAATGCTGCCCAGATCATCTTGGCGACTGGTATTTTACTGGGGATTATCCTACCACAGGTGGGATGAGAGTAGTAAATAAGTCTTTTGTCAATTTCATGGAAGGCAAGACTGTAAGAGCTTACTAATATTTTTGGCAAATATAACTTATGCACATTTAGGGCATAAAAACTTATTATTAAAGGCACATTGAAGTTATTCTTTGTGCCTTTTTTCTTTCAAGACATTTCAAATTATTAATTTCACCCACTAAGATAAAATAGATAATGGACATAAACGTAGCCCTTTTAAAGGAAATTTGTGAAATAGCCGGAGCACCTGGCTTTGAGAAAAGAGTTCGTGATTTAGTAATTGACTTAGTCACTCCACTGGCGGATGAGGTCAAAGTAGATAACATAGGAAATGTAATTGCCGTCAAAAAAGGCAAGAGAAATCCTGATGGTAAGCGGGTAATGATCGCCGCTCACATGGATGAGATCGGCTTTATCGTTACTCACATTGATGATAATGGTTTTTTAAGGTTTCATACTTTGGGAGGCTTTGATCCTAAGACACTCACTGCACAGCGTGTGATTGTCCATGGTAAAAAGGATTTGGTAGGAGTAATGGGTAGCAAGCCTATTCATGTGATGTCAGCTGAAGAAAGAACCAAACTCCCGAAAACCACAGACTTTTTTATTGATCTAGGAATGTCTAAGGAGGAGGTTGAGAAATATATCACTATTGGAGATCCTGTGACAAGAGATCGGGAATTAATCGAAATGGGTGATTGTGTGAATTGTAAGTCGATCGATAACCGAGTAGCTGTATTTATTTTAATTGAAACACTCAAGCAATTGGAAAATCCAGCATATGACGTGTATGCTACCTTTACTGTACAGGAGGAGGTTGGTCTACGTGGTGCTAATGTGGCTGCACATGGAATTAATCCTGATTTCGGAATTGCACTGGATACGACGATTGCTTTTGATGTGCCGGGAGCTCAGGCTCATGAAAAAGTGACAGAACTAGGAAAAGGCACAGCTATTAAGATTATGGATGCCATGACGATCTGCGATTATCGTATGGTGGAATTTATGAAGCAGACTGCTGATAAGGCTTCGATTTCATGGCAGCCTGAGATTTTGGTTGCAGGAGGTACTGATACAGCAGGTGTGCAGAGAATGGGTAAGCAAGGAGCTATAGCAGGAGCTATTTCCATCCCAACTAGACATCTACATCAAGTAATAGAAATGGCTAACAAAAAAGATATAGCTGAATCTATTGCGTTGTTAAAAGCCTGTCTGGAACAGATTGATCAATACGATTGGAAGTATTGATTCAGTAAGGTAACGTAATCTGCCCCATTGGTATGAAAAAGATATCCATTATTATCTGCGTGATTATTGCCATTATAATGGCATATCAACTAGCAGTTTATTTAATGGGTATTAACAAGCAGGATAAAATAAAAGTAGAGCCTTTTTTAGCCTTTGGAAACAACACAGATGTTTTTTTCAAGGGGAGAGTAATTAAGCCTTATACGCAGAAAAGGCCTTCTTCCCGTAATAATTGGCTATCTAATATCATCGCATCAGTAAGAAGGTATGCTGGATCATCTGTTTCTATGGCTAAAGTAGAAATTACTTTTCAAGAGAAAAGCTATACTGTGGCAACTGACGATGATGGGGTATTTGAGTTACAGATCGGGGATTCCAGACCCGTTGATACACATAATGAGATGGTTACCTTCGTAGTACTAGAGCCAGTCACTAGGAAATCTTCGACTTCTACAGCTACAATGGAGGTCGAAAGATATTCAGGGAGCGTAGGCGCCATCTCTGATATAGATGATACTATTATCATTTCTCATTCTACAGACATAGGGAAAAAATTTTGGCTCTCCATATCTAAAAATGCATTAACCAGAAGACCTCTTCCTGGCGTATCTGAGTTTTATAAAAAACTAACCGAAAATGGCTCATATCCAATGTTCTATGTATCCAGCAGTGATTGGTCATTATTTGATTTGATCAAGGATTTTCTGCGGTTCCGCCATATTCCAAATGGGCCGATCTTGCTCAAAGACAAGCATATTAACCTATCCAATGTATGGAAATCGGGAGGAGGTAATCATAATCACAAGTTCGAAAAGATAGAATTGCTTTTTAAGCTGTATCCTGAAATGTCCTTTTATTTAATTGGTGATAGTGGGCAAAAAGATCCGGAAATCTACGCAGAGGTAATTGAGAAGCACCCCAATCGCGTGAAAGGAGTATTTATCCGCTTAGTTGATGAGTTGGACTCGGATAGGAGGCAAAACCTGGAGAAGGCTATTTCTCAAACCAATTTTCATTTTATTGAAAGCTCCCAAGAGGCAATACAGATTTTAGAACACGAAATGAGCATTAAATAGCCAGCGCTAGATTATGAAAAACTGTCTTTTTGTGTTTAATCCAATATCTGGTTCTAATGGGTTTGAAAGGGATGAAATTGTAGAGATGCTTGAAGTGAAGCTTCCTAATTTTACACCATTTCTGGTAGAAACAACAGGTGAGAAGGATGATGAGTTGGTACTGAGAGAATTTCAAAAACATCAACCTGAGCTTGTAATAATAGGAGGAGGAGATGGTACAGTGAAAATGGTAGCCAAAAGCCTGAAAGAGCAAGATGTGCCTTTGGCCATTATTCCGATGGGATCGGCCAATGGATTGGCAAAATGCATGGGAATTGATATGATTGCTGATGGTTGGGAGGCTGTTCGTGACTTTAAAGTTCACAATATCGATGCAATTCATATCAATGGAGAACTATGTCTGCACTTGGCAGATTTTGGAATGAATGCAAACCTGATCAAAAAGTTTGAGGAAGATGATTCTCGGGGGATGTTCGGTTATTTCAAAAATTCATTGTCGGAGATATTTACTTCAGAGTCGAAAAAATTCAAATTGAAGTTGGACAATGAAACGATAGACATCACGGCAAAGATGATAGTGATCGCCAACGGAGATAAATATGGGACAGGTGCAATTATTAATTGCAAAGGCATTATGGATGATGGTAAATTTGAAGTGATATCACTCAATCCAGAGTCTGCTGAGGATTATGTGAAAGTGACAGTGGCATTTATGAAAGGCGATCTGGATGAACTGGAAGCTATATATTCGTGGAGTGTATCCAGTTGTCATATCACAAATTTGGAAGGGGCAAAATTTCAGATTGATGGTGAAATGATGAATACTCCTGAAACAGTCACGGCTACGATAGAAAAACATGCATTTAAGTTTGTGACTGGCAAATCATTTAAACCTTGCCAAATTTCCTCGGATTGAGTTCACTCATCCCAAACTGACTTTTTTAATTCCAGAATTTCTTACCTTACCCTCTATCTTTTTATATCAACTTTTACATCCATGTTTAGAAAAGTACTAATAGCTTCCATTTTGGGAAGTGCCTTGATTTCTTGTAAGTCAGAGAAAAGTGAAAATCAAATTGCAGAAAAACCAAAAGCAGAATGGATTGAGATGTTTAATGGTGAAAATCTGGAAGATTGGACACCGAAAATCTATCATCATGAAACTGGCGATAATTATCAAAATACATTTCGAGTAGTAGATGGCACAATAGCCGTGAATTACGATGATTACAATGAGGGCTTCAATGACCGCTATGGGCATTTGTTTTACAAGAAGCCTTTTTCAGCCTTCCATATGACTTGGGAATATAGATTTACCGATCAATGGCTGGAAGATGCAGCCAGCTACACCTATAGAAATAGCGGGGTAATGTTTCATTCACAAGCACCAGAAACAATATTGAAAGAGCAGGACTGGCCTATTTCTGTGGAGTGGCAAATGCTGGCAGAGGAAGAGGAAGGGGTTTCTAGGCCTACAGGAAACATGTGCTCGCCAGGTACGGATGTATTTTTCGAAGGTGAAAAAGATCCACGTCACTGTATCAATTCTACTTCTCCAACTTTCAAATGGGATGAATGGGTGAAGGCTGACCTGATCGTGTACGGCGATTCATTAGTAATTCATATGGTGAATGGAGATACAGTACTTCAGTACACCAAGCCTCAGATCGGCGGAGGAGTAGCTGCTAATTTTGATCCCAAATACAAAGTGGATGGTAAAGCGCTAACCGAAGGATATATCGGATTGCAGAGTGAAGGGCAGGGAGTGGTCTTTAAGAATCTGAAGATTAAAGAGCTATAAGAAGATCTAGTAGTAAGACATAAGTATCAAGATTTCAGATACTAGAGTCAAGATTTTAGAATCAAGGACTTAGAGCAGAGATTGTATGAATTAGTCCTTTAGATTACTGTCGTTTGTTCTGTCAAAGTGCAGTAATTTATTATAACATAGTTCCGCCATTCGTTTATCCTATTGCCGCCGTTCGTGTCCTCACGAACGGCTTTTTATTTTGGAATAATAAATAAATGCTATACCTAATAGGTCAGCCAGATGCTAAAAATTAGGCTACTTCAGTTTCCTGTCTTCCGTCTCACAAACTCTACTTCAAATACACTGTTTTACCTGTCCTGGCACTTTCCACAGCAGCAGAAAGGATTTCTACTACAATCATGTTGTTTTCCAGTGAGGGGAGGGCATACTCATCCAGAGTCAGCTCCCCATTGATCACAGCTAGGAAAAGAGTGAAAGGATCTTCGAAAGGTGTATTCTCATATTCTAATTTGAACTCATTTTCTTCAAACCCGGAATATCCTTCTGCTTTTCTCACTCTCAGATCAGTAGGATTATCTGCGTAGATAACGCCTGTGAGTCCGTAGATTTCCATATCTTTTCTGCCAATTGGCCAATTCCATGAAGCTTGAATGATGGCCTGTGAATCTTCATAATTAAGGATAATGGTAGCTTCATCATCCACATTTGGATTGTTTTCGGCTTGAAGTTGCTGAGTCACTGCCGTCACTGATTTTGGACGTTTTCCATTTTCCAACCAAGTGACCAGATTTGCTCCATAGCATCCAAAATCTATGATTGCACCTCCGCCATTCAGTTTTGGGTCAGTCAGCCATTCCAGGAACTCATCGCTCACTCCTATTTTTTTAGGCCCTCGATGTCCATCGCGCACCACCACTTTACGCAGGTCACCGACTTCTCCATTTTGGAGAATCTGATAAGCTTTAAAAGTACTCGGGTACCAAGTGGTTTCGTAATTGGTGATAAGGTGAATATTGTGTTTCTCCGCAAGCTCTTTCATTTTTTGAGCATGCTCTAAGCTTACAGCCAAAGGCTTTTCTACCATCACATGAATGCCTTTTGGGGCACAGGCTTCTACTACAGCAAGATGATCATAAATATTACCAAAAGCAGTAACGGCCTCAGGCTTCGTTTTTTCTAACATTTCCTCCAGGGAATCAAATACCAGGTCCATAGAAATCCCATGCTGCTCTGCAAGCCTTTTCGCTAATTCTCTATTCGGTTCGGCGATTCCGACAATCTCCAAATCAGCACGATCCTTCGCTTCCAGAATCCAACCCACATGTCCATGCGTAAGACCGGCTACTCCGATCTTTGTTCGCTTCTGCTGCGCAAAAGTTTGAGTGCTAAGGGCTAAAATGAAGAAGCTGAAAATGAAGAGGGCTTTCATGGGATTTGGGTTTAAGAACTAAAAAATCGAGAAAATGGATTGGCTTTGCAAGAAAGTGATTGAATTTACTTTTTATTGCTTTCCAATTAATTCGAGACAAGAGAGGGTGGAGTCAACCTTAAAAAGTTCTATATCTCGCAAATGTTTTCTTAATAAAGATTCAATTACCGGGGTGGTTTGGACAATTGAACGAATCCAGATGATTTTTGGAGGGTGATTCCAGACAAGGGAGAAATGATAGAAATCAGCGTCAAAGGTGACAATAATGAAATCTCCACTCTTGGCGAATTCCCATATTTCTCGATCAGTAAAGCCTTCAATCCCTAATTCTCTTACTTGCTTCGCTTCTGGATAGATATCTGAAAGATTTTTGACAATTCTATACGAAATGTTCTGGTCGAACAGAAGCTTCATGATGCAATTCCTAGGTGTTTTTCCCTAGTTGCAGCAAAAAATAAACATGCGTTGATACTTTCTAAGGATAATTCAGGGAAATCAGAAATGATTTCTTCTTTAGTCATCCCGCTTGCCAGCCAGTTTAAAACATCCGCCACCGAAATTCTAGTACCGATGATAGATGGTTGACCAAATCGTTTGGTGGGATTGATTTCGATATACTTATTAAATTCCATAGCTAAAGGTCGTAAACTCAGGTAAGAAAGTCTACGAAATAGTTTTGATGTTGTTTTAATAGTCTGAAATCGAGCATGACAGAAGCGTCACACAGAGGGATGATTATAAGACCCCTGCGAAATTCTCCCGAATCGATCCCGATAACTATCGGGACGGGACAGGCTATCTGACCATTAAAAATCAATTATAAACAGATGAAACTGTTATCACATCCTCGCAATAGTCATTCCGCCATCTACAGAAATGACTTGACCGGTGGAATAGGGGAGATCACCTCTCACTAAAGCGGCAACCACTTTCCCTATATCCTCAGGAACTCCCATCCTCGGCTCAAGCGTCATCCCGTTTTTCACAGCTTGATGATAGGTTTCACGGACTTTTTCGATCATGTCTGTCTCTATTACTCCTGGGCGAATTTCATAAACAGGAATTCCAAATTCCGCCATTTTCACAGCCAAAACTTTGGATAACATGGACAGTGCTGATTTTGACATGCAATAAGATGAACGCGTAGTGGAGGCAACAGTAGAAGATATGGAAGTGATGTTAATGATGGAGATCTCTGATGCTGGCATTTCTTTTTTCAGTTCGGCCATCCATTTTGAGATAGCTTGAGTTAAGAAAAAAGTGCCTTTTTGATTTATATCCATAAGGTGGTCATAATCATCCTCGGTAACCTCAAAAAAGTCACTCCTAGTCCTGGGTGCCACACCGGCATTATTTACCAGAATATCTATGTTTCCAAACTTGGATTTTAAGTCTGTTAGAATCGAATCCCGATCCTCTCGCGAGGCAATATTTCCCTGAAGATATTCTACTCGAACACCTAAAGCTCTCAGTTCTTCCAGTGCTGTCATTACGCTTTCCTCCTCGCGCACGCCATTTATAGCTAAGTCAATGCCTTCTTCAGCCAGTTTTCGGGCTATTCCTAAACCTATCCCACGCGATCCTCCGGTGACTAATGCTACTCGACTCATGATGCTTTGATGGTTTTAAGTGTTTCGTGTATTTCCATTTTTTTGTAAAAAGGATCCAAAGGAAAACAACCTGATATCATCCCGTTTCTCGGGGCAGTTGTACAATCTGAGAACGTGCGGCATATCTTTGCTCTCTTCATAGGAGTTCCTTTTATGACATCAGCTGGCAATTCGGGATAGCTTAATACCATTCTTCCTAAACCAATGGAATCTGCTTTTCCTGCGTCCAATACATGGTGCGCTACATTTGGTAGCCATTCCTGGAGGTAAGAGTATCCTGAACCCACAACATAGAAATTAGAGAAGGCTTTCTTCACCTCGCTTACAGCAGCTATTTGGCGCGCTACTCCATGCAGCGGATCTTCAGGAGGCATGTACCCATCAGAAGGGGGGAATAGTGCCGGACGCTGAATGTGCGGATTATAATAAGGACTCCCAGCTGTAGTGCACAGCAATTCTATATCGAGTTTTTCTAGTTCTTTAAGAAATTGGAAAGACTCGTTGAGATCTTCTCCCTGACCAGACTCATCTCCACCGAAGGCATATTTATAGGGACTTTCGGTGGCTGGAATTCCAATTCCTTCTGGCCCTTGCTTGAAAGGCATCCAATCAAAAATGCTCATGCGAACACCAATTTCTAAGCCTGGTGCTTCAGCTCGGATTCCCGCTACGATCTCTCGGATAAAGCGCGTGCGGTTTTCGATTGACTTGCCATATTTTCCTTCACGGTCATAAGCACTTAAGAATTCATGTCCTAAATAGCCATGACAATGCTTGATGTCGACGAATTTGTATCCGGTCTTCTGTGCGCGCACTGCGGCAATTACATAGGCATCGATCAATTCGGATATTTCTCCATCGGACATCAGCGGATAATCCTCTGATAGACCAAATTTCTTATTCAAAACCGGATGAGAATAGAGAATTTTAGGCTCCATTTTGGTTTTGCTGTTCGGCTTGCAAAATCTGCCTGAATGCGTGAGTTGCAGGCCAGTTAGCAAATCATCTGAGTTTCCAAAAACATTCTTGTGTTCATTCTTAACTAGTTGATACAACCCTTCAAAATCAGCCAGATTCTTCTCATTGATCATAAGCTGATTGGGATTTGCTCTACCGGCAGGTTGTACAGCCACAGCTTCGCATCCCCACAATAATTTAGCTCCACTGATCGCAAAGTTCTTCCAGCGTCTTTTGGTGAGTTCTGTAGGTTTGCCATCGGTAGTGCCATCCCAGCCTTCCATTGGAAGGATGCAGAATGAATTTCCAATCCTGTTACCTGCTCGTGTGGTATGTGTTTTCGCAAATGGTGAAGCAGATCCCGACTTTAGTTCCTCATCAAAATCTAAGGAGATTCCTTCTTTGTCGAAATGTTCGCGCAGGTTTTCTCCCGTTTTTAGCTGGGCAACACGCGGGTATTGTGGTTTATATTTTCCAGTGCTCATTTGCCAACGCAGTTAAAGAAGCTGTAATAGTTTTCGCCTTTTTGCATGCGCTGCAGAAGCAAGGCAAGTTCCCGTGCATGATAATCACCCCACATACAGGATTCGCCATACGGAGCTTTGTTTGTATCGGGACGATAATCCCAGCCGTTTGGCTGATGGTAGATAGAATGCAAAATTAATCCCTGATGACTTGGGTCAGTGGATAAATAAGGTTCGGAAAAAAGATTTTCTGCGATCTGAATTCCTGTTTTAATGTACTTGTCTGATCGTGCAGGGTCTGAGTTTTTCATCCAATTTCCGATTCTGACAAATCCCTGAGCAGTGATACAGGCAGCAGAAGAATCGATTGGCTCGTGTGCATTAAATGGATCTGATTTTATGTTGAGGTAATCTCCCATTTTAGCCAAGCCGGGCGCTCCAGTATCCCAATAGGGAATCCCGTCCGAAGGGGTATTGGCTAAATAGAAATCAGCGGTAGCTTTTGCGGCTTCAGAAAGTTCTTTGATTAAGTCTTTTTTGGAAATGACTGCTGAATAATCGTTTTCATCGATTTGCTCAAGTATTTCCAGCGTTTCACCCAGTCCGCAGATAGCCCAGGCAAGTCCGCGAGTCCAAGTGCTAAATCCAGTATAGCCTTGCTGTGAATTCGGACAGCGGTAATTTCCGTCATTGGTGTTGAAGATAATTTCATGCGCAGTTCTGCCGGGGACATCGTAGGAGTCCCTACCATTCCCATAGAAAATGGAATAGCGAACTGTACTCAGAATATGCTGGATTGCCCGTTGAATAAGTGAGATTCTCTTGTCATTTTCCCCCTGCAATACATGGCCTAAGGCATGCGAAACCACTAAAGCGCGACATGAACGAATGGTGTCCACAAATAAGGAATGTGGTCCGTTAAATGAATAAATATAGCCACCATCAGAGGTAGAAGTCCAGCGCATTGCTTGCACTGCTCCGCTAACTTTCAGCGCTAGTTTGTAAAAATTTTTCTCCCAATCTGTACCCTCTATTTTTTTTTCTTCGATTAGCCGGAGTAGATTTCCATAAGTACTTACATTGTTGAAGCCGTGATCATGAACCCCCGTGTGTGTGAGATGGGGAGCCATTTTATTCAATGTATTATCCCGTCCGATTTTCAGGAACTGCTCATCTCCCGTGGCGTCAAACTGGAGAATTGCTGAACCGTATTGAAAGCCTTGGGTCCATTCTGTCCAGCCTCGGGTTACATATTTTCCTTTTTCGGTGAAAACAGGAGCGCCATTAGCTGTGTCGAATGAGGCTTCAATCAAGTTAATTTTTTCTCCAGAAAGCTCCCAAAATCTTTTGAGGGACCTTTCTAATTGGTTTATTGAAATGTTAGAATCAAGCTTCATGAGTTGTTTTTTGAGTCAAGTGATGGCGTAGCATCAAGATAAAAGTTATAACAAAGAGTACGCAATACATCAAGAAATCCAGTGGATATCCTGAGATGATAGTAGGGACGACTCCTACAAGTGATAATACGAAAGTGGAAAGCGCGAAAGTGGATAGCCAGATCAGTTCTTTGGGAGGGTTTTTGAATATCACAGCTCCCAGGACCACAGGAGCGATCATTGATGTGCCTGCAAAACTCACGCGTGCCAGCAATACCAATTCATCGCTCATATAAGTTGAAAATACCAAAACGATCAATGAGAAGATCAAGATTGAAATCTTGGTGACCCGCATGTTGGATTTGTCAGATCCGGAAAGCATGGACCTAAGCTCTGTGCCCAATGCGAAAATCTGTGCATTGGTGGTAGAAAGACAGGCAGCGAATAAGCCCACCACAGCCAAGGCAGCAACGGGAACCGCCTGGTCAAATAAGAGTGCATTGGTCAGGAAATCTGCTGTACTTGCATCAGGATATTTGATAGCTCCATAGAGCCCTATAAATGCTGTTGGTAAAATTACCAGAATCGCGAAAATCCCTACGGCATATGCCATCCGATGTACGGATTTTAAATTTTTCATGACCACCAAGCGGGTAGTGAATTGTGGCTGAGAAACTGGTATCAGCACAATTGCTATGGCGGAAGCGATCAGGAATGGACTGGTAAATAAGCCTTTTGGACCTGGAAGAGTCAATAGATCAGCATTTGTTTCTGATACTTTTGCCAAACCTGATTCCAGTCCCCCACTCATTTGAAGACAAGTCACTCCAATAATCCAAATCACTGTTAGCATGATCACACCTTGGATTGCATCGCTATACACTATGGCTTTGAGCCCGCCGATTTCAGAATAAATCAGCATGATGAATACCAGTAATGCTGACCAAGACCAGTAAGGGAGCATGTCAGGGAAGGCGGCATCCAAAAAGATGGAGATCCCCCGGATTTGGATGGCTACATAAGGGATGAGAAATAGGAAGGCACTGGCGAATACCAAATAGCCGGCAAACGAATTGCCATAGCAAGATTTCATCAGTCCGGCTACTCCTTTGTATCCGTTAATTGAAGCACGTTTTCTTAAAGCATATCCAAACCAAATCAGGAAAAATACCATCAGGGCATCCGATAACGCCAGAAATATCCATGCGCCTACGCCATGCGTTCGGAAGAAGTCCGGCATTCCCATAAAAGTGAAGGCAGAGAATAATGCAGCAGAGAATGTCAAGAAACCTAAAATGGTACCTATGTTGGAACCTGCGAAAATAAAATCATCAGAAGTTCGATCTTTCTTGTACGATCGATAAGAAGCGTAGCCTAGCATGGCTAGGAATAGCGTGAAGAAGAATATTAACCATCCAATCATTGCTTCTTGGGATCTTCAAATGGGAAAAATTTAGATCCTAAAAACGTGGCGAATACCACAAGGATACTGATAAGAAGACCGGTCCAAAAGGTGAAAGGGATTCCAGCCAGCGTAGGTTCAAGTTTGTGTTCTTTGAATAAAAACAGGAAAGCGCCTACTGTCAAGACAATCACAGCAAGTACCAGTGTTTTCCATTGTTTGGATTTCATGTGTTTATGATTTTTTTAATGGTCACATGGAATCTCGCATTTAAGGATAATTATCCCTCCCTGTGTCGTTTATGACATGCTCGATTTCATGGGAATAGGTTATGGTTATTTTGGATAATTCGGGTTTGACCTAAAAATCATTTTAAGGTCGGCTTAAAATAGCAATTATCTTTTTTAATTCTAACCTGTGGTGATGCGCTGCATTGATTTTCTTACGAAATGGATTCCATGGAATCGAGCATGACACAAACGTCTATGGTAGATAATCATCCCACTCTGTGACGATCTTCGCCATGCTCGATTTCATTGGCTTTCTCCAAGACCACACGGATAGACTTGCTAATAGGAGTATTACTTTTGATGGCGTATTCTTGGATTGGAACCAGTGGATTTGTTTCGGGGAAATAGGCAGCTAGGTTACCCTGTGGAATTCGATAGGGGATGACTAAAAATTGAAAAACTTTGCGCTCTTGCCCATCATAATTACTTAGGATATTGACTATATCCATTTTTTTTAGGTCTTCACGAACCATGTCTGATTCATTCATAAAAAGCACTCTACGTTCATTATGAATGCCTCGATATCGATCATTGAGGCCATAGATCGTCGTGTTGAACTGATCATGAGAGCGTATGCTCATCAATAAGTATTCGTTTTCCTTCAGGTTGTGGAAGGGAAGTTCTGTTTTACTGAACTGGGCTTTTTGATTTGGTAGTTTACTGAAATCCAAGTCCCTTACATTATTTGGCAAGTAGTACCCAGAACCTGCTGACTTTGAATTCATGTCTTTGAATCCAGTGATCACTTCTCCTAATTTTTCCCGAAGCAATTCATAATTTGAACCGAGCAACTTCCACTTCACAGGATGGTTTCCTTTGAAAAATGCCGAAGCAATGCCTGCCACTATCTCGGGTTCACTTTTGATGTCGTCAGAAATTGGATCCAGAAAGCCTTTGGACTGATGAACTATTCCCATACTGTTTTCCACAGTGAAATGCCGTTGCTTTCCGTCTTTTAAATCCTTGTCAGATCTTCCAAGCGTGGGTAAAATCAAGGCGGTTTTTCCAGTTACCAAATGACTACGGTTTAGCTTGGTGCTGATCTGAACGGTAAGTTCGCAGTTTTGAAGTGCTTTGGCAGTGTATTCCGTGTCGGATGCAGCAGATACAAAATTGCCTCCCAAGCCAACGAAAATCTTTGCTTTTCCTTCGTACATAGCTGGAATCGCTTTGACCACGTCTACTCCTTCATGGGTAGGTGCGTCAAAGCCAAAAGTTTTTTTGATGGCAGAATTAAGGTCTTTGGATACAAAATGCATAATCCCCACACTTCGATCTCCCTGTACATTGCTATGTCCTCGAACTGGGCAAGTTCCGGCGCCAGGCTTCCCCAAACTTCCTTTTAGCAGCAGAAGGTTTACACATTCTTTGATGTTGTCCACGCCATTTTTGTGCTGTGTCAGCCCCATCGCCCAGCAGATAATGATTTTGTTCTTTTTCGCTAAAAGTGCTACTGCTTCATCTATCAATTTCTCTTGCACTCCACATAGTTCCAGTAATTCTTGCTCAGAATGAGTGTCTAGATGAGCTAGGAGTAATTCGTACCCCTCGGTGTATTTCTCGATGAATTCATGGTCAAATACATTCCCGTCGGATTTATCCAATGCAGCTAGTTTTTTCTCAATCAACTTTAAAAGTGCCACATCCTGATTGATCTTTACCTGAAGATAAATATCTGTCAAGCCGTGTCCGGTCAGTAACATTCCACTTATTCCCTGAGGATTTCTGAATCTAATCAACCCTGCTTCTTGAAGTGGGTTAATGCTGATAATTTTGCCGCCATTTCGCTTGCATTTTTCTAATGCAGAAAGCATTCTTGGATGGTTGGTTCCTGGATTTTGTCCGATGACCATCACCACTTCTGCTTTATCAAAATCCTCCAATTTCACTGAGCCTTTGCCTATACCTAAAGTTTCCGAAAGCCCAATTCCACTGGATTCATGGCACATATTTGAGCAGTCGGGCATATTATTCGTACCAAAAGCTCTGACAAAAAGACCATATAAAAATGCAGCTTCATTGCTCGATCTGCCTGATGTATAGAAAATTGCCTGGTCAGGATTGTCAAGTGCATGAAGATGATCTGCAATGACTCTAAAAGCTTCCTCCCAAGTACATTCCTCATAGTGATTTGAGTTTGGTTTCAAGTGCATGGGAGCGACCAATCGGCCACTTTGCCCGATTTTGTAATCTGACCAGCGTGATATTTCTTGTACAGAATAATTAGAGAAAAAAGCATTGTCAACCATCTTATAAGTAGCCTCCTCAGCCAGAGCCTTTGCTCCATTTTCGCAGTATTCTCCTAGTTTGGATCGGTTTTCTGAATCTGGCCAAGCGCAGCCAGGGCAATCAAAACCATCCTTTTGGTTCATATGAGAAAGTGTCTGGAGCGACTTTATCACTCCCATTTCTTTGAAGGTGTGTTGCAGTGCGACTTTTATACCCGTGAATCCCGCAGCATAGGAAGCTGGTTTTTTCAACTCAATACCTGTAAAATCGGTGGAGCTTTGAGTCTGAATATTTTTTCTTATTGATGAGGGCATGGGCTGATAGTTCTCTTGGGAGTTGCTTAAAGTTAAAGAAATATGATCGCATCAAAGATCACAATACATGTGATTTTCTATTCTGGCCTATACTCCAGAATATCTCCAGGCTGGCAGTCAAGCGCATTACAAATTGCCTCAAGGGTGCTAAATCGGACTGCTTTTGCCTTTCCTGTTTTGAGAATAGAGAGGTTTGCCAATGTTAATTCTACCTTCTCAGAAAGCTCATTTAGTGACATTTTTCGCTTTGCCATCATCACATCAAGATTTACTACGATAGGCATGGCTTATACGGTTAGTTCATTTTCGGATTGAATTTCTACTCCTCGCTTGAAGATCTGAGCAATAATGAATATCAGCCCTGACATAAAGATAAACTGGCTACTTGACCAAACTTCCAATACTTCTCCTGTCACTTTGTGAAGCCAGGCAAAATATCCATTGGCCACCATCATCAGAACCCATGTAGAAAATAAAGCATAGCCGATTTTCTCAAGCTTCAATGCAACATACTCTTGGAAAGGATTACTGAGATTTACCTTTCTTATGGCTTGCAATGCCAAAATCCACACATTACAAAGCATGGCTGGGATGCTTATTCGCAAGCTGACGGCGCATACATAATACCAAAAGCTATGATCTCTAATCGCAGAATAATCGAGCCCCAGATAAAGATCTTGGGATGCAATAGGATTGTTAAGACTAATGATAAAAGAGATGATAATTGCGCCTGTTTCAATTCCATAGGCTACAAAGGGTATCCAGGCCAAAGCTTGCATCACTTTCAGTATTTGCTCTGTACTTGTCTTTTTTCTCAATTTCATATCATTGATAGTTGATAAATGATAATCAAATATCAATGGATATTTATTGAAAAACAATAAATTTGAAATTGTTTTTTATGCCTACTTTTTTGTCTTCTTTTTGATTACATCCAAATAGGCAGAATTCAGAGCTTCGAAAATCACCTCCTTCGAGACTTTTTGAAGCTCAAAAGTAGTCCAGCCTTTTTCTCCCCACTTGTTGGGAACGGAATAGATGGAAGTAGAGTCAAATTCACAAAAAGCAGTTTGTTCTTCTAGCGAAAGTATCAGATTCGCTGATTGGTTTTTCTCATGTAAAGTTGCGAATATCCGCTTCTTTACCACTTTAAATGCTGTTCGGTCAAAGTGTGGAGCACTTTCAGTTTCTGGGAAAGAAAGTGCCAGCTGGGCAAATGATTCAGGAGTTATCATTGAGGAAATTGTTGTCATTCCTAAGTTCACGATTTCCCGGCACAAAATAAAAAAGCGGATTGAGTCATTGCCCAATCCGCTTTGCAAGTGAGAATAATTGTCCAGTTAGATAACTGTTACAAATTTTTCGGTGGGTGTACGCACCTTTTTCATGTTGACCAACCAGTCTTTGTCCTCATTTCTATAACCTAGAGGTAGTACTACCACACTTCGAAGTCCTTTTGATTTTAGATCCAGTATTTCATCCAGCGCGGCAGCATCAAAACCTTCCATAGGAGTCGAATCTACTTCTTGCTCAGCAGCAGCTATCAATGCAGTGCCAAGCGCGATGTAGGCTTGTTTGGCAGTATGATTGAAGTTTTCTTCAGCAGTTTTGGCTGTATATGAATTTATAAGTTTGTTACGATAGTCATCAGTGACAGAGTCTGGGAGATTTCTCTGTTCGTTGTTGTATTTGAAAACGCTGTTGATTCGCTCAGGTGTGTAATCGTCCCAAGCAGCAAATACGAGTACATGTGACGCGTCTGTGATTTGGCTTTGATTCCAAGCAATAGGTTTGATTCTCTCTTTTACTTCCTGATCAGTGATCACCAAAATTTCATAGGGTTGCAACCCTGAGGAAGAAGCTGAAAGCCTAACTGCTTCTAGGATGTAATCAACTTTTTCTTGAGGGGCTGGTATCCCATTCATTGATTTGGTGGCATATCGCCATTTCAGATTTTCTAGTACCTGCATAATTTCTTGGTTTAGTTTTCTTGCCTGTGAGTTTTCGCCCAAAGCCATGATTTGTAAACAAAGTATGTATCTCAAAGTTCAATGTTTAGGAGATAAATGTATATACATGGGTGTTACTAAGATTCAAATGAAATAGTGAACAGCTGTTATTTACTCCTTCTTTTTGAAGTTGATATCCAGTTGTTGGATCTTTGGTTCCTTCTCTGGTGTCAGGGTAAAGAAAATATTAGCATCTCCATATTCTCCTTCTAGTGTGAAGCTGCCGCGAAGTTGATTACGAGGTTTTACAGCGGTGACGTTTTTGATTTCGCCTGCTTGAGTTAAAATAGCTTTATACTCGGCATAACGATTCTCCTTTGAGCGATCCAAAAAGAAGTTTTCAGCTAATATGGATTCTTCAAGCTCTTTGTTTCCCGTTTGAATTAGAACTACTAACTGATTTTTTCTCTTTTCTAAAATATCTGAAACTGGTAATTTTCTTGGCTCCATTACCCCTTTTTCATAAAGCAAAGCCTCAATCTCTGCTAGTGGCCATGGGGTAGTGTAAGTCAGGTTGCAGAAAGCCATAATCCCAATCCCAAACTCGGGGAAGAATCGATAATTACTCCCAAACCCAGGTAAAGCCCCTCCATGAGAAACCCATTTAGTGCCATTGCAGTTTTGATATATTCCCAGTCCAAAACCATATCCGCTCATAATAGCGCAGTCTCCATTGGTATTTAATCTAGGGAATTGTGGCGTTTGCATTTCCCGGAGAGAGCTACGTTTGATTGGGCCACTTTCAACTCCATTTCGAATTGGCCAGGCAGACAAATGGAAACCAACATACTTGCTGAAATCTTCTATCGAAGTAATCAGTCCACCCATTGCTCCAAAAGCGCCATCATGCAGCATAGGTTCCTTTTTCCACTGCTCATCTTCCCACCGATAGCCAATTGCCAACTGATTTATGGGCACATCGTCGATTTCCCAATACGTATGAGTCATTCCCAGAGGCAGTAAAATATTCTCTTTGATGTATTCTTGGTAAGGTAGGCCAGAAACTTTGGAGATGATCTGACCAAGAATTGCATAACCAGTATTACTGTATTCGAATTGAAAAGCAAGAATTGCATAACCAGTATTACTGTATTCGAATTGAAAAGAAGGTGCATTCGCAAAGGAGATGCCTTCGCTAATCAATCCCATGAGCATCTGATCTGATTCATCTAGTTGTCGATCTCCCCAGGGATTGTCTTCAGGAAATCCAGCCGTCATAGTTAACAGATTTTCAATATCAATAATAGGAGCATCTTCCGTCAGGTATTGAAGTTTTGACATCTCGGGGATGTATTTGGCAACTGGATCATTAAGTGCGAGTTTGCCTTTGTCTCTCAGATCCATTATAGCCATCGCAGTAAAACTCTTCGTCATCGAAGCAATTCGGAAGGCAGAGGTGGATTCTGCTGGAATATTTTGGGACACATCCAGTAAGCCAGTAGAAGAGGCTATGACCAACTCATTGTCTACTACTATGCCATAGGCAATTCCCGGAATATTATTTTCCTTGGCATACTTTGCCATCAGAGCTTCTAGTTCCGGTAAGATTTCTATGATCTTTTCAACTCTCTGATCATTTTCAAAAATAGGTTTTTGATAGTCCGGCGAAAAAGCATGGGAGGTTCCTTCAAAATTCTTGTCTTGCCCATGAGCAGCAAAAGAAGAGAAGAGAATCATTACAATAATTGCGAAATAGCTATACTGGGTTTGCATCTATAGAACTTTATTGAAAGAACTATAAGTTAATCACATGTGACAATAAACCTTAGCTATTTGAGCAGAAGATCTTGGTAAATATTTCGAGAAATTTTGAAATCCTGATCTAGTCCTTTTTGAAGAGCTTTTTCCCAAGTTTAATAATCCCCAGAACAATAAAACCAACTACCAGTCCAACCAGAAATTCTGTAATGATAGCTGGCACTGAAGGGAAAAGATGATGGAAAAAGTCAATGCTATGAACAAAAATTCCGCCAGAAACCAAAAGCAAAGCTATAGTTCCAATAAAGCCCATTGCTTTTATTATTTTGGGAAGAGCACTGACCAGCACAAGTCCGACCTTGTCCGAAAAACTGTCCTTACGATCGTTCATCGCGATCAGTCTAAGCCCGAGCTCATCCATACGAACGATTAGTGCGACTATACCATACACACCTACGGTAGCGATCAGAGCAATAATGGTAACAACGATGATTTGCTCAAGAATAGGTTCACCCACTACTGTTCCCAAAGCAATAATTACAATCTCTACAGACAATATAAAGTCAGTGATGACTGCGGATTTTATCTTTTCTTTTTCTTTTAGAAGGATCTCCTCCTTAGTGATATTTTCCTCAATTATTATGGTTTTGTGATGCTTGTGGGGAAAAATGTATTCGTGGATTTTTTCTGCGCCTTCGTATGCGAGGTATAAACCTCCGAGTAATAAGATGTATGTAATGGCAACCGGGACAAACGCACTAAGCAAAAAAGCTACAGGAAGAATGATTGCTTTATTCAGAAGAGAGCCTTTGGTGATTGCCCAAAGAACCGGGATTTCCCGTTCGGAGACGAAGCCAGAAGCTTTCTCCGCATTTACAGCCAAATCATCACCCAATAAACCCGCTGTTTTTTTAGCAGCTACTTTACTCATTACTGCCACATCATCCATCAGCGTCGCGATGTCATCTAGCAGTGCAAATAATCCTGAAGCCATTTCTTTATTTGAAAATTTATAAAATCCCTGTTGAGTTAAAGCAATTGAAAGTGAAGTTACTCCGCTACTGCTATGCGCACAAATGAAAATTCATAAGTGGAGCATTTATAGGAGTAAATTACTTTCTGTTTAACTTGAAAGTAAATACATGAATTATACCAAAACTCTAATCATGATTCGAGTAGTACTTGTTTTCTTGCTGCTGATAGGTTCAAGTATTTCTGTTTTTTCGCAGTCTTATTATTCGATCCCAGCTGAAGCCACACGAATTGTCTTTTTGGGCAATAGCATCACTTATTCTGGTCAATACATTAGCTACCTGGAAATGTATTACAGATTGAATTACCCTGATCGGGAGTTGGAATGGATTAATGTAGGCTTACCAAGTGAGACCGTTTCTGGTCTATCTGAGGCTAATCATGCCAATGGTGCTTTCCCAAGACCAGATCTACATGAGCGATTGGATAGGGTGCTTGAGCAACTTAAGCCTGATTTGGTTTTTGTGAATTACGGGATGAATGATGGGATATACATGCCATTGGATGAGGAGAGATTTCAAAAATACAAGGATGGAATCAACTGGTTGGATTCTAAGATTTCAGAAATAAAGGCCGATGTTATTTATATGACACCTCCGGTATATGATCCTGCAAAAGGTGCTGCCTATTCGAATGTGTTGGATAATTATTCGGATTGGTTATTATCCCGAAGATATACTGATGATTGGAAAGTGATAGATATTCACTGGCCGATGCGAAAATATATAGAAGACCAGCGAGTTTTGGACAGTGCGTATTATTTGGCAAAAGACGGTATTCATCCGGGAGAAGTAGGGCATTGGTTGATGGCAAGAGGGATTTTGATTAGTCTAGGGGAATCTGAAGTCAATGACTTCGATGATATTCATGAGGCTATTGCTTTATTTGCCAATGGCGAAGAAATTTTAAGTCTTATTTCTCAGAGACAAACTTTACTTCGAGATTCATGGCTTGCTTCGACTGGGCACTTGAGGCCTGGACTTAATGCTGGGTTTTCTTTAACAGAGGCGGAAGAAAAAGCAAGGGAGATTGAGGGAAAGATTAAAGCTCTTTTGAACTAGGTAGTAGAACTTCCCAAATATATCCGGGATATGGAGGGTAGTCCTGTAACCGTATGGCCTAGATGCTGGCATTTTTTTCTTTCAGAAAAAGGGCTGGTTTCCAGCTAAAGAAAGGGAAATCAAATTAGATTTGTGTCAAAATTGAAAAACTCCACAAAAGGGGGTTGAATCATACTATAATATCATGCCTTATTTAATCAGAAAAGCCAATTTTGCTGACCTGAATTCTTTGGTGGAAATGGCAAGAATCTCGTTTGTCGAAGCTTTCTCCGAACGAAATAAAATTGAAAACGTAAACTCTTACCTTGAAGAAGCTTTTACTGAGGAGCAGTTCGCAGAGGAAATGGAGAGTCCGGCGTCGGTATTTTTTCTACTAGAGGTGGACGGAGAACTAGCGGGCTATTCAAAAGTCAATTTTGTTCCTGCCCAGACTGATCTTAATGATAATTCAAGTTTGGAAGTGGCTAGACTTTATCTACTTGAAAAGTATATTGGGTTAGGTTTGGGTAAGATTTTACTAAATCATACCATCAATTTTGCGAAGCTCAACAGGAAAAAATATCTCTGGCTGGGCGTTTGGGAGAAGAATAATCGCGCGATTAAATTCTACGAAAAAAATGGCTTAAGTATATTCAGTTCTCATGCTTTTCCTTTTGGAGATGAGATTCAAACTGATTTTTTGATGCGAATAGATTTTTGACCGTACTTGGGCGATGATCATCGATGATATGAGTAATCAGGCATGTCCAGCAGAGGAATCAAAATCAGTAAAGGAATTAATCAAAGAAAGGCGACCATCGGTCGCCTTTCGGATTAAAATAAAGGGCTAGTTTGGTAGATTAAATTTCTCCCAGTTCACCTTTTTTAGCCATTTTCTGCATTTTCTTATTTGCATAGATAGCTACTTCCACTCTTCTATTTTGCTGACGCCCGGCTTCAGTATCATTAGTATCTGTTGGTTGCATCTCACCATAAGCAGTGATTTCCATTCTGCTTTTTGCGATTCCATTTTCTGTCAAATAATCTTCAACCGAATACGCTCTTCTGCGCGATAAGTCCATGTTGTAATCATCCGCACCCGTATTGTCTGTATGACCTTCTACAAGGACATTGGTATCCTCATATTTTTTCAATGTTGAAGCTAGCTCAGTAAGGTTTCCCTTAGAGATATCACTCAATTCAGATTTGTCTACAGGAAACATCAGTCCAGAGTCAAATGTGATTTTGATTCCTTCACCCACACGTTCTACAGTTGCTCCTTCAAGATCTCGTTGAAGCTCTTCGGCTGCTTTGTCCATTTGGTTTCCAATAATAGCTCCAGCAGATCCACCGATCGCCGATCCTATCAAAACACCTACAGCAGTATTTCCTTTACCTGCGATGACGCCACCAAGCACTCCACCAGCGGTTCCGCCGATTGCACCACCTTTTACTGCATTACTTGATTTGCAACTTACAGCACCCAAGGTAGCCGAGGCTATAAGGGTCGCCATTAAAAGTTTGTTGGTTGTTTTCATATCATTGTTTGTTTGATACACTTACTAATTTCAATTCACGTACCATATCAATTCTGAGCTGAATAAAGCTGTTTTGAATTATCCCACATGGGAAAAGATTCCCGATTCTGTGGTAACAAAGGATTTGTTTGCTGCTGATATCCCCGAAAAGTAGTAGTTTGTTAGGGCTCATTTTAGAGCTTGACTTTGATTAACCCTATTAACCTAAAATTTCGATGAGTAAACTCCTTATTTGCCTAGTCCTGTTCTTGCCGAACTTTGTATTTGCCCAAGGGAATTCAGAGAAAATCTATCTCTGGGAAAATGGTGCTCCAGGTTTTGAATCAAAGAAAGATGAACCTGAACTCGCTCAGGATTGGTGGGTAAGGAATATTCATAATCCGAGCATTACACTATTTAAGCCCGAAAAACCTAATGGAAGCTTCATTCTGGTTTGTCCAGGTGGAGGGTTTAGAAATTTGGGGTACAACGGAGAGGGAGTCGCTCCCGCTAAATTCCTCAATGAGCTTGGTGTGACGGTTGGTGTTTTGAAATATAGACTTTTCCGTGAAGAGGATTCGCCATACACAGAAGAGCACCCCACTCAGGATGTGATCCGAGCGATGAGGTTAGTACGCTCCAATGCTGAGAATTGGGGGATAGATTCAGATCGAGTTGGTATTATGGGGTTCTCCGCTGGCGGAGAAGTGGTCAATTGGGTAGCATATGATGCGAATGCAGGAGATGCTAATTCCAGTGATCCAATAGAGCGATTTGCTGCTCAGCCTAATTTTCAAATCCAAGTATATCCAGGGCCATTAGGTACACCAGAGACCGTGTCTTCGGACGCACCACCAGTTTTTCTAGTCGCCGCAAATAATGATGAATGCTGTTCTAGTACCATTGTGGATACAATGTTGGCTTACCGGAAAGCAGGCGCAGATGTGGAAATGCACTTATTTTCTAAAGATGAGCATGCGTTCAATATGGGTTTTCGTTCTGAATTTGTAAGTATAAATCACTGGCCTGATCGTTTAAAAGATTGGCTGGAGGATCACGCTTATTTTCAGAAATAACAAGGTTAGCGGCTACTTGACTTTATCAATCTGTTAATAGTTATGATTTGATTGCTTGCCAAAGCTCTAGCAGGTATTTTTGCAGAAAGATCGACTAATGAAAAGATTCTGTATTCTGCTGTTTGCAGTTTTAGTATTTCCTGTTCTTGCTTTTTCCCAAGAAAGCAAAGAAACAAAAGAACCAATAGTGATCTTAATTTCTCTGGATGGGTTCAGGTACGATTACGTAGAGCGGTTTAAGCCAGAGAATCTTACCCGGTTTATAGCCGATGGAGTAGCCGCTGAAAGTATGATGCCTTCCTTTCCTAGCAAGACCTTCCCAAACCACTACACCATTGCTACAGGGTTGAAGCCCGAGCATCATGGACTGGTGGACAATTCCTTTTACGATCCAGAGAAGGATCTAATCTATGGAATGGGGAAAAAGGAGATTGTTCAAGATGGGACTTGGTATGGAGGGACACCACTCTGGGTACTTGCGGAGCAGAATAAAATGATCGCCGCCAGCTATTTTTTTGTGGGATCAGAAGCCGATGTGCAAGGAATCCGGCCTAGCTATTATCATGATTATGATGGAAGAGTAAGTAACCTAACCAGAGTAACTGAGGTTTTTAAGTGGTTGGAATTACCAGAAGCGGAGCGTCCAAGGTTGATTACATTGTATTTTTCTGATATGGATGATATCGGTCATCGCTATGGACCGACAAATGACGAGCAATTGTCCACTCGCTTGACGAAACTAGATTTTGAATTAGGGGCATTATTCGAGGGGCTCAAAAGCTATGATTTGGACATTAATGTGATAGTGGTGTCTGATCATGGGATGATGGATATTCCAGTGGATCATTACCTTAATTTGACTGAATTGACCAAAGATATTTCTGCAAGAGTTGTGAATAATGGAGCATTGGCCCACTTATATCTGGAGGATCAAAAAGACAAAAAAAAGGTGATTAGAGAACTGGAAAAGTCAGATTTACCAATTCACATCACTGACGTGGACGACAAGGAGAATTATCAGGATCTGATGTACAAAGATCGGATTGGAGATATTTTGATTATCCCTGACAGATACTATTACCTTGCTTGGGAATCCGCTCTGCCAAGGATCAAAGAAAATGCAGCTACCTTGGGGACGGATGTATTTGGTGAGCATGGGTTCAGTCCAGCTTACAAGGATATGCATGCTATATTCTATGCAAATGGACCTGCTTTCAAATCAGGTATGGAAATAGAGACTTTTCAGAATATTCATGTTTATCCATTGATTTGTAAGATTCTTGGGCTTCCGATTCCTACAACAATAGATGGGAAATTGGAGGTGCTTCAACCGATTCTGAAATAAGAAAAATGGATAAAATAGATATAAAATCGAGGAAAGAGGTTGATTTTTTGGTGCGGCGATTTTATGATCAAATCCGCCTACATGATACACTTGGCCCTATTTTCAATGGGGTAGTGAAAGATTGGGAAACTCATTTGGTTCATCTGAGTGATTTCTGGGAGATGATTTTACTGCAAACTGGTCCTGGTGCTGGGAAATTTAATCCAGTAAAAGTTCACAGAAAAGTAGATGCTGAAGTGGACAATAGCATAGAACAGGCCCATTTTGGCAATTGGCTGGAATTGTGGTTTGGTACGATTGATAGATATTTTGTGGGTGAAAATGCTAATTACGCCAAGGAACATGCAAGACGGATGGCGCATATGCTATTTATGAGGATATGGGAAGCTAGGGTGAAGTAGTGGTCAGTCGCAGTGTTTGGCGCAAGTCTTCAGACCTGCCTACCGGTCAGGCAGGCTTGTGCCTGTTTCAATGCAGTCTTCAGACTGCCACTGATTGTTTAAACTGATAGAAGTCTGGAGACTTCATTATTAAGGTCCAAGTCATGAGACTGAACCAGAGATTTGTCAGCCTGACCGGAGTCGAAGGTTCTTCCTTAGTCAACGGTTAGATTTTAATAGTCTATTGAGATTAGACTTTGGGAAAGTATCTCATGAGAATTGGTGGATTCTTTTTAGATTAATGTCTCATTAACTTTATCCCAAAACCATGCGAAAAATTACCTTGTTATTACTTTTTGTCCTAGTTACCTTTTTTGCTCAAAGTCAAACCAAAAGCCTTTTCGATGGAAAAAGCCTAACAGGATGGTATATGGACGTCCCCGATCTAGAAGCTGATAGTTCTTTAAGAATTCCATTTATCATCAGAGACGGACTTTTGGTGAGCTTGGGAACGCCTCAGGGCCACTTGATCTCAGAAGCTGAATATGAAAATTACACGCTGGAGCTTGATTATAGATTTGCTGGTAAGCCTGGCAATTGCGGGATATTAGTTCATGCATCTACGCCTCGGGCTTTGTACGATATGTTCCCGAAGTCTATCGAAGTTCAGCTGATGCACAGTAACGCAGGGGATTTTTGGTGTATAGAGCAGAATATCGAGGTGGAGGATATGGAAGCTAGACGTGGTCCGAAGGAGAATTGGGGTGTGAACGGAAGGAAGGAGAGAAGAATCAAGAATCTTACTGATGATTCAGAAAAGCCGCTTGGTGAATGGAATCATATCAAGATCGTATGTGACGCCGACAAAGTAACTGTCTGGCTGAATGGTGATCTAGTGAATGATGGTTTCAATGCGACAGCTACCCGTGGGAAGATAGCCTTACAAGCCGAAGGAGCAGAAGTGGAGTTCAAGAATATTTTGCTAACCAATCTATAGCATAGAAGACTACCTGAGCCATCAATTGGAATTTAAAATCTTCATTCCTAAAAATTTATAGCTTAGAATAATTAAATTGAGTCTATTCAGATAATCCTATTTAATTAGTTTCGTTGGGTTTTTTCAAGTTAAAACTTTAGGAGTATGAAAAAGTTTTCACCCCTCTTTTGCTGTTTTATAATTATATGTTTTGCTGCATTTCCGAGGCAAGATGAGCGGCTTTTTGACTCCGACGAAATCTTGGAAATCAGCCTAAAATTTTCTGTGAAGAAGCTTCGGAAGGAGACCAATGATTCGACTTTCATGGATTCAATGCTGATTTATAAAAATGGAGATGGCGCGGTTGATACATTGAATGTGGGTTTGAGGGTGAGGGGAAATTTCCGTAAGGAAAATTGCTATTATCCCCCAGTCAGGATGAGGCTCAAAAAGAAAGAAGGCAAGGGTAATATTTTTGATGGGAGCAGAAATTTGAAAATAGTTTTTCCTTGCTCCAAAGGTAAAAATGCTGATACCTACATAGTGAAGGAATTTCTATGCTACCAACTCTATGAGCAAGTGAGTGAATATACTTTTCATACACGAATGATCCGTATCAATTTTGAGAATGAAGATGATAAGCAGGGGCAATCTGAGCAGCTTCTAGGATTTTTAATTGAGGATGATGATAAGGTTGCCGATCGTTTTGGCGGTGAGATTTTGGAAAATACAAGGATTATTGGAACTGTTTTAGAGGATTCGGCTGCGATTCGGCATGATTTGTTTCAATATATGATTGGGAATACAGACTGGTCTAGTATGCACCAGCATAATATGAAAATACTGAAACTTGATTCGAAAACAGTAGTCCCGCTGGCTTATGATTTTGATATGACTGGGATGGTTTTACCTCCTTACGCTCAGGTCAGCAATCTGGTAGATATAAAGACAGTCAGCCAGAGATTATACAGAGGTTTTTGCAGAGATGAATTACTGATGAAAGCAATCAGAGATGAGTTTTTGGAGAAAGAATTATTGCTTTTCGCTGAGATAAAGCAGCTTGAATACTTGGTATCTGGGTATGAAGTTAAGTTTATGAATAACTATCTGGAGGACTTTTTTGACATCTTAAAGAATGATAGAAGATTTGAATTTAATATTTTGACTGCATGTAGAACCTCCGAGTAGTTTTTTAAGTTGTTCATTGACTACGCTTGGGAATTCGTTTTAGCATACATCCTTTTTTTATTCTGAAATCATTCTGATAAACTTAAATTGAGCTAGTTCTATTTGTAATCACCTAATAATGATTTGGAAAAAAGAGAAAACGGAGGAGCAACTAATTGCGGAAAAGCAACAGGACATTGACAAGGAGTTACAAAAGTCCAGCGCTAAGGGAAGAGATACTGCCAAGACACATGGTGAGATACTCCGTGATCAGATTAATGATGCACAAGAAATCTATGAGAAAATCCCCCAAAGCTTATTTACCAGTTCATTGACGGCTGGTTTGGAGATTGGCTTTAGCTATTTGATGATTTGTTCGCTTTATTTCTTTTTGATCGGAAAGGTAGACGAAGGCTCCATTATCCGTATAGTTGCGTTGGTATATCCTCTAGGTTTTATTTTGGTGGTACTGGGTCAAAGTATTCTTTTTACAGAGCAGACTGCACTTCTTACGCTTCCTGTTTTGAATAAAAAGCGGTCTATACTGAGTATGCTGAAACTATGGGGTATAGTAATTGCCGGAAATCTTGTGGGAGGCTATGTGATGTCTGGAATTCTACTGTGGCTTGGACCGCATTTGGGGATTTTTAATACTGATGTAGTGGTGACAATAGCGAAGCATGTGCTTCATGCTGATGCTCATGTGATCTTTGTCAGTGCGATTGTCGCCGGATGGCTGATGGGTTTACTTTCTTGGTTGTTAGCTTCATCTAGAGATACAATTAGCAGGATTGTCATGATTTTTCTGATTACAGCAGTTATGTCATTTACAGGACTTCACCACAGTATAATAGGAAGTGTGGAAGTGTTTTCCGGTATGTTGACTTCTCCTGATATCTCGTTTTGGAATTATCTATCATTCCAAAGTACAGCCTTGCTTGGCAATGCTTTTGGAGGAGGTATTTTTGTGGCCTTGCTAAAGTATAGAGCATTTGTATTCAATATTGCACCGAGGAACTGAGTTAAGAGAATTTACTTCAAAATGATATCCCTGTTCCAAAGGGACTGATCTTTTCCACAATACTGACTGAGGAGGATGAAATAATAGCATTGAAACATCCGGATTTTTTTGAAACTGAGGAGGATTATATAGTCTATTACAAGCTGAAACTTTTAAATTAGGTTCATGAAAAAATCTTACCTCTTTTCATTTCTAATGTTGATGGCCCTGAGTTTTTTACAAAGCTGCGGATCCGGTCAAGAGAACATTACTACTCCGCAGCAACTTGTGTCTGACGGTCAGTTGGTTTCACTGCAAATAGACAGTCAAACTTCGAATGTGAGCGATGGCTTGGTGCCTTTTCAGGATGAAAATGGCAGCTGGCTGTTCAATGTTAACCAGTCTAATAACGAGCTTCAGCTGTATAATCTTGATTCAAGGACTTTGGTGAAGCGGGTGATTTTTGATCTGGAAGGACCAGAAGGAGTAGAATATATTTCGGGGATCCACGTGCAGAGTATGGACAGTATTTTTCTATTCGGGTATCCTATGAGGAATCTTCAGCTTACCGATACGAGTGGGAGCATCAAAGCCAACTATAAATATGAGCCTCCTTTGGGATATTTGGCCGCTTTTGTACACAATGCACATTATAACTATACGCCCATTTTAAGAGGAAATAAACTATTGGTGAATACAAAGTTTGAAGCAGATCAGATAAAAGTTGCAGATGATACACTTGCCTCAAAGGCACTCAGCTATACTGTTAATCTTGAGAATTCAGAAGTGAATCTACTGCCTATGACTTGGCCTGCTGGTTATAATGCATCTGGTCCAAAACTTTTGGATTTTAGTATGGCAGCTACAGAGGAGAATTTGGTTTACAGCCTTGCCGCTGACCATAATTTATACGTCACTGATTTGGATGGAAATTTCATAAAAAGTGTGGATGCAAAAAGTCAACACGTAGACCAAAGTTTTTCAAGCTTTGCCGATGGGACAGACCGATTTCAAACGATGAAGTATGTATATGCCTCAGACCGCTACGAGCGCCTTCTTTATGACGAATACCGAGGTGTTTTCTATCGCTTTGTTTTTTCCAAAGTAGAAGTACAGAATGAAGAGGAGATCAATCAACTGAGGAGATTCCCGCGAAAGTTTGCCGTGATGATTTTGGATAAGGACTTGAATGTCTTGGGGGAAACTCTGATGCCTGAAAACACCTATTATCCAGGCAATTCATTCGTGAATGAGGATGGGTTATTTATCTCCATTAGCCATCCGGACAACCCTGGGAATAAGGAAGATCTGATGAGTTTTGAGGTGTTTAAGCTGGAGAAAATAGAGTGAGAGGTGTCAGGTGAGAGGTGTCGGATGTCCTGTGTCACCTCATCGTAAAGTTGAGCGAATCCTTTACTGGTTTCACTCTTTATCAAAGCTTCAGATAGATTTGCTTAAGTTCAGAAGATTTGCCGTTTCGGTGATCTCCCTTCCTTCCAAAATAAATTCGTTATAGTGATTTGAACTTACATATACCATGGAATCACCGACCTCGGCCAACGTATTAAATCCATTTGGAAATAGCTTCCTTCCGATAGGATACATCCAAGCAAGGTATTTATACCAAGGAAGCACGTGTTTCGCTCCATCCATTGGTTTCATAGCTCCGGGTCGATAGGCATATACTTTTTTGAATGGAAGCTTCTTCAACTCATTCTCCGTTTTGCCTTTCACTCTCGCCCAGTGACTGTTCCCTTTCTCAGAACTGTCTGTTCCTTGCCCTGAGACATAGGTGAAAGTCATCTGAGGATTAAGCTTCGCCAAAGTCGTGGCAAAACTCAACGTTAACTCATAAGTGATCTTTTCGTATTGCTCCTTGCTGATTCCTACGGATGAAATTCCCGCACAGAAAAAGCAGGCATCATAGCCTGTCATCTGACTTTCTATTGTATGTAGATCGGTGAAATCTGAATGGATAATCTCTTGCAGTTTAGGATACTGATGACCATTAGGCTTTCGGCTGATCGCGATTACCTTTTCGATGGTAGGATTTTCCAGACAGCGCTGCATTACGCCTTCGCCAACCATTCCTGTAGTCCCGGTGATGATGATTTTCAATCCCATGATGTTTTTATGTCCGTTGCCCGATGTCCGATGTGCACTCAACGTTAGCGTTAACCATTTCCTATATTACCTTTTTTTCTTTTCTATCAAAAGTACTCAAGCATCAAAGGGTTCGCTAAATACTAGTATTGAGGCTACACCCGGCTTCGGTCACCCTGCATCCGATAAAAGTCATCCTGCACCCCGCCTACTTCAGCTTCACTAGTGGATAATTCAACCCATTTACTTCGTTTTTCATTACCTGATATTTTTTCAAACTTTTGAAAAGCTCTGTCAGATTTCTGAAGCCATAGGATCGGGGATCAAAACTTGGGTCAATCTTTCGAAGTGAAGCGCCGATTTTTGCAATGTGGATTTCTTCTTCCTCATCTGAGGATATTTCAAAGGCTTTATCTATGATCTTTAAATCCAGTTCTTGAGTTTCTTTGACAGGAGTTTCTTTCTTGACTTCTTCCTCTACTACCACATTTTTACGTGTAGTATTCACCTGACTTTTCTCAGTTTTCTTCGCCTCTGCTTTGTTGTTTTCCTCTTTGGCTTGAGGTGAAAGATTTTCAGCATAAGTGAAAATCTCGCAAGATTGTACAAAGGCTTTAGGAGTTATCCTGCGTCCGATTCCCATCACGAACATGCCTTCTTCACGGATTCTTTTTGCCAATCCTGTGTAATCAGAATCTGAGGAAACGATACAAAAACCATCAACACTATTACTGTGGAGTATATCCATCGCATCGATGATCATCGAGCTATCCGTAGAGTTCTTGCCAGTTGTGTAGGAAAATTTCTGGATGGGGCTGAAAGAATGAAGGTTGATCATTTCCTTCCAGCTGTTCATGTGTGGAGTGGTCCAGTCTCCGTATATTCTTCTAATCGTCGCTTTTCCATACTTGGATACTTCTTCCAGTATTTCTTTAATTAATCTGGCTTGGGCGTTGTCACCGTCAATAAGTACGGCGATATTAAATTTACTGTCTATCATATATAAAAATGTAATGTTTACTGTTTAAAGCTAGCAATTAGCAAGCCGAGGTAAGATCATGTAAAGGAAAAAATCAGAATTAGTACTCCTGGGATTTTGCTGCCGCCGTGGTCTGTGGCTCGCCGACCGGTTTATAGACAAATTGAATTACAAATTCTGAGAAATACGAAGGTGTAGTTACAAACTCACCTTGGACTAACCATGGACTGCCCTCAGTGGGGAAACTCTTTCGCCGTTGTGAGTGTCCTCACTCACAACTTTCTTCAAGCCGTTTAAGAAACCCTTCCAAATCGCTTGGAATCAAAAAAAGAATAGATGGATTTATTCCAATAATCACGTGAGTGGGGACACTCACTTGGGCGGAGGATATTACCAACCCTGAAAGGATTGAATTACGGCCGCCGTGGTTTGTGTCTTCACAAACCACTTTATGGAGGGTATGATTATATCACAGCAAACACCGCATCAGCAGATTTGTTTGTTGTTAGGGCGCGCTGGAAGGACGCAGCAGCGAGCCAGGCGGCTGGCATGCGGGGTGAAGCTTTGCTGGCGTCTTGACTTTTTGGTTCTTTTGCGTCAAGGCAAAAGAACAAAGAATATAGAATGACTTAAGTGTTACCAAAGAGGATACTTAATCGCCCCAGTAAACTCACTCGACTATTTCTCTAAAAGGACTGAAAAATTTAACTTATAATCAGATGAAATCGTGCATGTCGAAGAATGACACACAGAGGGATGATTATTCCTGGTTCGAGATTCCATCCCGCTTCCTTCGTCACGGGACAGGTTATGACCATTGAAAAACAATTATAAACACATGAAAACTAGCATAAGCTTCACTCCATTTTGACAAGTGTAACGCTGGTTTCGGTTGGGGAAATAGAATACTGTACATATTCACCTTTCGGATCTGACAAGACTTCAAGAGGGCTATCGTATTCACTTTGCTTCAGATTTACACTTACCCATCCATCTGGCAGGTAGGTTTTTAGCGTCAAAGGAATGTCATACACCTTGGGGTCTAACTCAGAAGTCATGGTGATTCTGATTTCATCTGATTCAAGCTCAGCCGTGATAGTAGCAGCTTTTCGTTCCCGAAGATACTTAGTGACGTCTCCAAATGTTGCAATCCACAGGGAATCCTCATTTTCTTTAATATGAGCAAAGTATTCTTTTAACACTACAGTCGTCAAAGGTTCCCAGCCATAATCCTCAACACCATGAATAACCAAAACTAGCCAAATGTTATCATGTGCATTCGTAGTGTCGACCCAAGATTTCATCTGATCAACACCTGTGGTGCTAAGTGCACCTCTTTGCCACTGAACATATTCCTTACTGGTTTCGCCAGGCTGTTTTCTGCTTCCTCTATTTATTTCTTCAAGCCAGTCTTCAGGCATTCGGTTTCTTAGTGCAGGATATATATCGTATGCGTACTCCATGACTCTTTCATTTTCTGTACCATAAGGACCTTCGGCAGAAAAAGTAGATTCCTCGCCCATAAATTTCGCTAAGTCAGCCTTACTCTGCCCTAACTCATAACGTAAGTTTGCCTCATCGAGAACAGCGAGTCTGGGATGCGTGACCGTGTGGGAAGAGATTTCATGGCCTTGTTCAGCATAAGATTTGTATTGCTCCCAAGTAGTAGTGTCAACTGGGTTATTATGAAAAACCACATCATTCGTGTTTCTCATGCTACCGTTTCTGATTTTTTCATATCCCTCGTCTAGTAGCTGATATGCTTCGTCAATTTTACCAGCTTCATAGAGTGAACCCACATTTGCATGATAGTCCTCAGCTTCGGTAGTTCCGGTAAAAGCAATTAGGGAGGCGCGCTCAAAGAAATTGGTGGAATCAGTTTTGAAGGTTGAAGTTTCAGCAATGATGCTATCTGGATCTCTGCCGATGAATTTTCCTTTGCCAGATCCTTCGACTTTTCCGGTGATGATGAAAAAAGTGCCAGGAAGATTTAAACTATCCATTATTGGTTTTGCGATGGTCAACTGATTAATGATGCCATCGTCATAGGTGATGGAAATCGCACCATTCTTACCTTCATACCATTTGGTGATTTCAATCTGCTCTGACCAATCTATGGTTGGATTGGTGCATGAAAAGGATAGGAGTATAACAGCTAAAAAAGGAACTAGTGTTTTTAATGATTTCATTTATTCAGAAAGGTTTTTTTGTGTTTTGGATAAAAAAGGAGTGCCTTCCAGCACTCCTTTTTTCTGTGGGTTATCCCTGTAGATGTACTTTGAAAAAACCTATTGTTCGATCCCAAGATAAAGTGGCTGCTGCTTCATCGTAGCGGGGAGTGGTATTGTTATGAAAACCATGATTGGTATCTGGATAGATAAATGCCTGGTATTCTACTTCGTTTTCCTTTAGGACTTCCTCATAGGCTGGCCATCCGGCATTTACCCGCTCATCCAAACCAGCGAATTGCAGCATTAGCGGTGCTTTGATCAGGGCTGCTTCCTCCGCGGAAGGCTGACCTCCATAATAAGGAACTGCCGCGCCCAGATCTGGAATCCGCACTGCCATCATATTGGTGATCCAACCACCGAAGCAGAATCCTACTACGCCCACTTCTCCTGTGCAGTTGGGATGGTTTTTCAGGTATTCATATGCTGCGATAAAGTCCTCCAGCATTTCATTTCTGTCCAGCTTGCTCTGCATCGCACGTCCTTCGTCGTCATTGCCGGGATAGCCTCCCAGCGGAGTTAGTGCATCTGGCGCCAAAGAGATAAATCCATCTACAGCCGTTCTTCTTCCCACATCTTCGATGTAGGGATTTAGCCCACGGTTTTCGTGGACGACCACCACTCCAGGGACTTTGCCGGTAGTTCCCTGAGGGATGGAGAGCAGTCCTTTGATTTCGCCGCCGCCCTTAGGAGAGTCATAGGTGATGTATTCGGATGCTAAGCGCGGATCATCGGATTTGATCGTGCGGGTATCTTCATAATTAGGCATCATAGCACTCATCAAAGCAGCTACTGTAATACCTCCGACGGCATAGGTGGAGAGTTTTTCTATAAATTGTCTTCGCTCCAGTTTGTTGTGAGCATAAGCATCATAAAGTTCAAAAACCTCTTGGTTGATATCTTCTTTTCTTAATTCTTGCATGGTTTGGGTTATATGGCTAGTTGGGTAATTTACTAAAATGTCAGAAGCAATTATTGGCGCTCATGTAATTTTCTAGCCTATTGTGTGCTAAATCCCCCTTGCCCCCTTTGAGAAAGGAGGAGTCGCCTCAATTGCATCAGGGCCGAGAATTTAGAAAACACGGGCGTTGAGGTTGCATCGGTCACCGGTCATCGGACACCACTCTTCCGTCTCCGGTCTTCCTGCCTTTAAGACAAAGCAATAACCTTACTGGCATCATTGAGGAAAACCACATAAGAACAATTTTCTTCCGAACTTGCAGCCTCTAATCACTTCTCTTACATCTTGGCCTCGAAAGTTCTATTCATCACTCCGCCTTTTACTCAGCTCAATACGCCTTATCCAGCCACGGCCTATTTGAAAGGTTACCTCAATCAAATCGGGGTAGAATCCAATCAAGTGGACTTGGGAATTGAGGTGATTTTGCAGCTTTTTTCTAAGACAGGCTTAACCAGAATCTTCGAAGAGATAGCACCCAAACAGTCTGAATTGTCTGATAATGCTGCCCGTATTGTGCGTCTGAACGCAAACTACCTACAATCCATAGATCCTGTGATCGCTTTTCTGCAGGATAAAAACCCAACACTTGCCTACCGTATTGCCGAAGGAGATTATCTGCCTGAGGCAAGTCGCTTCGAGCAATTGGATGATCTGGAGTGGGCATTTGGGACACTGGGAATTCGTGATAAGGCAAGGTATTTTGCCACACTTTATCTGGAGGACATAGGGGATCTGATCTCTGAGCAGATTGATCCGAATTTTGGCTTTAGCAGATATGCGGAGCGGTTAGGGCTTTCTGCCAACTCTTTTGATGAAATGCATAAAGCTTTACATCAGGATTCTGGCTTAATCGATGGGATGATGTGTGACTTGCTAAAGCAAAAAATCCAGCAGTATCAACCGACTTCCGTGGCATTTTCTGTGCCTTTCCCGGGAAATCTCTACGGTGCTTTCAAATGTGGCCAATTCCTCAAAAAGCACCATCCTGAATTGGTGCTTTGGATGGGGGGAGGATATCCAAACACAGAACTTCGCTCGCTAAAAGAACCTAGCGTTTTTGATTACATAGATTTTATCGTACTGGATGATGGTGAAGCGCCCATTCGGTTATTATTGGATCATCTGGAGGGGAAAATTCCAATTACTGATTTGAAAAGGACTTTTGCCCGAATTGATGGGAAAGTGACTTTTTGCAATAGTAATCCTGCTAAGGATGTCCCTCAGCGCGAAGTAGGAACTCCTGATTACAGCGATTTGCTGATCCGAGATTACCTTTCTGTAATTGAGGTGGCCAATCCTATGCACAGACTTTGGTCGGATGGTCGCTGGAATAAGATGACGCTGGCGCATGGCTGCTATTGGGGTAAATGTACCTTTTGTGATGTTTCTCTAGATTACATCGGAAGATATGAGCCAATTACAGCATCCATTTTATGTGATCGGATAGAAGAAATTATCGCTCAAACCGGAGAAAATGGTTTCCACTTTGTTGATGAGGCCGCACCCCCGGCATTGATGCGGGATTTGGCAATTGAGATTCTACGTAGAGAGCTTTCTGTGGTCTGGTGGACGAATATTCGCTTCGAAAGCAATTTCACTGCAGATCTTTGTCGACTCTTCAGAGCTTCTGGATGTATTGCCGTTTCCGGAGGTTTGGAAGTAGCTTCAGACCGTTTGCTGGCATTGATCAAAAAAGGAGTGACGGTCTCTCAAGTTGCTCAGGTAACCAATCATTTTACCCAAGCAGGAATAATGGTTCATGCTTATCTGATGTATGGTTTTCCTACCCAAACGGCTCAGGAGACGATTGATTCCCTGGAAATGGTCAGACAATTGATCCAATCTGGTGTGATCCAATCTGGTTTCTGGCATCGATTTGCGATGACGGCACACAGCCCAGTTGGCCTTGATCCACAGGCTTTTGGAGCTGTTAATCTAATGCCAGTCGAAGGTTCTTTTGCTAATAATGACCTGCCACACGATGATCCTACAGGAGCTGATCATGAGCTTTATGGTGAAGGCTTGCGCAAATCACTTTTCAATTATATGCATGGGGTGTGTTTTGATGTACCGCTTCAGGAATGGTTTGAAACCAAAGTTCCAAAGACTACAGTACCCAAGAATTTTATTGCAAATGAAATCAGGAATGAACCTACTCCAGAATATAAAGATCGAAATAGGATTTTATGGATTGGAGCTCAGCCAGAGTTGCAGGTTTTCGAAGAAGATGAGCTCTCAGAATTGATTTTCTCTGGAAAAAAGGAAGACTTTGCCATGGAACTTCCGCTTGATCTGGGTCAGTGGGTTAGTGAAATGTTACTAACGGTGGGGTATAATCAAAAACTCAATACACTTAAGCCTATTCGGGAAAGTTATGAGTTGGAATTTGGAGATTTTGAGGAATTAGTGGAATCTGAAGTTTGGGAAATCCTTCGAGAGCATGGATTGCTGGTGTTTTAAAAGAATGCGAAGTGGAAAATTCCAATGCCCAACTTGGGATGTTTCTTTCTCAGAGTATTCAGTTTAGAGTGTATGTTTCTTATCTAAGAATATATGATCTCAAATTTCCGCCGTGAATTTTGTGGATCAAAAATGGAGGTTCAGATTTTGTAACTCCCTCCGCCACGGCGGAGTATAGGGGGATTTCCTCAAGAAAAAGCTAAACGCAATAGACTTGGCTCAAAGGCATACTCATTTAACCACGAGATGGCTTTTGACGAATTCTCAAATTTAAAAACGCTATGGCACAACTTGTGAATCGATGCCATAACAATCCATTCCAAACTTATAAAATCCCGGAAATGAACAATATCTTCAAAGGACTAATCGCTGGCTATGGAGCCTATAAATTAGGTGGAGGATGCCTAGGTACAATCTTGGTATTTGTAATAATCTTTATGCTGTTAGGACAATGCAGCTAGGAAGTATTTGACGAAGTCAATCCTATACCGCTCGCCCCATCTGAGGATCTGAAATACTATCCTTTCCAGTCTCCAATCTACCAGCGTAAGTGATTTCTAATCTTGGATCTTCTTTAGCATAAAGACTAAATTGGTACCAGCCTTTGTGTTGCTTCGTATCAATTTTCAAACTGGTATCAGCGCCAGCTCCAAGCTTGATCTCCTTAGTGAGTTTCAGATAGACATCATCCTTTGCTATCAAGGTCAGATTTGACGGGGAAGTGTTTTTGACCCTGAGTTCAAGTTGCTGGCTGACTTTTTTGTTTCTTAAAAGAGGGGTTGCACCAACTTCTAACGTGGATCCAGCAGATGAACCCTTAAATTCCCTGTAGAAGCCATTTGGGCCATATACTCTCAAGTGATAAAGCCCGTTTTCGAATTCTTCTATAGGCCATTCGTAAGAAATACTATCACCGGACTTCACTGCAAAAGCCCAAGTCTTTACCGGTTCAAATGAGTTGGTCTTTTGATTAAGATAGTTTCCCGGAGCATAGACATTGAATCCCGAGCCTAAAGCATCCTTTCCAAAAATCTCTTGAGACGCAGTGAAAGTGATTATAAATTTCTTTCCGTCAGGACTGATCATGCCATTAGCATGTAAGTCATATTTCAATGCATTGGAAGCTTTCGTGCCAGGTTCTTGAGTAGCGAAAACAGATGAATTTGCTTGATTTGAGGCTTCTTTTCTAGCTTCTTCTTCTGTTAGCTTAATGAAATTAGTTGGGATGTTCTTGAATTTGGCATTGTATATCTGCTTTACATACTCCTCCTGGTCTACCGGTTCTGCGTGGTTTATTTTCTCGCCATTGTATGGTCGGAAAGCTGAAGTCAAATCTCCACTTACGGTCCGTCGCCAAGAACTGATATTGGATTCTTCGATGTTCTTTCCAGTCTTTTTAGAAAGGAACTTCTCCAAAAACTGAATAGTGGAAGTGATGTCACAAACTTCAGAATTGACCCACCCACCACGTGACCATGGTGAAGCAATTATTAGTGGAACTCTGTATCCTAAGCCAACTGGGCTTGTTCTTGCTTCATCAGGTTTGAACCCGGCTTTTAATTCTTCCTCGGCGGTGACAAATTCTCCTGCACTGGATAGTCCAGCCGACATTCTTCCATTTGGCTCATGAGGATGTGGTGGAACGAAAGGAGGGATATGATCGAAATAGCCATCATTCTCATCGTAATTGATAATAAAGATGGTCTTCTTCCATACTTCAGGATCTTCCGTCAAAATATTCATTACTTCCGATGCGTACCACGCACCATACCAAGGCGCACTGGGATGATCAGAGAATTTTTGAGGAGCTACTAACCAAGTGACTGTGGGTAGATTCCCTTCTTTGACATCCTTTCTGATTTGGAACAGAATATCTCCCTTAGGGATCAAGGTCTCCCGATCTTCACCATTTTCTTGGTAGGAAAGTTTTTCAGTTTGATGATAGTCAGGATCACCGGTATTAGTTTGAAATGCTTTTTTGTGAAGGCTTTTAGCATGATCAGAGAGCTTTTCAAATTCCTCGGCATTCCATTTTTTAAGGTACACTTCCAGATAGGCCAGCCCATCTTCTTTTTCCTTCAATTCTTTTTGCAACTCATCGACATTCGCTGGATTACCTTCCAATTTTGCTTTCAATTCTGCTATTTCAACGGGTAGTTCTTTTTCTCTTTTTTGGAGAAAAAGGTAATGTGCAGGATTGAAGCGCACTCCATACTGGGAAAACCACTCCAGATTATTGTCTGTGAAATTGGCTAAAAGTGATTCTGCTTCACCTTCTAGTTCGGAAGTGATACTGAGCTCATTTTGGTAAACTTTCCAAGAGATGTCATTTTCCTCCAATCGCTCTGGAAAAGTCTTCCAATTCCCCTCTTTATTATAGGATAATTCTCCATTTCGGACTTTTGCCTTTTCTCCATCAGCTCCATGAGTTTTTCCAGTCCAGAAGTAACTTCTGTTGGTAGTGGTGCCAGTAAGTGCTGCGCAAAAGTGCTGATCACATACCGTGAATGCATCAGCAAGTGCATAGTAGAATGGCAGATCCTCACGGCTATAAAAGCCCATGGTCAGCGGCAGATCGTAGTATTCTTTGCCAGGTCTTTTTGCCTCAATCCAATTGTTGTATTTCCCATCGTTTCTTGCGTCGACTTGATTCTCCCAAGAGTGAGGAGTTCCGCTCATCCAGGTGGCTTTGGTGTCCTTGATGTCAAAGCGGAAAGGAGCAAAGCGATTTCCGTCTTTGTCTGGCTGGAGCCATACAGGATTTTGATCAGGAAGAGAGATTGCTCTTGGGTCATTGAACCCGCGTACGCCTTTCATAGTGCCAAAGCAGTGATCAAAAGATCGGTTCTCTTGCATCAGCATCACTACATGCTCAGCATCATAAAAAGTAGTCCCAGGCGCTGCTGGAATCGCCATAGCACGCTGCACTGCCATTGGCATAGAGCTCCAGATGCTTGCACCACCTGTTACTAAGGCAGCTTTCTTTAAAAACTCTCTTCTTGAATCGTTCATTACTCACTTGGTTTATGGTTTAAGTATACCGACTTTTTCCATTTGGACCTGGTTTTCCAGCATTTCCTTTTTGTTATGATTTTGGAAGCAAATGCTAATTAAAACTCTTCCAGTTACTTAAGGTTCGTGAGAAATTATTATGTAAATTAATTGTTTATAAAAGGTATCAAGATGGAAGAAATTTCAGAGTCCAAAAAAGATAAAACTGAAAGAGCCCAACAGACTTTTTTCCGGGTGACTTTTATGAATAATTGTAATCTGCTCCAAATCGCGGATAACAAAGCTAACATTGTCATAAGCATCAACGCGCTAGTAATATCTTCTGTGGTGGCGATTATTGGATATGGTACAATAGCGCATCAGATAGATTATCAGCGGACTGTTTTTCTGATCCCGATTTTAATTTTACTGACCACTTGCCTTATATCTACTGTACTAGCGGTTCAAGCGGCTAGGCCTAAGGTATTGGGAAAGCGAAACAGCCTGAATGAGGAAGTAAAATCTAGTATGATGTTTTTTGGTGTCAGTTCTAATTTTTCACTGACTGAATACCTTTCAGAAATAGACCGTGTTTTGATTTCAAAGAAAGAAGTTCAGGAGCAGATGGCGATTTCATTGTACTATCAAGGGAAAGTTTTAAACAGAAAATATAAACTCCTTGGCCATGCTTACACTGTATTCATTATTGGACTAGCAATCGGGGTAGTCACTTTTTTTATTTATTTGATAGCTTTATGATCGCTACGCATACCTATTTTTTTGGGAAAATATTGATAGAATTTAGCTACCTAAGTTTTGTCATTAAAATAATCCCTGATGACCAGTTCATTTTAGTAATATTAAAATCTTTCCTGTTCTCCAATCTCTTGACTAATTCCTCAGCTTTTTCCGAATGTCCTTGTGGCCAGTTTGGCTGCTCATCCATATCGTCTATGACATAGATTCCACCAATCTTTAGTAATGCCAGTGTTTCATCTAAATCGCTGTATTTGCCAGGCCAAGCATCTGCAAATATCAAGTCGAATTTATCACCAGAATAATTTTTGATCCACTCAGTACCATCCTGGCAAAGAATATTGACTCTTGAATCAAGCATAAAAAATTGGCTAACTATCCCCGTTAGTTTTGGGTCATTGTCTATGGAAATAATGCTTCCACAATCATCTATGCCATCTGCCATCCAAGAGAGGGATAAACCTATTCCAGTCCCAAGTTCGAGGAAATGTCCGCATGGTTTACTCGCTACCAATGATTTCAATAATGTGCCTATATAGAGATCTGAAGGCATATCAAAGCCTATTTCTTGACATTTAGCCTCAATTTTAGCATGAACGCTAGGTTTGTTTTTGATGTCTGCTTCATTCATCACATAAAAATTTGAGAAGTTAATAATGTTGGTTTTCAAAAAGTTACGTAAAAGTCCGCTTTCGCGGACTTAATTTCAATAAGTATATTTTACATACACCCGCTTCTGAAGACTCTGCTCATCTGGATTTAACAATGGAGGTGCAGCAGCATCAGCACTTGTGCGCATCATTTCCATTTTGGCGACTGCATAGGCAATAGGTTGGGACTCCAAGGAAACTCGATGAACGCGGATTGATTTGATTCCCAAAGCTTGAGCGATAAGTTGTGCTCTGCTTTCAGCATTTTTCAAGGCAGCTGTTAGCAATTCATCTTCTAAAGACCTCTGCGTAGCTTCAGAAATCTGGAAATTTAAATTGAAACTCATATCTCCAGCTCCTTGAATTGATTCAACAATTTTCTGCAAATCTTCATTCTTGCTATTAGTCACCACTCTCAACGATTGTCTGGCAACATACCCTGAATCACGCTGGGTTCCACTTCTGTAAATGCGATTGACATCTACAGAGTAATTGTCAGCAATTAATTTATAATCCTTGATTTTAGCTTTCTTCAAAGCATCAGCTAGCAATTGTGTCTTTTTGTTCAGCACTTGCACAGCATCTGTGACTTTCATTGCTTTTTCCTCCAAATTAATCTGGAAAGCCGCTTCATCTGGAGCGATTTTTTTCTCACTAAATCCTTCCACTTCAATCAAAGGGACAGTCATGTTGTCCTGAGCTAAAAGTGGGGCAGCCATTAAAAAGGCGAACATTATAGTTAAGTAATTTCTCATATGTGTTTGGTTAGTTCTACTTGTGGGTATTCAAAATGAAAGCCAATTATTTAAAAAAGTTGATTTTGTTAAGGGAAATTAAGGAAATGAGAGATCAAAGAACCTAAGTGGAAAAATCAATTTTTCTATTTGAAATATGCAATAGTTATTTCCACTTCAGCACTTCCATGTCATTCAATTCCGGCCCTCCACCTCGATTCGCACTTCCGGCAGCTACATAGAGTTTACCTTTGTGATAAATCACTCCAGTTCCATGACGACCTTGGTTCAAATCAGGTAATCTAGACCATGTGCCAGTTCGGGTGTCAAGTACTTCCACTTCCGAATGTGAAGCTTCCTGCACTGTGCTTTCGCCGTTCATTACAAGTAAATAGGGACCTTTTCCGATAGAAGAAGTTCCACCTCTCGGCGTCGGCAAGTCAGCTTCAACCGTGCTCCAAGAATTGGTTTTGAAATCAAAAAAGTCAACTTCAGAGATCACTAGATCTAGTACTTTTCCTATTTCAGCATGGGAAGTTCTGCCGCCGGCAGCATAAATTTTATCATCTACGAGTACCGCACCAAAGTGGTCCCTCGGTCTTGGAGCATCAGGAAGCACAGTCCATTCACCTGTTTTAGTGTCATATTCATCTAGCCAGGGAACAAAGTCTGCGTAATGCCCATCGACAATACCACACACCATATAGATCTTATCTCCCCGCGTTAAAACTCCTGCAGAACCTCTGCGTCTATCTTCAGGGATTTCCGCGCCTTCCCGCCAAGTATTGGTTTTAGGGTTGAAAATTAAGAAGTTCTTCAAAGGAGTCTCATGTGGATACCCCCCCGTCAATGCTCCGATTACATAGATTTCATTCTTAAAAGAAATGGCTTGGAAATGATGGAATTCCATTGGAGCCATGGCCAAAGTCTTCCACATATTAGTTTTAGGGTCATATTCTTCAATCGGTTTGATTCCTCTTCCTCCCAGAAGATAAAATTTACCATCGCATTCGACGAATGAGTTTTCATGTCTTGGCAGCGGGTAATTGGCGGTTTCTACCGTGGTCCATTGATCAGAAGATTGAGATAATCCAACTGTGGTTATTAGCAAGAGTGCTAGACTGAAAAAGTACTTCATGAGTATGGGTTTAGGTTTTAGTAGGATGAAAATACGGATTTTTGGATATAGTCTTATTGTCGAAGTTCATGATACAAATGTTTTAAACTCAGGCTTTCTTTAGAATTATCCGTACGAGTTGAGCTACCTTTCTGTATAATCCTGTGTTTTTTTGTGCGAATGGATGATCGCGAGAATAATGATTTGTTTTTTTGAGTTTTCAATCAGATAATGAACATGGTAGGGGAACTGATTGAGCATTATTGTTCTGACTTCATTATACTTGAACTGAAATCCTAGAGGTGATTGGGCAATACGGGTTTTGGCTTCCCGGATACGGAATAAAAACTGCTTAGCCAGCTCTGGATTAATTTCTTTGTAATAGGCGACAGCACTACTGATGTCAATTTTTACTTTTGGTCTATTGACAAAGGTGAAATTCATACACCCCGTTCGATATCATCAAGTGTTTTGTCAAAATCACAGACATTGTCTGGATTATTATAATAGTCGGACAGACGTTCGTTAATTATTTTTTTTTGCCATGCAGTTAGCTCTGTAGGGTTTTCAGCTTCTTGTAGTTCGGAATATTTCGCTTTCAGAGATTGCCACTCCTTGATTGGGATTATGACTCCAGTAGTATTTCCTTCGGTATCATGGATATATTGTAATGTCATTTCTTTGGGCTTTATAAAAACTCTAGCGATGATAAGATACTGAATTAACGAAACAAAGATAGAAAACGGTTCATCTTATTGATAGTTAGGGCATAATCGGATATAAACAAAAATAAAAAAAACGCCATTTGCTTTCGTGGCATATGGCGCTTTCAGAAACCCGAAATCGGTTTACCTTTCCAAATCCAGAATATTCCGGATCGAATTGATTTCTGTCATTTCATCAGATAATCCCTGACCATCGCTTGCTGCGATTTTATCACGAAAAGATGTCAGATTCGAAATGTAACCGTCTAACGCAGACAAGATATTTTCCTTGTTTTCTACAAAAATAGGAGCCCACATCGCCGGACTTGATTTCGCCAGACGAACTGTAGAAGCAAATCCTGAACCTGCCATATCGAAGATGCTTTTCTCATCTTCCATTTTCTGTAAGACAGTTTTGCCCAACATAAATGAAGAAATATGTGAAAGGTGAGATACAAATGCCAAATGACGGTCATGCTCGTCAGGATCCATAAATCTCAGTTTCAGATTAAGCGCATCGAAAAGCTCGTAAGCCTTCTCTTTCAATTGTAAATCAGTTTTTTCCAGTTCGCAGATGATTATCACTTTGCGGTCCAATAGTCCTGTAAGCGCTGCTTTTGGGCCTGAATATTCGGTTCCTGCGATTGGGTGAGCTGCTAGGTATTGTTTCCTTTTAGGATGATCTGCCACTAGATCGCAAAGTTTGGCTTTTGTAGACCCTACATCAAAAACCAAGGTGTGCTCCCCGATTTGATCTAGAGTTTTCAAAAGTAGATCTCCCAAGCTATCAGCTGGAGTAGCTAAAATGACAATATCCGTGTCAGCATCCGGTGCATCTTTGGCTTCCTGAATGATTCCCAGATTTAATGCATCCTGTAGGTTTGTGTCGTCGGCATCAGTTCCGGTAATAATAATTCCGGGGAATTTATCCTTGGCTGCCAAAGCAAATGAGCCCCCAAGAAGCCCTAAACCGACAATGTGTAATTTTTTCATATGATTATGTTATTTAATGCGATTGATAGCTTCCAGGATCTTGAATTCCGGCATGCAAAGCGAAAAGCGTACATAGCCTTCGCCTTCCGAACCGAAGATTTTTCCAGGAGTGATAAATATATTCCTTTCGTATAGCAACTCGTCCACCACTTGATCGGCAGTTTTATCATCAGGTGCTTTGCACCAGACAAATAAACCCGCGGCGTTGGTGTCGTAAGTCAAGTTGAGTTTATCCGCCAGCTTCCATACCAGCTTTCTGCGACTTTGGTACGTGCTTTCAATATCCGAAAACCAACTTTCCCCTAGGTTCAGTGCCGCTATTGCGCCTTTCTGAATTCCCAAAAACATCCCAGAATCCATGTTGCTTTTCACTTTCAGTACTTTCGCAATCCAGTCTTCCCGACCGGCAAGCATTCCTACTCGCCAACCAGGCATATTAAATGCTTTACTTAGAGAGTTCAGCTCCATTGCAACCTCCTTCGCTCCAGGGATTGACAAAATACTGATTGGCTCCTTCGTCAGAATATGACTGTACGGATTGTCATGGAGCAATACAATTTCATGCTTTTTGGCAAAAGCCACTAATTCTTGCAAAATAGCTCTGCTTCCCGTCGCGCCTGTGGGCATATGCGGATAGTTGATCCACATCAATTTCACTTTGCTTAGATCCTGTTTCTCTAACTCTTCCAGGTTCGGCCGTCCGGCTTTAGTCAGATCAATATTGTAATAAACTGGTTTTGCACCCAGCAAATTGGTGACAGAAGTGTAGGTTGGATAACCCGGATTGGGAACCAGTACCTCCTCATCGGCATTCAAGAAAGTCATGCTGAGATGCATGATTCCTTCTTTAGAACCCATCATCGGGAGGATTTCCTTGTTTGGATCTAGGCTGACTCCGTATTCTCTGGCGTAGAAATTCGCTATGGAAATTCTCAATTCAGGAATTCCCTGATAGCTCTGATACCCATGCGAATGAGGATTATCTGCAGTATTTTTCAGTGCATCAATTACTTTTTTGTCGGGAGCCATGTCCGGACTGCCTATTCCCAGGTTGATGACTGGTTTTCCGTCGGCAATCATCTGATTTACCTCACGGAGTTTTGCAGAAAAATAATATTCTTCTACACTGCTTACTCGATCTGCAAAGCCTTTCATATGCTTATAATTTGTCTTTTAAAGGCTATATGGAATCTCGCATACATTATAATCGTCTCAGTGTGTGATTCTTGAGTCATGCTCGATTTTATGTGTTTTCTTCTTAATTTTTTAATTTTCATCACTAGTTCTACCAGAGACAAAAGCATTTTAGGATTGGATGAACTCATGCATTTCTGCTACTTCGATCTCCCGATAGCCATCGGGATGTCTTCGGTCTTCCGGCCACTAAACAAAGAAAATTAGTTTTATTGGATGGAGGCAGATAAATATGTCATTTTCGACTCAAGTATTCTCCAAAAATTTTCACTTCACCAAAACTAGTTCGAATTTCTTCAATTGTCTGTGAGAGTATGGCATGATCTTCAAAAACCAAATCGATGAAAAACGCATATTCCCAAGGTTTTTCGATCACTGGAATTGACTGGATTTTGCTCAAATCAATCCCTTTTTCAGATATCAAAGTCAGAAGTTTTGCTAATCCTCCTTTGTGGTTTTGTATGGTGACCTTAATGGATGCTTTATTAGCAGAATTAGCCGGTTTTAAAGATTCTTTTTGAAGAATTATAAAGCGGGTAAAATTACTTTTCACCGTCTGAATATCCGGCGCGAGGATCTCCATTCCATAAATACCGGCTGCAATACTTGAAGCTATTGCTGCTACGCCTTTTAGGTTTTCTTTAGCTATATCACGGGCTACTGATGCAGTGTCTGTGTCTTCTTTGAGTTGGATATGGGGATGCTGCGCAAAAAAAGCCTTGCACTGCAAAAGGGCCATAGGATGAGAGCGGACTTCGGTAATATCATCAATAGTCTGTCCTGGAAGAGCCATGAATTGATGCCCGATAGGCAGATAGTATTCATCGCGGATACTCAAGCCATAGCGATCTATCAAGTCATAATTGGGTAAAATCGCTCCCGCAATGGAGTTCTCTATTGCCATCACGGCAAAATCAGCTTCGCCATTTGCCACAGACCTTGCTACAGGCTCAAAGGTGGTGAAATCCAAAATTTGTATGTCTTCACCGAAATTACGCATCGCTACTTGGTGGTGGAAAGAACCGGGAACGCCTTGAATGGCTATTTTAAGCTTGCTCATAGATTAGGATTGACTTACGATAGAAATCCCCGCAAGCTGGCAATGTTTCCAAAAGCTCGGATAAGATTTATTTACGACGGAAGGATCTTCTATACTTACCCGTGTTTTGGTGATTAAAGGCATAAAAGCCATCGCCATCCTGTGATCTTCATAGGTATGGATTTTCACTTCTGAAGGCATGGTCACCGATGGGATTACCTGATAGACTTCAGGTTCTATTTCTTTTAAGTCCGCATTGAATTTTGCTAGCTCTTGCTGCAATGCATAAATTCTATCAGTCTCCTTGATTTTCAGACTTTCAAGACCTGTAAAAGTAGCATTCTGTCCTAAAATGGCGCAAGTCACCGCGATAGTCTGTGCCAAATCAGGACAGTGGGTGAAGTCCCAGGTTTTCAATCCAGTAACTTCCTTTTTCTGCAATAAGACGCCTCCATCTTGAAAGGTGCTTTTCACACCTAACTGCCCCATGATCTCCACTACTGCAGAATCCCCTTGAAGGCTGTTTTCTTTCAGACCGGAAAGAAATAGCTCTCCTGAATCAGCGCAAGCCAAGAGACTGAACCAATATCCTGCTCCCGACCAGTCGCTTTCTACCGCAAAAGTTGTAGGCTGGTAGGCTTGATGGGGAACGGAGATTTTATTCTCAGTCCAAGTGTAGTTGATTCCAAACTGAGACATGGAATCCAGGGTCATCTCTATATATGAGCGAGAACCAACCTTGCCTTCTAATTCTACTTCCAGTCCCTTCGGTAGCAAAGGAGCAATCATCAACATCGCTGAAATATATTGGCTGGAAACGTCTCCTCTGATTTTTACTTTATCACTTGTCTGCTCAGGAAGGCCATGAATTGCCATCGGTGGATAGCCTTCCACGCCTAAATAATGAATTTCTGCACCCACTGTTCTTAGGGCATCTACCAAGATCCCAATCGGACGCTCGCACATCCTCGGTGTTCCTGTCATCACCTTTTTCTGATTGGTGATAGCGGCATAGGCTGTCAAAAATCGCATCGTAGTTCCTGCATCCAGCACGTCATAAACCGGCGGATTTTTCTTCAACAAACTGATCATTGTCTGTGTGTCACGTGCTTCAGCAAGGTTACTTAGCTTATTCTTCCCATCTGTCAGTGCATCAATAATAAGTACTCGATTGGATTCACTTTTGGAAGAAGGAAGAGGAATATGGGTAGCCGAAAAATCTGATTTTTGAGCCAGATGTATGGTTTCCATGGTTTCAGTATTCAAAATATATGAAATTAGGTCTGAGGTAAATTTTGGTAATAATGGATTGCTTCACGGATTTCCTCCCGGGTGACAGGAATATTATACCTGCAATCGCCGATGGAATTGAGCAAAGAAAACATCAATTCTTTGCCTTCATTCTTTTTGTCTTGGAGGCAAAAATCCAGGACTGCAGGAATGTCAGTTTCCAAGATTTCTATTTTGCCGTACACTTTCAAAAAGGCAGATTGAATTTGCTCCACTTCTGACTTCGAAAGGTCTAATTTTTTGTGTGAAAGCCAAGCTTCGCAAATCATGCCGACAGCAATGGCTTCTCCATGTAATAAATGCCGAGATCCATCCAAAAAGTAAGTTTCAAATGCATGGCCTATCGTATGTCCAAAATTTAAGATTTTTCGTAAACCGGCTTCTTTTGGGTCTTCTTTGACAACATCTCTTTTGATCTCCACAGAATGATGGATCAGTGGATTCCAATAAGAACTTTGCCAGTGGTCAAAATCCAGACTCTCGAAATACTTCTTGTCACGAATCAATCCATGCTTTATGATCTCGGCATAGCCAGATCTAAGTTGAAGTTCTGGTAGTGTATTTAGGAATTCGGATGCTACAATAACTGTCTCAGGTTCATTGAATACCCCGAGGTGATTTTTCAGTCCTTCGAAATCCACTCCCAATTTCCCCCCCACACTTGCATCCACTTGACTTAGGAGGGTAGTAGGCATATTGATAAAGCGAATTCCTCTTTTGTAAATGCTCGCACAAAATCCTCCCATGTCTCCAAGCACCCCGCCTCCAATATTTAAGAAAAGAGCTTTTCTGTCGAGTTGGGCTTCGGTCATCGCTGCCCAGATTTGCATGCAAGTAGCGATGGTCTTGTTCTTTTCCCCAGAATCTATCGTCAGAAAAGTACTTGTTGATGGGAAAACTTCTTCAACTAATGGGAGACAATGCTTCTTAGTGTTTTCATCTGTCAGAATAAAAAGACTGGAAAATTTGAGTTCGCTGAGCACAGCGGTCAAATCAACAGATGCATTTTCAGAAAAGATAATTGAGTTCACAAAAACGGGAGTTTACTGAGTCTAAATTAGGAGAAAAAGTCCGAGGAGAAACCTTCCCCTCAGACTTAAATTAGCTCAGTGATTATGAATTTACTTTTTTACCGGCGCAGCTTCTCTAAGCTGCTTTTCTTGACGCTTTACTGACTCTTCATGGATACAATAAAGCAACTCCCTCATAAATTTCTCGCTAAGGTTTTTCTGAACTCCCTTTGCAGTACGTCCCTCCATCACTTCTTTCCAGCGATCAGACTGAAATACGGATAGGTGATGCTCTCTTTTGTGCGCACCGATCTGGTCGATCACAGCAAATCTTTCCTGAAGAATATCCAGCAACTGATCATCCAAGTGATCTACAGCTCTTCTAAGATCATAGAGACGCTCGCTAGGCTGCTCGGATTCTAGTGGTTTTTTGAAGTCAATAGCATCCAAAATCTCTTTCAAACGAGCAGGAGTTACTTGCTGCTTTGCATCAGACCAAGCTTTGTCCGGATCGTGGTGAGTCTCGATCATTAACCCGTCTAGACCAAAATTCATAGCCTTCTGGGAGATTTCCAAGATACCGTCTCTTTTCCCTACAATATGAGAAGGGTCATTGATCACTTCCATGCCAGTCCATACACGCTTCAAATGCATTGGCATTGACCAGTTTGGCTTGTTTCTGTATCGCTTGTCATACGAATCGGAGAACCCTCTGTGAATGGCTGCCAATTTCGTCAGGCCCACTGCGTGGAATCTTTCCAAAGCTCCTATCCAAAGATCTAGATCAGGATTCATTGGGTTTTTTACCATCACCGGAATATCGGTTCCTTTCAATGCGTCAGCAATTTCCTGAACAGCGAAAGGGTTTACAGTAGTTCTTGCGCCGACCCAAACCACATCTACCTTGTTTCTAAGGGCTATTTCTGCGTGAGCAGCATTTCCCACTTCCACAGTGATGGGGATGTTCAGATGATGACGAACGATCTCCATCCACTTTAGTCCTTCTTCACCGATACCTTCGAAGCTTCCTGGTCTGGTTCTTGGCTTCCAGATCCCTGCACGGAACATGGATGGGATTACATTGTTTTCCTTCATCTCGATACAAATCTGCTCGATTTGCTCTGGAGTCTCTGCGGAGCAGGGACCTGCGATGATGGTTGGGCCTGTTAGTCCTAGGCCCCAGTCTTTGATTTGCTTGTGTTCTTTCATAATACTGAGCTTTAAATGAAAAAAGCCCGACTCTTTCGAATCGGGCTTTATGTGGTATATGTTCTTTTTAGATTAAGCTAGGCAATACACAACTCCGATTCGATTTTGTCTTCGAAAGTAAAAGTAAAAGAAGCTAAAATATGTAGCGGCTGTGTTTAACATGTGTCAAATGTAAAGTGGTGATTTTTAAAATCAAAATTAATTTTTTACCACCTATGTTATTTAATCCTCAACGATACAGGCAATTCATTGAAAATTTTTAAATTTCAACAATATGGAAGCTGTTTTCGGAATAATATTCTGATTTGCTGATGAAAATATCCGGAAATGATTATAAAATATTTTTTGGTATAATTTAAAAATGTTTCAGGAGGATTTGGAGAAAGGATATTGTTATAGATTTTGATTCCACAATAAGAAATTAGGTCTATCGTATTTCAGGTGTATATACTTTATTCGCTCATATTGATTATTCCTGCCTTCTGATAACATTCCTCATTCTCTTATTTTAAGTCTCTTTTAACCGTCTTTACATCACCTGAATTATCATAACAAAAGGAAAGCGAAAGCAGTTTTTTTAATATCTTTGCAGCTTTATTTCAGGAATATGCCCACCAAATCCACTATTTCTTTTGAGAATTTAAAGGTTGCCTTTGCCTCAAAAAGTAATTCAGAACTCAGGAAAATGTACATGGTTTTTGCCATGTTGAACAATAAATTTGTTTCTGATATCGGGATTGCTCTGACTAATATTGGGTTTAAGCTCAATCTACCTATAAAAGGAATTATGAAGCAGACAATGTTCGGGCATTTTTGTGGAGGAGAGACAATAGCTGAAAGCACATCGGCTGCACAGAAATTGGCGAAATATGGTGTGGAAAGTACACTTGATTACTCGGTAGAGGGAGAAGGGGATGAAGCCAGTTATGATCAGACTTGCGCTGAGATATTGAAAACTATTGAGAAAGCGGAGAATCAAAGCTCTTTGCCATTCGCAGTTTTCAAAGTAACTGGGTTAGGGGATTATCAGATCATGACGAAGGTGCAGGCTGGTGAGACGCTTTCAAAGGAAGAAAGATTGGCTTTTGACAGAATGAAAAACCGGGTGGATCAATTGTGCAATGCGGCTTTCCAAAATGGAATAAAAATATTGGTTGATGCTGAGGAATCCTGGTTTCAGGATGTGATTGATGAGTTGGCATACGAAGCCATGGAGAAATACAACCGAGAAAGCTGCATAGTATATAATACCTATCAGATGTATCGTCACGATATGCTGGCTCGCTTAAAAGCCGCTGAAGTAGTTTCCAAATCTAAGGGTTATCTCTTAGGAGCTAAATTGGTACGTGGAGCATATATGGAAAAAGAAGCTGAGCGAGCAGCCGAAATGGGCTATGAAAGTCCGATTCAACCTAGCAAATCAGCGACTGATAAAGACTACAATCTCGGTGTGGAGTTTTGCATAGCGAATGACGTTTACTTAGTGAGCGGTTCGCACAATGAAGCTAGTAATCATCTTGTGGTAGAACTAATCGAGAAGCATGGAATAGACAAGGAGTCAGATCGCGTATTCTTTGCGCAGCTCTATGGAATGAGTGATAATATCTCCTTCAATCTTGCTGATGCCGGTTATAGAGTATTGAAATATGTGCCCTATGGACCTGTGGAAAAAGTAATGCCATATCTGATTCGCAGGGCTTCTGAGAATTCCAGTATTGCAGGACAAAGCAGTAGGGAATTTTCAATGATAAAAAGAGAACTTGAGAGAAGGAAGAAGAGTAGGCGGTGATCAGTCTCAGTGGGCAGTGTCAGAGAATGTGAAAGGTGAGTGGCAAATTGTAAGTGGTGAAGAGTAAGAGGTGAGAGGTAGAATGTTGTAAGGTGATGGCAATCATCGGACATCGGTCATCTAAACACCTGACAATAAAAAAGAACAAACAAATATCAAATCAATATAATGCAACTTTTGAGCGAACAGGAAATAGAAAGACGTAAAGATCGGGAAGAACTGATGAAATTGGGGATCAATCCCTATCCTGCAGAGGCATTTCCGATCAATGTCACTGCGGAGGATATTCATCGTAACTATGAAAATCGCAAAAACGATTACAAGGGTATTTCTATTGCGGGGCGTTTGATGAGCCGTCGTATTATGGGCTCGGCGTCTTTTGGAGAGATTCAAGATGCTACGGGTCGTCTGCAATTCTACGTGCGTCGCGATGATATCTGTGAAGGCGAAGACAAGACATTATATAATACGGTTTTTAAAAAGCTATTGGGCATAGGAGATTTCCTTGGCTTGAAAGGCTATATTTTTACTACTCAGACAGGTGAGATATCTCTCCATGTCACGGAATTGACCATTCTTTCTAAATCTGTGAAGCCTCTTCCTGTGGTGAAAAGAGATGAGGAAGGCAATGTGCATGATGGATTTACTGATCCTGAGATGAGATATCGTCAGCGCTATGTGGATCTGACAGTGAATCCTGAGGTGAAGAAGACTTTTATCACCCGCTCTAGAATCATCACGCAGATGCGTAGGTATTTTGATGATCATGGATGGCTGGAAGTAGAGACCCCAATCCTTCAAGCCGTACATGGTGGAGCTGCTGCCCGTCCGTTCGATACGCATCACAATACCCTGGATATGCCGCTTTTCTTGAGAATCGCTAATGAATTGTATCTCAAGAGACTGATTGTTGGTGGATTTGACGGAGTGTATGAGTTTGGTAAAATGTTCCGAAATGAAGGGATGGACCGTACCCATAATCCGGAATTCACTTCCATGGAAATCTATGTGGCCTACAAAGATTATATCTGGATGATGGAAATGGTGGAAGAATTGATTGAGCAGGTTACTGAGTCGATCCATGGCAAAACCAAAATCACTGTTGGTGCTAATGAAATCGAGTTTGCTGGACCGTATAGAAGGCTGACCATGTATGATTCCATCAAGGAAAATGCTGGAATCGATGTGAGCAAGATGGATGAGGAAGGACTACGCAAAGTCTGCGCGGAGATGGGTATTGAAACCGATGCATCCATGGGCAAAGGTAAGCTAGTCGATGAGATCTTCGGTGAGAAGGTGGAGGCAAACTTGATCCAGCCAACTTACATCACAGATTATCCGATTGAGATGACGCCTTTGGCAAAGAAGCATAGAACGGAACCAGGTTTGGTGGAACGTTTTGAGCTATTTGTGAATGGAAAAGAAATAGCCAATGCCTATACAGAGTTAAATGATCCTATTGATCAGCGTGAGCGATTTGAAGATCAGTTGAAATTAGCTGAGCGGGGTGACGACGAAGCTATGGCGATGGATGAAGATTTTCTTCGTGCCTTGGAATACGGAATGCCGCCAACTTCAGGTTTAGGAATCGGTATAGACCGCTTGACCATGTTGCTTACAAATAATACCACTATCCAAGAAGTGCTATTCTTTCCTCAGATGAGGCCAGAGAAAAAGCAGGTGGAAATGACTGAAGAGGAAAAAGGGATTTTCGAACTTTTAAAGCAGGAATCTCCTGTGGCTTTAGCCGATCTAAAAGCAAAAGCAGGACTTAGTGGAAAGAAATGGGATGTAGCAATGAAGGGCCTTACAGGCAAAGGAGTTGCAAAAGTGACCAAAGATGGGGATGCTATCTCGGTGTCTCTAGTGGATTGAGTTCTACTTGATATCTACAATAAAACCGGGCTGCGAGGCTCGGTTTTATTGTTTTTAGCCACGAAGGGAGCGAAGAAATGCACGAAGGCTTTCGCCGCCGTGAGTGTCCACTCTCACGACTTTCGCTATTAAAGTCTTTCTCAGATATGGTTTAAAAATCCAACCCAACGCATAGTTTATGCTCAGTGAAATTCACTTTTCTTAGATATAAATAACCACTTTTGCCAGTCAGAAAAAACTAGTTTCATTTGGCTGATAAAATTGGAATGAAATTTTCCATTACTTATTAAAATATAACAGCTAAAACTTATGATCATATGAGAACTTTCAAGGACATCTTTAACCTCTGTTCGGTATTTATACTTTTGAGTTTAAGTTCTTGTGCTATCAATCCTGTAACTGGAAAAAAGCAGATTGTATTGATGTCTGAAGCTCAGGAAATTGCCATGGGACAGCAGTCAGACCCAGAAATTGTCGCCTTTTTTGGTCTTTACGAAGATCCCCAACTTCAAGAATTTATCACAACCAAGGGTAATGAAATGGCGGCAATCTCACACAGACCTAAATTGGCTTACGAATTCAAAATAGTGGATTCACCAGTCATAAATGCCTTTGCAGTACCTGGTGGCTATGTGTATTTCACGCGCGGTATTATGGCACATTTCAATAATGAAGCAGAGTTTGCGGGAGTTTTAGGTCATGAGATTGGACATGTTACGGCTAGGCACTCAGTGATTCAGCAGCGAAATCAGTTATTTGGTCAACTAGGTCTCTTAGCTGGGATTATATTGGTGCCGGAATTAGGTCAATTTGTGGATCCTTTGTCCCAAGGAATGCAATTGGCTTTATTGAAATTTGGAAGAGATGCAGAACGTCAATCTGATAAGTTAGGTGTGGAATATTCTTCCCAAATCGGGTATGATGCCACTGAAATGGCGGGCTTTTTCGAAACCTTGGAAAGACAGCAGGGAAATACTGGAGCAGAAGATATCCCACCTTTTCTCTCGACCCACCCTTCTCCGGACGAAAGAAATGCCACAGTCGAAAATCTAGCGAAAGACTGGCAGCAAAAATCTAAAGAAACTGAATTTGAGATTAATAGAGATAGTTATCTGAAGAAAATTGACGGACTGATAGTAGGCGAAGATCCGAAACAAGGTTTTGTGGAGAACAGCATGTTTTACCATCCAGTGTTAAAAATCCAGTTTCCGATCCCATCAGCCTGGAGTCATCAAAACACTCCTCAGCAGTTTCAAATGGCACCTAAGTCAGGAGATGCTATCATGATGCTTACTCTAGCCCCCGGTGCTACATTAGAGGAAGCGGCAAATTCAGTCTTAGAAAAGTACACGTTGACTATGGTTGAATCTAAGAAAGAGACCATTAATAGAATGCCTGCTTTAGTAATGGTGGCCGATCAAAAGCAGGAGCAAGGTACCATTCGTGTTCTTTCAACTCTTATTCAGTTTGAAGGGAATATTTATAGTCTGATGGGAATTTCAGATCTCGCTAAGTTTGATTCTTATCAATCAGTCTTTCAAAAAACCATGCGCGATTTTCAGGAATTGCGTGATTCAGAGAAACTAAATCGCAAACCTGATATCATCAAAATCAAAACCGTACCCAATCAGATGGCTTTACAGGCAGCTTTTCAACATTTTGGTATGTCATCTGAGCGGTTTGAAGAGCTTTCCCTTCTCAATGGGATGCAGTTGACAGATCAAGTGAATAAAGGCATGTTGATAAAAGTGATCGGAAAATGAAAAAGCATATCTTCAAATAAGTTGTTGATTATGTATTTGTATAAAAAAGGAAAACCGGGCTGTGAGGCTCGGTTTTTTGTTTATTGGCCACGAAGAGACACGAAGAAATGCACGAAGGGATGTCAGTAATTGCAGTGCACTGTATTGATATTCTTGATTTCTATTTAATTAAGTCGCTGTCTTGCTTCTCCAGAAGCTGAACTTGATTTATTTGCCGCCGTGAGTGTCTCCACTCTCGGTCTTCTTGATTGTCAAAATGAAAGAACCCTTTCAAATTCCATAAAGCCTAAAATTCTACCTGAATAAAACAATTATCACGTGAGTGAAGACACTCACATGGGGGGAGATAATACACAAGAAACGGATTTCCCGTACTGCTAAAGCATAAATTTTTGCTCTTTCGATGTTAACACAAAATAAAAAGCCGAATCCTGTGGATCCGGCTTAGGGGTTTGTCAGCAACTTTAATCGGGTAAATTAGGCACCCTGTTTTTCAGCGTAGCCAAATACTTTTTGTAATAATATGGTGCTTCTGGCAGCTGCATTTTCACGGATTTTCAATTCCTCTTTTGCAATCTCATAAAACAATCCATCAATCGCTTTTTGGGTTACATACTTCGATAGATCCGTCTCAATTGGGGTCATCAGCGGGATTTTATTGTATCTACCGATCACATCACTCCAATATTTGGTAGCGCCTACTTTAGTCAAACTGCTTTCGATAATAGGTTTGAATTTTCCCTCCAGAGAAGTGGTGGTTTTATTTTCAAAATATGACGTCGCAGCATTATCAGCGCCAAGGAGAATATTCTTCACATCAGTAATGCTCATATCTTTGATAGCTGCCACAAATATAGGTTTGGCTTCGATGGCCGCATCCTCGGCTGCTCGATTTACGCTGGTGATCACTTGGTCACATAGACTACCAAGTCCAAGTGAGCGTAGCGTATTCTCCACTTTTTGGGCTTCTTCAGGAAACGCAATTTTTATAGCCAAATTACCTAAGTACCCATCTTCCTTTGAAAGGCGATCCGAGGCGTAGCTTGTACCATATTCCAATGCCTGCTTCAGGCCAGAATTGATCTCTGAATCTGTGGGAGTGCCGAGATCCAACGCCTTGCTTAATTGGCTTAACGTATCACAACTACCCAGCAATAGGGCGCTGACTAAGTAAAAAGTAATTGAAAGTTTTTTGAATGTGGTATTTTCTAATTTCATTGGAATTGGCTTAGGTGATCCTATTAGCATTCAACAATGATACCCTAAATGAATTTCGCTGTGACTTTTAGGAAGAATTTATTCATAAATGTCCGAAACTATAGCATACTTCATTTTTCATTTTCTTAATGAAAAACTTAAATTTTTTGAGATATGATAATTTTTTGTTAAAATAGATGCTAAAGTGTTAATCAAATGAACCTAAGACTTAATTCGGAATTCGGCACGCTCAAAGCTGTTTTGATGCATAGACCGGGGAAGGAAATTGATCGATTGACTCCCTACAATAAGGAATTTTTATTGTTTGATGATGTACCTTATCTCGAAGCTTTGCAGCATGAACATGATGCATTTTCGAATTTGATCAAAGAGTCCACTGGGGCTCAAGTGTATCAATTGCGGGAGTTGCTCATTCGCGTGCTTTATGATCAGAAGATTTTGCTTCAGTTGATGCAGGAGTCGCTTAAGAGATCTGGTATGGTCCATTTGGCAGAAGATATTTTGCAGCGGTATTCCACGGCTGAATGCGCAGGGATTTTGACGGCAGGATTGAAGGTTCATGAGCTCCGTCAGAAACTGCCTAAGTTGAATGCCGGTGAACTTATGGAGTTTGCTTTTGTAATATCACCTTGTCCCAACCTGTACTTTCAGAGGGACCCTATGGCTTTGACACCTGGAGGGGTTATTTTTTCTAGTATGAGGATGGAAGGAAGACAGCGAGAGGCGGATTTGCTTCGGACTATTTTTGAGAACCATCTTGATTTCAAGGAAAATATCAATCAATTGTATCCGGTTTTAGGACATGACAATCCGCCAAGTATAGAAGGAGGAGATGTGATTATCTTATCTCAGAAGGCTGTGGCTATTGGTAATTCGGAGCGCACGGATGAGAAGGCAATCTACCATGCAGCTAAAGCCATGCTGGCAGAAGGAACCGTAGAGCGAGTGTATGAAGTTCACCTCCCTCAAAAACGACAGTTTATGCACTTAGATACGGTGTTTACGATTTTGGATGAAAATCTCGTGCTGACCTATCCTGACGCAATGAATGCAGTGCTGCAAACGTCACTTTATACGCTGAAAGAAATCAAAGATGACAAAGTTCATATCAAACGAGAAGTCTTGAAAGAGTCATTACTTACCGTACTTGAGCGGGAAATTTCGCATTTGGAGATTCTACACACTGCCGCTGGCAACCCTGATTACGCGATGCGTGAGCAATGGTTTGATGGAGCCAACGTTTTTGCCATTGGTCCAAGAAGGGTAATCTCTTACAATAGAAATGTTCATACTAACCGGGCATTGAGAAGTATGGGTGTGGAGGTATTGGAGATTCCTTCCTCCGAGCTTTCACGAGGTCTAGGTGGTCCACGTTGTATGACTATGCCGATAAGTAGGTCTAGAGTTTAGCGATTTCGGGTTTCGGATTTTTGATTTCGGATATTCCGTGCTAGGATTTAAGTACGGTTTGATTTTGTTGTTTTGATTGTTGCTATAAAAATAGATAAAAGCTCATTACACTCTTTCCATAGTGGATCAATGATTTCTTTGGAAGCAATCCCACCTTCTCTCAAAATTTCTAACCAGTACAAAGTTTCGTCTGCTTCCTCCTCCACTATGCCTAACTTGGCAATGAATTCTGCTTTTGATCTTCCTCGTAAAGCAGCTCTGTAATTCGCTCCAATTGAAGATGAGGATTTAACGATTTGGTTAGAAATGATATAGGTAGCATTTCTCCGTGGCAAGCTTTCAGTCATTTGAATTATCGCAATTGCGAAAGCTTTGGATCTGGCTATAAGTTGTTCTTTCATAATAAAAATAGATGGGGAAGTGTAAAAAACTGTACTAAATAAGCTTATTATATAGATTTTTCAATCCATCAATTAACACCCTTGCTTAAGGTGAACATGGGTTTAGCAAATCCGATATCCGAAATCACCAATCCGAAATCGATTAGTTGTCAAAAAACGATCTTCTCCTGGATACTTTTAAATCTTGAAGAATAGTCGATTTCACCCGAATGTCAATGTTGTAGGAAGTGAATGCGCCAAATGGAACCCAATTGACATTCATCTGCCAGCAGTGCAGATCTCTGGCAATACCGACCATGGTCTGCGTGAGCTTTTTGGTTTGTGCATCAAAGCCAGTGTTGAAGTTGATTTTCCACTTTTCAGATAAGGAAAAATCTCCCCTCATACTGACTGACTGCGTAATATTTTTATTTCCTGACACTTGCTTGTTATAGGCGAGAACATACCCAAACGAAACGTTCCATGGAATGTCCCAATCGATGTATTGGCTAGGGTCGGTGGCGATTCTATTAATTTCACTTTCCACAAATTCATCCATCACCCCACCTTGCTGCAAAAATTGATCAGTAAGTTCATCCCTGACCTCCCCTTGATTTTGAGCACTGCTAGGATTGATAGAGGCATTCATGTTCAGTGAAGCATTTCGTATAGTTCCAATTCCCTGTCCATTTTTCCAGGCATATTGATTGATTGATCGGATCGTTTCTGTCCCACTTGTATTCGTAAAGGTTCCAGTAGCATAAGGATCTAGCGTGGAACTCATGTTTACTGAAAGTTTTCTGTTGAAAAAGCTTGTCCGGGCACTGATTCGAATTGGTGCTAGATTGAATGAATCTGCAGCAAAATTATAGCTGGAATTCAGATCGATGCTTTCCAATAATGGGATTTTCTTGGTTGTCTTCTCTTCAGTTGAATCATTTTTATCGAGAATTTTTGCTTCTAGGACACTTCTTATCCTGAAACTCATAGCTCTACTTTCTCCCTGTGGAGCACCACTATAGGAGAAACCTTGGTACCTCGAGAACAAACGCGTGTCACCTTCATCATTGATCGGCACTTCCTGATAATAACCATAAGAAGGGTCCGAGAAATCAGGACTGAAGCTAAAGCTAAGAGAAGGCTGAATAAGCTGTCGTATGGTTTGGATTTTCCCTTTTTTGAAGTTGAAGAACCCATAGATATTAGTGTTCAAACTGAAAGAGCTGGAATAATATGTCACTCGATTAAATCCATCTTCTAATATTTTGTCCACTCGCTCTTCGTTTGGATTATAGAAATAGTTGATTCTTTTGAGGTACCAAAGTTCGGTAAGGTCGGCGGAAGCTGTTCCTGTGAAATGTTTGAACAGTCTGAAATTAGAACTTACAGGGACTCTGTGTCTCATACCATTATTCGCGTTCTGTAGTAAATAGCTAAAGTTGGATGGAGTGAAAGGTACAAGATCCGGCGCGTCTGAATTATTTGGCACCAAGTCCGGATCTACTCCAAAGTCTTGGGTTACTTTATTGGTAATGGAGTTCTGAAGGTCAAAAGTATAAGCGATGTTCAAGGTTTTCAACGGCTCAAATTCCACATTTTTGAATGGGCTTTGCCTGTTCATACTCAAATTCATGGTTGGCAAGCTAAGTTGAACTTCTCCTGTCTGCACACTTTGGGAGTGCCGCATACTTGCACCAAAGGAGAAGGGAGTTCCCGTAAAAGTTTTGCTATAGACTATATTCGAAGACAAATCCGCAGTTACATTGTTAGTAAAGTTATTTGGGTTGACGATGTTGTTAAAATAACTTGTGGACCCGGCATTTACTGAAGCGGAGAATCTGCTGTTTCCTCGAGATTCAGGATTGTGAGACCATTGAATTCGGAATGTATTGTAATCAACAGGATTTAATTCGGTTTCTGGAGATTTGAATTTTTGGAAGTCAATATTGAAAGAACCTCCAAATCTATAGCGCTTTTTATACACAGCCTGTGATTTTAGTCCCCACCCTCCATTGGAATAGATATCGCCCGTCACCCGAGCATGGATGTAGTCATTGATGGCAAAATAGTAGCCTAAGTCACGAAGGTAAAGTCCTCTTTTTTGTTCTTGACCGTAGGAAGGAAAGATCAAACCAGAAGCTTTTTCTTCAGGTGTATTCGGAAGAATACCAAAAGGCAACCCTATAGGTGTGGGGATGCCATTGAAATAGAGATTGAAAGGTCCCGACACAATTTGGCCGTTTTCTACAGATTTGATTTTTTTGGAAGCAACATGGTAGTGTGGGATGGTAAGTGTACAGGTAGAGTAATATCCATTTGCCAAATAGACGCTACCATCTTCCATTTTTTTGATGGTTTCCCCTCTCAGAATACCGTCCTGCTGTTCAGTGACCACATCTTTGATAATGGCTTTCTGGGTTTTAAAATTATACCGCATTTCTTTCCTGATTTCATAGGAGGAAGAGCCGTCTTTGAAAAATGGATTTCCGGTTACATTTCCCAAGCTATCTGTGACACCGGTTGCATACAGTTCAGAGTTTTTCCAATCAATTACAATCAGATCTGCCTCCAGCCTCATCGTTCCGTACTCAAACCAGGCTTGGTTATAGAGGTAAACTTTGTTTTCTGTAAAATCCGAAACGATACTATCTTCACCGTAATAAGTAATATCTGTAGAGATATCACTCCTGGGCATCATTTTTGTCGAATCAGAAAGCGCGAGTGTTTCGGTAGGATTCGGAATAGTATCCAGATCTATCAAATCTCGCAAAGGCGGCATCAATGTATCGGGAAGTGCTAATGGCTTTTCTACAGGTTTGCGAACGGGGTCTTGTGCAGTCGCCACTAGCGGAACAATCAATAGCCCAAAAAAGCAAAATAAAAAGAGCTTGAATCCCTGCACTGTTGCTTACGCTTTATTTAATTTGAGTGAAATTTCGTGTAAAGTTAATTTTATTGCCCTCATGGAACGGTCCAAAAACAAAAAAATTCTTCTTAGTCTGATTTTATGCATTCCCTTTGTATTCGGTGGATTTATCACCAACGAATCGATGGTCCCTACATTTAGGATGACAAAGATAGTCCTCGATGCTGGCCACGGAGGTAAAGATCCTGGCAATCTGGGATCTAGGTCAAAGGAGAAAGACATTAATCTTGCGGTCACACTTTTGGTTGGAAAATACATCAAGGAAAACCTGCCTGATGTAGAAGTTATTTATACTAGGGACGATGATAGTTTTCCTACCCTCAAAGAGCGGCCACTGATCGCCAATAATAACAAAGCTCATCTATTTGTCTCCATTCATTCGAATTCGGCTCCAAATAAATCAGCTTATGGGACAGAGACTTTTGTAATGGGGACGAAACATTTTGATGCCAACTTTGATATTGTAAAGCGTGAAAACTCAGTAATCCTATTGGAAGATAATTACGAGGAAAACTACGAAGGGTTTGATCCTGCTTCACCGGAGTCTTATATGATGTTCAATTTGATGTCAAAGATTCATTTTGAGAATTCGGTATCTCTAGCGGATAATGTAGAAACTCAATTTAGAGATCGTGTAGGGCGTAAAAGCCGAGGTGTAAAGCAAGGCCCTTTCTACGTACTTTGGACTCCTTCTATGCCATCTGTTCTGGTTGAGTTGGGCTTCTTATCCAACTCCACGGAAGAGAAATTTCTGATGAGCCAGCAAGGTAAGGAGTATATGGCCTCAGCGATCTACCGATCTATCAGAAACTATAAGGAATCTATAGAAGCGAATTAATTTGCAAACTAAATTGGAATCTCATAGCCCTTTTTCTTAATTGGAAAGGGCTTTTTTTTACCTTGATGATTATAACTGATCGCATCAACAGCGAATTTTGATTCTAAACCCAAATTTGACTAATGACAGTAACTACCGGAAATTCTAATCCAAGCCTGGAAAATTTACTTCAGGATTTACAAGCTAAATACGAGCAGGTAAAACTAGGTGGAGGGGCCAAAAGAATTGAAAAAGAGCACGCTAAAGGAAAACTCACAGCTCGTGAGCGAATTGACTATCTGCGTGATAAAAACACTGATTTTTTAGAAGTTGGGGCTTTTGTCGCTGATGGAATGTATAAGGAAGAGGGTGGATGTCCTTCGGGAGGAGTGGTGACAGGAATTGGCTATGTGAGTGGGAGAATGTGTATGATCGTTGCCAATGATGCTACCGTAAAGGCTGGGGCTTGGTTTCCTATGACTGCCAAAAAGAATCTCCGTGCACAGGAAATCGCCATGGAAAATCATATTCCTGTGATTTACCTTGTCGATAGTGCAGGGGTTTTTCTCCCTATGCAGAATGAGATTTTCCCGGACAAGGAGCATTTCGGGAGGCAATTTCGAAACAATGCGAAAATGTCAGCAATGGGAATTGTGCAAGTTGCTGCGATCATGGGTAGCTGCGTAGCAGGCGGAGCCTATCTGCCTATTATGTCGGACGAGGCGATGATTGTGGATAAGACAGGATCTATTTTTCTGGCCGGTTCTTATTTAGTGAAGTCAGCGATCGGTGAAACAATCGACAATGAAACATTGGGCGGAGCGACTACGCATTGCGAAATCTCTGGAGTGACAGACAACAAATACGACACAGATCAGGATTGTCTGGATGCGATCCGAAAGATTTTTGATAAAATAGGCCACAATTCCAAAGCGGGATTTGACCGTTCAGAATCCCAAAAACCAGGCTATACGGGGGAAGAGCTAGTTGCATCATTTCCGACAGAGCGAGTGAAGCCATATGATATGCTTCAGATCCTGAAGGGGCTTGTAGATGGTGGAAGCTTTGATGAGTACAAAGAAGAATACGGTAAAACTCTGATCTGCGGGACAGCTAGAGTCGATGGCTGGGCAGTTGGAATAGTGGCAAATCAGCGCAAAATAGTAAAAACTGCCAAGGGAGAAATGCAGATGGGAGGAGTGATTTATTCAGATTCGGCAGACAAAGCTGCTCGATTTATTATGAATTGCAATCAGCGAAAAATACCGCTGGTTTTCCTTCAGGATGTCAGTGGGTTTATGGTGGGGAGCAAGGCAGAGCATGGAGGCATTATCAAAGATGGTGCGAAGATGGTCAATGCAATGGCCAATTCTGTAGTGCCAAAATTCACCTTCATTTTAGGTAATTCCTACGGTGCCGGCAATTACGCGATGTGCGGCAAAGCCTATGATCCTCGACTAATATTCTCTTGGCCCACCGCCCAGATGGCTGTAATGTCAGGAGCGGCTGCGGCAAATACCTTGCTTCAGATCAAAGTCGCTGGATTGAAGAAGAAGGGGCTAGAGATCACTCCTAAGGATGAAAAAGAATTGCTAGACGAAATCACCTCCAAATACAACGAAGAACTGAGCCCTTACTACGCTGCGTCCAGACTTTGGGTAGATGGAGTAATCGATCCTCGGGAGACTAGAAAGGTAATCAGCATGGGCATTGAAGCCGCGAATCATGCGCCGATTACTGAAAGATTTAACGTTGGAGTGATCCAGACTTAAGAAGATTTTTAGTAGCTTAATTATAAGTTTTATTCTATTATCCGTAGCCTTTTGACTATGAGTGAATTGACACCTGGAGAATTAAACGCCTTGGTTTCCTTATTGGATGATTCAGATCGTGAAGTAAGAATGCATGTACGGGATCGAATTATCTCTCTGGGGAATGATATTATCCCTTTTCTGGAAAAAAAGTGGGAGAATAGCTTCAATCCTGAAATTCAAAAAGAGATTGAGGAATTGGTGCACGATCTTCAGTTTTCCTTATTGAAAGCGAGGCTGACTGACTGGCGAGATACCGATGATAGAGATTTACTCACTGGACTTTGGATTATCAATACTTATCAATATCCTGATCTGGAATATGCTAAGCTGAATGCTGAAATGCACCAGATTTACTTTGATGTCTGGACGGCATTTAAAAATGATTTAACTCCATACGAGCAGGTTCGCGCGATCAATAATGTGTTGTTTAATACGCTCCGTTTCTCTGCAAATACCAAAAATTTTCACTCCCCTGCTAATAGCATGCTGTCCTCGGTACTGGATTCCAAGCGTGGCAATCCATTAACCTTATGTTCTATTTATTTACTCGTAGCAAAGAAGCTTGGCTTGCCGATCTATGGCGTGAATCTTCCAAATCTATTTGTACTTACTTATAAATCAGCTGATATTACTTTCTATATCAATGCTTTTAACAAAGGCTTGATCTTTAGCAGAAGGGATATTTTTAATTACTTGGAGCAGTTGAAGATAGAACCAAAGGAGGATTACTTTGAGCCTTGTGCGCATCTGCAGATCATGTTGCGGATGTTTCGAAATCTTGAGAATTCCTTCGAAAAGCTCGGAGAATCGGATAAAGTACAAGAAATCAAAGAGTTAATTGAGCTATTGAACGCTCAATAGGTTCGAACATTGCAGCCCACTGCTCTGGCTTGCGGAGGACTTGGTGCTTCTCCCTTTAGAATCGAATCCAATGCTCTATCCAGGTATTTGGCTGACACAGCACTTTCAGCTTGGGGGTTGTTGTCTAAGGCTCCCCTGTAACTAATGTTGCCATCTGGTGATAGCACAATCACTTCTGGGATTTTTGTGATTTTGTAAGCTTTAGTTAAAGTCTGGTTTTCATCAATTAGGTAGGGCATGTTGAGGCCCGATTGATCGATATAGCTTCGCAAAGCCGTTTTGTCACCCTCATTATTGCTGACTTCCGGATTCACCATCAGGAATGTAAAGCCCTGACTTTGGTATTTGCTTCGCAAAGCGATTAAGCGTGACTCATACATTTTTGCAAAAGGACATGCCAAGCTATGAAAAATCAGTACCAAGCCTTTCCCTTTTACCTGTGATTGAATATTCATGACTTTACCAGTGACCGCATCTGTGAGATTGATGACTTGCAGATTTTGAGCGGAAAGTGAAAAAGTGGTAGAAAGGAGAATAAGAAGTACTAGATGTAGTTTTTTCATTTACCAAATGGTGTAAGTCAATACTACATCCGAGATCACTCGAACTTGTACTGTATAATGATGATCTGTAAAATCCGTCCCTCGGATCTTACCTTTGATTATTCCAGTCTTTGAATCAAATGGTTCTAAAAGTATGTTTTCCCTAAAGGAAACTCCTCTTTTCCCTTGACATTTAAAGATGGACTCTTTAGCCGACCAAGCCATCGTGTAATGTAGCGGGTCTTTTTCCAAGAAGTCCAGTTCCGATTGATCCAAAAACCTAAATCCAATTCTCAGGATTTTCTCCCTAATCAAATCCATATCAATTCCGACTGGATTATCTCTGTGATAGATTGCTCCTGCGTAGCCTATTGTATGAGATAGCGAAATATATCCGTGACCATTCATAGCCTGAGATTTCCCATGCTCATCTTTGAAAAATCCTGGATAAGGGACGTATAACAGATCCAACGCATCTCGTATTGCCATTCGTGCTGTGGCCCATTCTCTCTTTTTTTCCAGATGGGAAATATTTGCATAGGATAGTTTTTCTCTAAAGCTGAGGAAATCCAACTCATATTCATCATGAGTTTCGATAATCTTGATGGCCAAAGCCGAGGAAGAATCTATTTTTTCTATTTTTGTTTGCATAGGCTAGAAGGGCACCAAAGTCTATGTCCAATATATGTCAAAAATAGAAGTTAATAAGTTACAAACACTAACAGGGCACAATGACTGCATCTATGCGTTGACTGAAGGCTGTGACCCCCGTTTTTTTTATACTGGGGCTGGAGATGGAATGGTGGTGGAGTGGGATCTTGAACATCCAAAGGACGGTAAGTTGATCGCGAGACTTCCACACTCAGTTTATGCCTTGGCAACAGACTCACTCAGGAATTTACTTTTCATAGGTCATAATTTCGAAGGAATTCATGTCATTGACCTGAATGAAGGTAAGGAAATCTGGTCGCTGAAATTGACTGACCAAGCTATTTTTGATATCAAAGTCTTTGGGGATGAAGCCTACATAGGAACAGGGGATGGTGTATTGATCATAGTAGATGTTCTTTTAAAAACGATTAAAAAGCATATCAAACTGGGTGAAAAGAGTATTCGTGTCATTTCTTTGGCAAAAGACAAACGTCAGTTAGCAATAGGCTTGAGCGATCATACTGTCAAGATTCTTGATTTGTCAGACAATTTTCATCCCCTTAATAACCTGACTGGGCATACCAACTCAGTCTTCGCACTTTCATATTCTCCTGATGAATCGATTCTGGTCAGTGCGGGTAGGGATGCGCGGTTGAAATTTTGGGAAACTGACACCTATTCACTACAAGAAAACATTGTGGCACATATGTATGCCATTAATTATTTATATTTCAAGGAGGACGGGAATCTCCTAGTCACCTGCTCTATGGACAAATCGATCAAGATTTGGGATGCAGCTGAGAAAAAACTCCTCAAGGTCATCGACAAAGCTAGAAATGCGGGTCACGGCACTTCAATAAACAAAGTAATTTGGAGTAGCTATCAAGGCAATGTAATTTCTGTGTCGGACGACCGTACTATTTCTATTTGGCAAATTGAAGCAAATTAACCCATGAAGATTACACCAGCAGCCATTCGGCAAAAAACCTTTGAAGTTGGATTCAGAGGATATGAGAAAAAAGAAGTAACCATCTTTTTGGATGAAATCAGTGAAGTAGTTGACCAGCTTCATAAAGAAAATATGGAGCTTAAAACCAAGCTCCAGAATACAGAAGCTGAGGCAAAACGATTGAAGGATGTGGAGGAATCGCTTTTCCGTACACTGAAAACTGCTGAAGATACTGGAGCAGCAATAATCGTAGAAGCTAATGAAGCCGCGGATTTGATTATAGCTGACGCAAATGAAACGGCAGATAATGCAACAAAGCACATAGATCAGTTGATAGCCGACTCTAGGAAACAGTCAGAAGATCAGGCAGCTGCTATCATAGGTGCTGCGGAAACCAAAGCAAAAAAAACCATTGTAGAATTACGGGAGAGCATGCAAGGATTGGTAAGATCTTATGAAGGTCTTGCGGAGCAACGGGAATCTATGGTGAAAAGCTTGAAGAGAATAGCACAGGACACGTTGAATCAAATTGACCTTTCAGAAGCTCATTACACCAGAATCGACGCCAAGGCACATGCCAGAGCAATTGATGAATTGAGCAGATCCCAGACGTTTACTTTTGCAAATCTGGAAAATCTCGGGTATGAAGAAGAAATTTCTGAAGAAGAAATTGAGGAAAATCCTTTAGAAGAGATGGAAGTGATCGAAGAGCAGCTTGAGATTGAAGCGCATGATTCCACTCCTGATCTGGAAATGAAAACTGATGAAGCTGAGGTTGCAGAGGAAGAGCTAGAAATGGAAGATACCAAGATGCAGTTGGAGGATGAATCATTAGAAGAAGACATAGAAGAACTTGAAGAAGCCAAGCAAAAGCCAATTGTTGAAACGGTCAAGCCTCAGGCAGTTCAGCCTAAATATCCTGAAAATCCCAAGAACCAATCGGGGTCATTCTTTGACCAATTTGACTAATGGGAAAAGTAAGCCTCGAAGGGATAGAATTTCATGCGTATCACGGAGCCTATCCGGAGGAATCCATCCTTGGGAATCGATTTACTTTAGATCTAGAACTGGAAACAGATTTTCGCCAGGCAATGCTTCAGGATGACTTGAGTGCGACGGTGGATTATTCAAAATTGTACAAATTGATCAAAGCCAGAATGGATGTAAAAGTAAAATTGCTGGAGCATCTAGGGCATATGATCGTGACAGATATTTTGGAAGCCTATCCCAAAACGACCAAAATTAGATTAACTCTCAAAAAACATCACCCCGCACTTGGAGGATTAGTAAGTTTTTCCTCAGTTCAAATCCAATATCCTGAAGATTATACGTAATCATTTCTTAGTCATTCTACGGATTTTTGGGTCACTTGGAATCCTCAAAGCACTATTGAAAATCAAACAACCTTACTAATCTTGTACAATAAAGCTGAGACATCGAGAATACGTTCGGAGTTTTGGATTGCTTTTGGGCAGTACATGAAGCCAATTCCGAATGCGGAGGGAAGAAGAATCAATTGGCCGAATTACAAAACAGGAGTTCGTCATATCTATTTTAGGATGAAAGCAGAGCGTGATTTTGCGTCAATTGGAATTGAAATTGGCCATCCCGACGAAGAATTGCAGGAATTGTATTTTGATCAGTTTGGGCAATTTAAACAAATGCTCGAGTCAACAGTAGGCGAGGAGTGGAGCTGGAAATTGCATCAGGAAAATGAGTTTGGACAGTTGGTTTCTAGAATTGAAAAAGTGTTGCCTGCTGTCAATGTGATGGATGAAGGAGATTGGCCAGAAATAATAGCATTCCTTAAACCCAGAATTATCGCATTAGATGAGTTTTGGGAGATAGTAAAACCAGGGTTTGAGAGTTAGGTTATTGCGCCCTTTCTGGGCTTTAAAAATGAAAACTAATTTAATAAACAATGGCCTAATGACCGTTGTTGTGGTATTATCCCTTTCAGGGCAAGTTCATTTCGTGTTAATCAAAATGCCTTTTTCACATATTTCAATTCCTCAATCGTTCTTACTCCATCTTCAGTCAGCGCAAGCCAAAGCTTGATTTCATCACCTTCTCGCTTCATAGTTAATCCGTGAAAATAAACGATATTCTCACCAACTTCTACCAAACGGAAGGTAGTCCACTCTTCCTTTTCCTCCCATGCGGAAAGGTCTGCATTAAAATGTTTGAGTTTCAAAGAGAAGGTTTCTCCTTCTTGGACGATGTTCATGAATTCTGAAAAAATAAGTTTGCCTTCGCTCCAAAAGCGAAAAGTCCCAATCATATTGCCATTCACTGCTGGCATCCACACTTCCTCGCATTCGCCACCGAATCCTGTTCCAGTCCAAAAGCCTTCCAGCCAGTTTAGAGCAGAAACATTTCCTTTGCCAGCTTCCTGGTCTTTTTCAAGCTGTTTTACCTGAGAAAATGTAATGAAACAGATGAAAAATAGTATTGAGGAGAGAAGTGACTTTTTCATAAAATAAGGCTTTAAAACTCCCTGAATTTAGGAAAATCCCGGATCAGTTGCGAGAACGAATACATTAACTAAGTCTAGCTTCTGGAGAAGCAGGACAACTTTAAAATGTAGCGCAGTCACAGATCGTGGCGCTTTGGAATTTCAGGATTAACAAAAGTAAAACCTCGGGCTTCGTCTCCTTCAAAAAAATCAATCTGCATTCCCATCAGGAACATAAAATGGCGCTTCTCTATCAGCACAGGTATCCCTAAAATCTCAAATTGCTGATCTTCTTCTTTTGGTTTGTCAAACCCCAATGCATATGACATTCCACCGCATCCACCGCCTTTCACACCTACGCGCAGGTGATAATCAGCAGGAATGTTTTTATTGGCCATAATATTTTTGATCTCTGCTTCGGCCTTTTCGGTGATCTTAATTGGGATTATCATGTGTGGAAAATGCTTTTGGCAGGGAATTGGTTCGTCTAAATAGTAATTTACATTCCCTCGATGTTTTCTAACGGGGATAATTTGTGCAAATTCGAGTTTAATCCCCAAAAATGGAATACGCAGTCGATTTATTGAAAATTCTTTTGCCAGCTGGCATCGTCCTTTATGGCATGTACCTCGTGGTTGTTTCTTTTCTTTCGAAGGAAAGAGAAAAAACACTGGTAGAATTGAAAACCCAAAATTCTCAAACAATTCTCCCAATTCGATTGCAGGCAGCTGAGCGAATTTGCCTATTTCTTGAGCGAATCACTCCAAATAATTTGGTGCGAAGATCTAATCCCGGAGGATTGACTTCAGGTGAATTACATTCACTTTTGTTGGCGGAAATTCGTGAGGAATTCAACCATAATTTTTCTCAGCAGGTATATTTTTCCGAGGAAACTTGGGAGGCAGTAAAGCGTGCTGTCGAGGAAGTGACTACTATTATTAACCAAAGCCGGCAAATGCTCAATGAAGAGGCTACGGGGATTGATATGGCAAAGGCGATTTTTGCGCAAGCATTGGAAAGGAAAAACGATCCTATAGGTTATGCGTTGAAACAAGTGAAATCAGAGATTCAAATTTACTTTTGAAAATGGGATCCTTCAAATCTAAAACTTCCGTGACAATCGAAAATGCCAAAGCACTGTTTGGTAAACAAGTAGATGCGCTTGGTAAGCAAAAAGAAAAAGTCAGTGAGTTGATCGCAGGAGTAGGGAATAAAATATTGAGATTTGGGGATAATCCTCGTGTGAAAAAACTCATTGAGCCAGTTTCAGTTTTCATCCGAATGATCAAAGCACATTTCAACGGTTCACATAAACTTACCAACAGTACGCTGGGATTGATACTTTTAGCATTGGTTTACTTTGTTTCTCCCATCGATATCATTCCTGACTTTTTGGGAGTGATTGGATTTGCAGATGATTTAAGTGTGATATTGGCCATTTATGCAAAAGTAAAAGATGAGATTGACGGTTTTTTGGATTGGGAAAGAACTCAGATTTAGTATGTCTTGTTAGCTCCCAAATTACAAGATATGCTAGACCAAGAAACGTTATTGATTACTCCTGAGCTTATTGATTCTGCTCAGACATATTCAGAATACCGAGAAATGATAGATCAGCTTCTGGCTGAGGGCAAGACCACTGGAGTCAATCACTCAGAAAGCTATCTGAACTATACAAAAATGAATCTGCAGCGAATGAATCGCTGGGATAAAACGGCTAAGATTTCACCAGAATTAGATAAAATAATCACTTCCATTTCATCGCCACAAGTATGGCTGGTGATCACAGAAGCTTGGTGTGGAGATGCTGCGCAAAGTTTGCCATTCATCGCTAAGCTAGCTGCATTGAACCCACTGATCGAGCTGAAATTTGTCTTGAGGGATGAGAATCCAGAGCTGATGAATGCTTATCTTACTGATGGAGCAAGGTCAATTCCAATTTTGATTGGCTTGAGTAAAGACCTAAGCAAAGAGCTTTTTGTCTGGGGACCAAGGCCTGAATTTCTTCAAAACCGCCTGAAAGCATTCAAACTTGATCCTCAAAATATTACTCCCAAAAAATTTGCCGATGGCACACACCTGTGGTATGCACGGGATAAAAATAAAGCAATAGCTGAGGAGTTGACTCCACAGTTTGCCTCAACGATATAACATATGACATCGAGCATGACGCAAGCGACACACTGTGGGATGATTATTTGTTATGCGAGATTCTCCAGAATCGATCCCGATAACTATCGGGACGAGACAGGCTATGTGACCTTTAAAAAAACAATTATAAACAGATGAAAATCGCACTGATTTCTGGGGCTTCAGGTCTTGTAGGTAAGGAGATTCTCCACCATCTTTTTAAAAATGAGGGCTATGATTACGTCCTGAGTATTGGCCGAAGAAAGCTTGCAATTAAGCAGCAGAAGCTTGTCCAGATAGAAGGGGATATGGCGAAATTAGACACTTGGGATTGGGTAGATAAAGTCACTTCTCAGAGTTTGGGTGGAGAATTTTATTCTCTTGTCCAGAGTATAACCGAAAAAACAGCTGAGGTACATGCATTTTCCTCACTGGGAACGACCATCAAGCAAGCAGGTTCCAAGGAGAAGTTTTACGCCATTGATCATGACTTGGTGATCACCTTCGGGAAATGGGCTAAAAAAATTGGAGCATCCAAATTCCTCTATGTATCAGCTTCAGGTGCAGATGAAAAATCTTCAATATTTTACAGCCAGACCAAAGGCAAAACGGAAGAAGATCTCAAAGCAATTGGGTTTGCCTATTTGGGCTTATTCAGACCTTCGCTTTTATTGGGAAATAGGAATGAGTTCCGACTTGGCGAACAGCTAGCAACCATCGCAATGAAACCCTTGGTTTGGCTGAAGCTTTTCAAAAATCTTCGACCAATCCATGATTATCAAGTAGCCAAGGCCATGGTGAAAACAGCGCTATCGCAAAAAACAACTTCTGTAGAAATCATCTCCTCTGGAGAAATGCAAGACTTAAGTAAATGATCGTAGTAATCCAACGCGCTTCTGAAGCATCAGTGAAAATTGGCGGGAATGTCAAAGCCGAAATCGGAATTGGCCTGATGATTTTACTGGGAATTGAGGAGGCGGATACGGAGGAGGATATCGCCTGGCTTTCGAAGAAAATCGTGAACCTGAGAATCTTCCCGGACGAAAATGAGGTGATGAACAAAAGCCTGCTGGATATTGACGGAGAGATTTTGCTGATTTCCCAGTTTACACTTCATGCCAGTACCAAAAAAGGAAATCGGCCTTCTTATATCAAAGCGGCCAAGCCTGACATCGCCATTCCCCTGTATGAGAAAATGATCACTGCCTTACAAACAGAACTAGACAAACCCATTGGTACAGGAGAATTCGGTGCAGATATGAAAGTTTCACTAGTCAATGATGGTCCAGTAACAATTGTCATGGACAGTAAAAATAAAGTCTAATCATCAATTTTAAATTTTGCAATCTCTTCTCAAAATCACTTCCGCACAAGTTCTTTCAAAAGGAAAGCAAGTTTTTAAATCCTTAGATTTCAAGTGGGAAAAAAGGCAGCACTGGGCTATTATTGGGAATTCTGGAGCAGAGATGACTGCTTTCATAGAGGCTATTCGCGGAAATGCAGTAGTTCGAACAGGTGAAATTGTCCGTCCTTTTGCGAAGCAATATACTGAAGAGAAGACCAAGTCAGGAGAGATCAATTCGTTTCGGGATCTGATAGCGTATGTGTCACAGCGCTACGAAATCCGCAATAAGTCCAATCAGCAAAACTTTTACTTTCAGCAGCGGTTCAATTCCTCAGAATCTGAGGATACAGCTACCGTAGGGGAATATTTATTGGAAGTAAAAGCGAAAGTTGATGGGCCTTGGACGTTGGAGAAAGTGTCTGAATTGCTGCATTTGGAGCACTTGCTGGATAAGTCGCTACTCTTGCTCTCTAATGGGGAAACCAGACGACTGGCGCTGGCTGTGGGACTGATGCGTCAGCCTAGCATTTACCTGATGGATCAGCCGATGACAGGTTTGGATGTGAAAAGTAGGGAGGAGTTTGGAGAGATTTTGAAAGCGATCATTTCCGAGGGAGTTCATGTGCTGCTGACCACTTCTGCGAATGAAATTCCCACGGGAATTACTCATATAGCAAGATTGAGTAATAAGGGAGTGGGAGATACTTGGCTGGCAGAAGACTTTCATCTGACGGGCAAGCATGAACAAAAATTGTCTTTTGATTGGGGCCTTTTGGATTCGCTTTTGTCAAAAAGGCCAAATGAAAATGCTGAAGTTATTCGCCTGCAAAATCTCAGTATCAACTATGGAGAGAAGCAGATTCTGAAAAATCTCAATTGGGAAGTGAAATCCGGTGAGCGTTGGCTTCTGAAAGGAGCTAATGGCACTGGGAAATCGACCTTGATCAGTTTGCTGATTGGAGAAAATCCCCAAGCCTATTCTAAAAATTTCTGGCTTTTTGGACGCAAGCGTGGAACCGGTGAGAGTATATGGGATGTGAAAAGACCTACGGGATTTGTAGCACCAGAACTCAGTCGATTCTTTCCCACTAATCAGACTTGTCGTAAGGTCATACTTTCAGGGCTTTTTGATACGATGGGTTTATTTAGAAAAGTAAATGAAGAGCATGAATCCTTAGCTGAATCCTGGATGAAACTTTTCCAACTGGAAGCATTTGAGAATATCCCCATCAATCGACTTTCCTTAGAAAACCAACGCTGGACTTTACTTGCCCGAGCGCTAATCAAGCAACCCAAACTTCTGATTCTCGACGAAGCGTCACAGGGCATGGATGAGTTTCAGCGCAGACTTTTTAAAGATACCGTGCAGCAAATCTGCGAGCGAAGTACGATTACCTTGATCTATGTCAGCCACTATGTCGAGGATGTACCTGAGACTGTGGGGAAGGTGATGGAGTTGGGTGGGTGATGATAGATATGAAAATATATCAGAAGGGAGATCTAGACATTTTCCAATGTCCTACTGTATCATCTATAACTTTTTCTCCATTTGCATATTCATAAACTGTTCTTATTTTTCACTTGCCTGTGTACTCTTTTTTGAATCACTATATTTTCCAGCATAAAAGATAAATTGAGGACCTTCATAAACAGTTCTTTTACCCAATTGATCGACCTCGTAACCTGAGTTCGATTTTAAAAAACGGCTAATTGGTTTGTTTCGACGGGTTGATACTTGATTGCGGGCTTTTTAGGTAAGAAGGAATAGGCAATTAAACCTGCGACAAGG